>JAMCWR010000058.1 GCA_023480665.1 Gammaproteobacteria bacterium
TTTCCTTTAAAACAAGATATAGCGCACGCATGAATTTATATGGGCTTTTTATGCGAATACATGTGTCAGCCTCAAAAACATCATATAATACTTTATTATGTTTTTCAGACATGCAATAAATATAACAATCTTCACAGTCATGCCTCTGTGTAAAGCTCCCGTTTACCAGCCTAGTATTTTTCGCTCCTTCCTTGATAGAAATATATTGTTTTGTAAATGGACTTAAGGGGTTGTGCTCGCGGTCTTTTATAACAATATCATCAACAAACTCATAAATAGCTTTCTTGCCTTCGTCTTTATCACCACGATTACCACCATATGCTTCGCAGTTTCTAAAATCATATAGAGCCCCTATGTGCAGCTCACCATAATCAAACAATTTGGCTGCATATTCCTTTTTGAGATATTTAAAAAGTGGCTTATCTGACGGCCAAGTTTTTACTTGCAGGGATTTTTCGATATTATTTTTCATTATTTAATTTTATTGCTTTGTAAAAGAATTTGAAAATTCAATTTTACTTTTTTAACCTTGTAATCTTTAGGTAATTTCAATAAATGATATCTTAATTTTAAAACTTATTTCATCTTTGGGTTAACTGATGCCCTATGCCCAACGGTTCCAAAAACTATTTCGCATTCTTTCGCATTTATTTCGCATTCTTTCGCATTTACTTAATTAACACCCAATTCGTCGATCTTCCCTCGCCTTCTTTTTTAACAAAACCGCTCTTTTCCAATTTTTTCATTTCAAGTTGTACCATTCTAGCACTAAGAATATTCTTTAGTTTGGCTGCTATTTGAATACCACTTAACGGTTCTTTTTTTAGTAATTTGAGGATCTCTTGTTGCCGTTTAGTTAAAATCTCTTTTTTAGGAGTCACACCAATCGGTTCAGCAAATTTAAAAACAACTGCAAATCCACCGGAATAGAGTTCAAATTTTGGTATTGGAACTCCAAGCTCCCTGCATTCTTCTATCATCCGTACTGTGCCAACCCCAGCTTTTTCTACCCAACCACCAGCACGAAAAACACCAGCAATTTTTGCATTCCTTGGAAAAGATTCATGAGGCTTCTTTAAGTCTTTCAGTTGCAATGGCGGCAATAATTCTCCATTGTTCCAAATTTCTAAACGATCATTGAAAATAGAAAATGATATTGAGGCAGCACGTTCTACATAGTTTCTATGACAAATGGCATTTATTAAGGCCTCACGTAGCGCCATAACTGGTAAGGCTGGTTTATCAATCCTTTGCGCCCTATTTGGCTCAAAAAAACTGGCTACTGGTAAATGGCGCATAGCAAAGTAATCTGCCTCAGTAAGAATTTGAAAGGCATTGCCACAAAAATGCTTACTATCAATAAAGTTGACCAATTTATCATTACCTCTATACCGCGTCATCCTAATTAAACAATGAGAATAAGGGGCCCTAATTTTTTTCGCATACAGCACTACGGCAGCATTAGTAATTTGCCCATCATCTAGCAATTCTAAATGGCGTAACATCTGTTCAATACTATAATTCCTAACTTCAGCAGCAATACGATGCTCTCTGATTCCTGATTCAACGGTTCGCCTTATTTCCTCATGATCTAAATCATCAATCCTATAACCAACAGCTAGTTGCTCATCCCAAGTGTGATTAAGTTGCCCACGCTTAACTATTAGCTGCTCATAGTGGTGTTGTGTCATTCTACTCGTAGTCGATTGATTGCGTAGAAACGGTTTACCATCATAAACATATGGAACATGTTTACCAGTAGTAACCGAAATAACGATAATACGCCTACCCTCTTCTACCGGTACATAATTTATATGAAGATGTGCTTGCGCCGCTGGTTCAAGTTTAGAAACATGATGAGCAATTTCTTGGCGGGTTTTATCTGTAACATCTTGGCCAATAATTTTTCCACTATCAGTAACACCAATTAATATTGTGCCACCTTGCCCATTTAAAAAAGCGCAAGCAGTCTCAAACGCTGCGTGCAGCATTCCGGCTGATTTTTTGAACTCAAGGGTTTCTGATTCAGTCTCTTGAATCAATTTCTTAATTTTTTTTAATGTCATCATGTTATTAATTATAATAATGTTGCATTTAACAAAAAGTTATTTTTTATAACATAGATTTACCATTATGGACTCGCGGGAGCGAATGGCGCATCTTAATTAATCTTATGTATTTTCCCAAATTGCGGATATTCTAACAATACAGGGGATATTCGTTTAAGAAATAAAAGCCAAAGCGCGCGCCATCCTTTCAAGGACGCGTTTTTTGCCAATTAAGCGTAGGGTTATATTCAAAGGCGGCGAAATTGTGGAGCCAGTCATTGCGACACGAATTGCCTGTGCCACAACTCCAAGCTTAAGTTCAAATTCCTTAGCAACATCCTCAAGTATTTGATGCAATGAAGCATCAGTCCAATCCGGCAAAATTTCAAAACGATGCTTCGCTGCAGCTAAGAATTTTACAGATTCGCGTGTTAGATGTTTTTTAGCTTGGGATTCGTAATCAGAAAAATCTTGATAAAAGTAGTGGCTCTTTGCGGCGATTTCGCGAAGCGTCTCTGAGCGCTCACGCTGAATTTTAATCACTTCAACTAAACTTGGGCCATCACTGCAATCAATTTTTTGATCTGCGAATTCTTTTTTCAAACCTTCTACCAGTGACTCAGGAGCCAAAGTTTTTAAGTAATGGCGATTAAGCCAAATTAATTTATCCTGATTAAATGCGGCAGCGGCTTTATTAATATCTTTTGCATCAAATAATTTTATCATTTCTTCGCGCGAAAAAATCTCTTGGTCCCCATGCGACCAACCTAAACGTACTAAATAATTGAGCATTGCTTCTGGCAAAAATCCATCATCGCGATACTGCAACACACTTCGAGCCCCATGCCGCTTTGCTAAAAGCTTACCATCACTTCCTAAAATTAATGGTACATGGCCATAAACTGGTGGCGTTGCGTTAAGCGCACGAAAAATATTAATTTGCCTTGGGGTATTGTTAACATGATCTGCGCCACGAATTACGTGCGAGATTTTCATATCAAAATCATCAACCACTACGCAAAAATTAAAAGTTGGAAATCCGCTTGGGCGCATAATCACAAGATCATCTAGCTCGCTATTTTGAAAAGAAATTTGCCCTAAAATCAAATCATCATAAGTAACAACCCCATCTTCAGGGTTTTTAAAGCGCACAACATAAGGCTCGTTGCTATGAGGTAAATTTTTATTTCGGCAATGACCGTCGTAGCGTGGCTTTTGTTTGTTCGCAAGCTGTTTTGCTCTTAAATCGTCGATCCTCTCCTTACTGCAATTGCAACGATAGGCAAGACCAGCGTCAATAAATTGATCAGCAACTTCGCGATAGCGCTCTAGTCTCTTTGATTGATAAAAAGGTCCCTCTTCATAATTAAGACCAAGCCAATCCATGCTTTCTAAAATAATATCGATAGCTTCTTTGGTTGAGCGTTCTTGATCGGTATCTTCAATGCGCAAAATAAATTCCCCGCCCATATGTCTTGCATATAACCATGAAAAAAGCGCGGTGCGGATACTGCCTAAATGCAAATTCCCGGTTGGACTTGGAGCAAAACGTGTGCGTACAATCATAGAATCCTCTATACTTTTTATATCAACAATAATCGAATAGACATTATAATCTAAAAAGCTTTTTGGCAAATAAAAACAAAAAAGATTGAAAACAATGACTTTTATCCCCATAATTATAATTATGGGTTTATGCGTATTTTATAAGATATTGAATATATTGTGATTTTTATTTATACTAAACTAAATTTAAACGTGAAAAACTATGCACTCTGAAGAAAAATCGACATTTTGTTCGTTTTGCGGAAAAAGTCAGGCTGAGATTCGTAAACTAATAGCCGGTCCATCGGTTTCTATCTGCGATGAATGTGTATCTCTTTGTAATGACATTCTTAAAGATGAAGGAGAAATCCCAAAAACTAACTCCGCAGAATTTAAACTCCCTACCCCAGAACAAATTCATAAATTCTTGGATGATTTTGTAATCGGCCAAGAATATGCCAAAAAAGCACTGAGCGTCGCGGTTTACAATCATTACAAACGCATCCTTAATAAAGACACCAAAAAAACAGCAGACAATGACGATGTCGAACTCAACAAAAGCAATATCTTGTTAATCGGCCCAACTGGGAGCGGTAAAACTTTACTCGCAGAAACTTTGGCGCGCATGTTAAATGTTCCCTTTGCAATTGCAGATGCAACCAGCCTCACTGAAGCCGGCTATGTTGGAGATGACGTTGAAACCATTATTCAAAAGCTCCTGCAGCGCAGCGACTATGATCCCAAAAAAGCTGAAACCGGAATTGTTTATATTGATGAAATCGATAAAATCTCGCGCAAAAGTGATAGCCCATCAATCACTCGAGATGTTTCTGGTGAAGGTGTGCAACAAGCTTTATTAAAATTAGTTGAAGGCACAATTGCCTCAGTGCCGCCACACGGTGGCCGCAAACATCCACAACAAGAATATTTACAGGTTAACACCAAAAATATTTTGTTTATCTGTGGCGGTGCATTTTCTGATTTAGATAAAATTATCCAAGCGCGCACCGAAAAAACTGGCATCGGCTTTCAAGCTGAAATTCTCGAAAAGAGCAACAAAAAAATTATCGGTGAATTACTCCGCCAGACCGAGCCTGAAGACTTAATCAAGTATGGTTTAATTCCTGAATTTGTCGGCAGATTACCTGTAATCGCAGTATTAGATGAACTCACTGAAAGCGAATTAGTTCGAGTATTAACCGAACCAAAAAATGCTTTAACTAAACAATACACAAAATTATTTGGTATGGAAAACGTTAAAATTGAATTTACTGATTCGGCGCTGCATACAATAGCAAACAAAACCTTGCAAAAAAAATCTGGTGCAAGAGGCCTACGTT
>JAMCWR010000051.1:0-15074 GCA_023480665.1 Gammaproteobacteria bacterium
CCAGAAATAGTACTTAGATCTGCACTATGGTATAACATGCTGTGTTTTATGGTGTATCTTGCTAATAACATGCTAGATTCAGTAAAACACCCGCTTGAAAGTGAAATTAGCTTGCTCAGAAAAGCGTTTCGAGAAACCTTTTGGAATGAGAAGCTTGGTTATTTATATGATTATGTAAATGATGAAGAGAAAAATAGCTTACTGCGTCCTAATCAAATATTTGCAGCATCACTATTTTTTTCGCCGTTAACTCCAAAAATGATTAGTAAAGTTGTGGCGGTAATAAAAGAGCATTTATTTACTCCATATGGTTTAAGAACGCTTGCGCCAAAAGAGCCAAATTATAACCATAAATATGCAGGAAATTATCGTGAACGTGATTTGGCATATCATAATGGCGTGATTTGGCCGTGGCTCCTCGGGCATTTTGGCGATGCATTGATTAAAACCACAAGTGATAAAAAGCAACTAAATAAAATTCTAAAACCGATTTTTGAGACTATGCAGTCACATTTATTTGAAGCAGGCATTGGTACAATTAGTGAAATTTTTTCTGAACAAGATTTTATTTCTCCTGATGGATGTATTAGTCAGGCATGGAGTGTGGCAGAGATATTACGTCTAACACATCTTATTAATAGGTAACTATAGGAGCGGTAATGCGAGTTTTGATGTATGGCTGGGAATTTCCACCGCGGATAAGCGGAGGGTTAGGCGTTGCCTGCTATGCTATCGTCAAGGAACTAGCACGCCAAAATGTTAATGTTACTTTAGTCTTGCCTTTTGCCATGCAAGAAACCAGCCAAATTAACGGAACCAAATTTATTACTTGTGATAACCATGCTGATACAGCTAGTTGCAGTGAGCATGGAACTGTTGATATAAAATATACCGGCTTACCTTCCGCGTTAACTCCTTATTTTTCATCTATGGATTTGCAGAAGGTTATGGCTCATGCCAATCTCAAAGATTTGCTGCAAACTCTGAAAAAAATTAATTTGCCAGCTGAAATAAAACAGATCATTGAGACTGCTATACATAGTGCTGATCTAAGTACTATTTCTGGTAAATATGGTATGGGATTACTTGCCGAAGTGTTAAATTATGCTTTGCTTGCTGGAAGTTTAGCACGCAATAATCCTCATGATGTTATTCATGCCCATGATTGGTTAACTGTATTAGCGGCTGTTGAGGCAAAACAAATTAGCCGCAAACCTTTAATTTTTCATATTCATGCTTTAGAAACTGATCGTAGTGGAGAGTATCTAGATCAACGAATTTACGCAATTGAAAAGTATGGCATGGAGCAAGCCGATCGAGTTATCACCGTAAGCCAATACACCAAAAATATGGCAATAAAACACTACGGTATTCCTGCAGAGAAAATTTCGGTAGTGCATAATGGCACCTATTTTTCTACTACTAATTTTGCAGCGCGCGCTAATCCTGAGCGCCCCAAAATGGTGTTGTTTTTAGGTCGGATCACACAGCAGAAAGGCCCGTACTTTTTTGTAAAAATAGCTGAGAAAATTTTAAAGCAACGCAAAGATATTCAGTTTGTGCTGGTTGGAACTGGAGATTTATTTCGCGATATGATTGAAAAGGTTGCCGAGTTACGAATTGGAACCAATGTGCATTTTACCGGATTTTTAGCTAATGAGCAGGTAAAGCAAATGTTTGCTTTAGCTGATGTGTATGTTATGCCTAGTGTTTCAGAGCCTTTTGGCTTGTCTTGTCTTGAAGCATTAGTGCATCAAGTTCCAGTGGTGATATCTAAACAATCAGGCGTGGCAGAAGTTTTAAAAAATGTTTTAGTTGCGGATTTTTGGGATGTCGATGATATGGCGGCAAAAGTTTTGGCCATGCTCGAATACAAGGTATTGCACAAAACATCATTAAACCAAAGTTATGCCGAAGTAGCTCATCTTACGTGGAGTAAAACTGCCGAGGCAATTTTACGCGTATACAACCAACTGCAGAGGAAATAGATGGTATGGTAGCGATTTGTTTTTATTTTCAGGTGCACCAACCCAAACGGTTGCGAAAATATACCTATTTTGATATTGGTAATGAGCATTTTTACGAAGATGATGCTCTGAACAAATCCATTTTTTTAAAAGTTGCTGAAAAATGTTATTTGCCTACTAATAATTTGTTATTAGAGCTTATTGCGCGTTATAAACTCAAAGTAGCTTTTTCTTTATCTGGTGTTTTTCTAGAGCAGTGTAAACGCTATAGCCCCGAAACCTTAGATTCTTTTAAACGTTTAGCAGCAACTGGTTATGTCGAATTTCTCAATGAAACTTATTATCACAGCTTAAGTTTTTTATTTTCTCGGGATGAATTTGCTAAACAAGTGCAGCAGCATCATGAACTGATCCAACAGGAATTTGGTTATACTGCAACGACTTTTCGTAATACTGAATTGATTTATAATAATGATGTTGCAAAGTTTGTACAAAGTTTAGGTTATAAAACTATTTTGGCAGAGGGCGCGGATAAGATACTTGGTTGGCGTAGCGCTAATTTTGTCTATCAGCCAAAAGGCTGTTCACAAATGAAGTTACTGCTGCGTAACTATCGCTTGACTGATGATATTGCATTTCGTTTTTCTGAACGCAACTGGTCTGAGTATCCCGTATATGCAGAAAAATATGCTGCTTGGTTGCATGCGTTACATGGTTACGCTGATGTGGTGAATTTATTTATGGACTTTGAAACTTTTGGTGAGCATCAATGGGCAGAAACTGGAATTTTCGAATTTCTTAAACATTTGCCTGATTACATACTAAAACATCCAGAATATTGTTTTATGACTCCAGCTGAAGTTAGTGCGAATTTTCATGCTGTGGCTGAGCTTGATGTTCCTGAATTTATTTCCTGGGCTGATGTTGATCGGGATCTATCTGCGTGGCGCGGTAATCCTTTGCAAGAAGATGCTTTAGCTTCGGTTTATGCATTAACGCAAAAGGTATATGCAACAGGGGACCCTGGATTAATTAGCACTTGGCGGTCACTACAAACTTCAGATCATTTTTATTACATGTGCACTAAATATTCTGCTGATGGAGATGTGCATAAATATTTTAATCCATACCGTAATCCGTATGAGGCGTATATTAATTATCAAAATATTTTGAGCGATTTTACTTTAGAGGTTACTAAATACAAACATCAGCCAGAAGTAGTCAAAACTTTTTTTGCCCGACTCATAGAAAAAATTCGTTCCTGGATGTAAATTTAAAATGCGAAGGGTATAAATGGAAAAAAATGTTTTTTTAATCGAGGTAAGCTGGGAAGTTTGTAACAAGGTGGGCGGCATTTACACTGTGCTGCGCTCTAAGTTGCAGCAAGTGGTGCGGAATTTTGGTACTAACTATCTTTTAATTGGTCCACTCCTTGAGAATAATAAGTACTTCGTCGAATCTGCTGCTCCCACATTTAGCCAAATCAAAGATATTCTCAGTGCAAAAAACATAAATTCTCGTGTTGGTTATTGGGACACTGAAGGCCAACCGATGGTTATTTTGGTTGATTATAAAACGCGTTACAAAATTGATCTTTTGCTTTATACGCTTTGGACCGATTTTGGCGTTGACTCTTTGGCTAGCAATTATGATTATCAGGAACCGATCCTATTTGCTACTCTTGCCGGTGAAGTTATTTCCGCACTATCGAATAGCATCATGGCAAAAAATATGCGTGTAGTGGCGCATTTCCATGAGTGGTTATGTGGCGCTGGCCTATTGTATTTGAAAAAAAATCAGCCCGATGTTGCAACAGTGTTTACCACGCATGCCACAGTGGTAGGACGATCCTTAGCTAGTCGCAACATTCTCGCTTACAATCTGCCGGGTAATTTTGATGTTGCAGCTGCTGCACGTAAGTTAGGTGTGTTTGCCAAGCATTCTTTGGAAAAAGCTTCTGCTACTGAAGCTGACTGTTTTACCTGCGTTAGTGCTGTTAATGCTGATGAAGCTAATAAAATTCTCGGCAAATATCCTGATAAAATTGTGCTAGATGGATTAAATATTGAGCACAAAAAACAAGCATTATTACAAGTAAATGTTGCCCAGGTGCGAGCTAAATTATTAGAAGTTGCGACTAAAGTTATTGGTAAGCCCATTGCCGAAAATGCATTACTTTGGGTTACCTCCGGCCGTTATGAACTTCACAATAAAGGCTTTGATCTAATACTAAAAACGTTAGCCCAGCTTGAAACAACTCTTGACAAAGATGCGCCTCCTATAGTGCTTTTTATGTTGATCGCTGCAAATTGGCATGACAAGAGAGATAGCTTGCTCGAACCAAGTAACATAGATATTGCACAACAAAAAAGCGCTTTGGGAATTGCAACGCACAAATTATACGATCCAGATAATGATAGTATTATTAAGTTAGTTAATGAGCTAAATTTAAAGCAACCTTACCGCAAGATCCATATTGTCTTTTCTGATGCCTATCTTAATGGTGCAGATGGGGTTTTTGATATTCCTTATGAACAAATTAATGTTGCTGCTGACTTAACTTTGTTTCCTTCATTTTATGAACCATGGGGTTATACGCCGCTTGAAAGTATTGCGTGTGCTACTCCAACTGTAACATCAGATTTGGCTGGTTTTGGCGGTTGGGTAAACAGTTTGCAACTTGATTTAGATAGTGCAATTTATGTATTAAAACGCAAGAATATTGAAGAAGACGCTGCAATCAAAGCTTTGCTTGAATATTTATTAAGTATTGTTACCACTTCTGCTAATCATGATTATACTACTTCCGCAAGGCAAAAGGCATTTAACATTGCAACTTTAGCCGATTGGCAAAATTTTTATCATGATTATCTTGATTCGTATGATCAAGCTTTGCAGTTTAATGCTTTAACTTATGAAAAGTTTGATCCCAATGATCCAGAGAATCAATTTGTTACGAGTATTCATGCAACTGAAGTTTTTTCTCCACGGTTTCATGCTCTACAATATGAAAGTATTATTCCTGCTAACATTAGCGGTTTACGCGAATTAGCCTATAATTTCTGGTGGTCATGGCACGATGAAGCAAAAGAATTGTTTGCCAGCATTGATCCAGATGTGTGGCGCGAGAGCCATTTTAATCCAGTAAAATTTTTAAATTTAGTTTCCTTTGATGCTTTAAACGTTGCTGCATCGAAGCGCAAATTTGTTGCACGCCTCAATGAAGTACTTACAGCATTTCATGATTATGCTTTAAACAATAAAGAAATTATTCGTTTTTGTAGCACTACTTCAGTTAGTAAAGAGCACCCAATAGCTTATTTTTGTATGGAGTACGGTGTTGATGAGTGTCTGCCGATTTATTCAGGCGGTTTAGGTATTTTGGCAGGTGATTATCTTAAATCTGTGTCGGATTTAAAATTGCCAGTTGTTGCGGTGGGATTATTTTATCGGCAAGGGTATTTTCGCCAAACGATTAATTCACAAGGTGAGCAGGTAGCATTATATGAAGCATGGGATCCAAATCAAATTCCCATGAAGCTAGTTACAGATGAATCGGGTAAAGTAGTTTTAGCTAGTGTACAAATTTTAGGGCGTATCGTTTATGTAAAAGCTTGGGAAGCTAAGGTTGGACATGTTAATTTATATTTATTAGATACTAATGTTAATGAAAATACTCCAGAAGACCGAGCAATTACCGACTGGTTATATGGGGGCGAGAGAGAAGAGCGTTTGCTGCAAGAAATTATTTTAGGTGTTGCTGGTACTAGATTTCTCATTGAAAAACTCAATATTAAACCATCTGTTTATCATTTAAATGAAGGGCATTCGGCATTTTTATTATTAGAAAGGGTGAAAAGCTATTGCCACCAAGGCTTTAGTTTCGCCGAAGCCTGTGAGATTGTGCGTTATTCTTCAGTGTTTACCACGCATACGCCGGTGCCTGCTGGCAATGAAACCTTTGCTAAAGAACTTATTGAAAAATATTTTACTAATTATATTTCAAGTGCTATTTCTTTAGAGCAAATTTTTGCTTTAGCTGGTGGTGTTAATAATGGTGATTTTTCCATGACTGCTTTAGCAATGAGATTAACTATTAGTGTAAATGCAGTTTCCGCGTTGCATAGTCGTGTTGCGCGAGCAATGTGGCAAAAGCTCTGGCCAGGTTTTATGGAGTCTGAGATTCCAATCGATTTTGTTACCAATGGAGTGCATTTGTGCACTTGGATTGGTAATAGCATGCAGAATTTATTTGCAGGGTACTTGGGCAGTGAATGTTTGAAAAAACAAGATGATCCAAAAAACTGGGAGAAAGTTTTTAATATTCGTAATGCTGATTTATGGAATGCACACCAAGAGCAGAAACAAAAACTCGTTAATTTGGCGAAAGAATTAGTTTTAGAACAATATACTTTACGCAATGAAAATAAAACGCTAATTAATGCTTCGTTACAAGCACTTAGCGATAATCCTTTACTCATTGGTTTATCCAGAAGATTTACTCCTTATAAGCGTAATGATTTAATTTTGAAAGATAAAGAGCGTTTAGCGCGATTATTAACGGATAAAAAACGTCCAGTTGTTATGTTAATTGCGGGTAAGGCGCATCCGGCAGATGAAGCAGGAAAGGAACTAATTCGTGAAATAATTATAACTTTACGTGAAGAGCGTTTTGCTGGGCATATTATTTTTCTTGAGGAATATAACATCGCTTTGGCCAAAGCTTTAGTGCAGGGAGTTGATGTTTGGTTGAACACACCAATTTTAGGGCGTGAAGCTTGTGGTACTAGTGGCATGAAAGTTGGGGTAAATGGTGGATTAAATTTTTCTACTTTAGATGGCTGGTGGGATGAGGCATATAATGAAAAGATTGGCTGGCATATTAAAAGCTTAACTTTTATTAATGATATTGCTAGACGCAATGATTTAGAAAATGTTTATTTGTTAAATACTTTAGAAAGCAAAATCATTCCTCTTTACTATGATAATCATCATGCAGGGTTTAATAACGATTGGGTTAATATGATGAAGTCTTCTATAGTTGAGATTGCAGCTAACTATAATTCTAATCGTATGGCACGTGATTATATCAACAATATTTATTGCCCAGTTGTAGTGCAATTCGAAAATATCTGCCGCAATAATTTTCTTGCACTGCGCGAAATTGTGGCATGGAAGCAAAATGTTGCTACATTATTTAATACGCTAAAAATCAAGGCAATATTAATCAATGGAGTTAAGGATGGTAAGATTACTTCAGCTGGGCTCGTGAAGATAAAAGTAATATTATTTTCTGGAAAACTTTCTTCGCGTGAGCTTAAGGTCGAGTTTGTCTTAGTTAAGAATAATGGAAATGGTTCGAAGAAAGCGGTTGCTCCTATTATTGTTGCTTTGCGGCGTGTCAGCCCTCGCGAAACTGGTATTTTAACTTATTTAGCAGAGTATCAACTCGAAGCAACTGGTTTTTATTCTTATGGCATCAGAGTTTACCCATATAATAGCATGTTATTTCGCGCACAAGATTGTGGAGTCGTTTGTTGGGGGTAAAATTAATTAAGAATTAAGAATGGCATTGTTGCATAATTAAATTATGTGCTTTTGCTTTGCCGGTTTGTGGTACGATAATACTCCGATATTTTTGAATTGCTTTATTAGCCTAGGTCGAAGAGCGCTGAAGGCGCGATGAGGCCTAGGTGAATGAACCACCACAAACGCCTAGCTACAACGTAGCGACATGCGGTTTTAATGAATTTTGACACTGCATGCCGCTGCGTTGCAGCTTGGATTTTTTATGTGGCACATTTTTCCTATGGCTCTTCGCTATTTCGTAGCTCATTACCATAGGCTAATAAAGCAATTCAAAAATATCGGTATATTATCGCCACACAATGCTGGCAAAGCGGAAGCATTTAAATAATTATGCAACAAGACCATTAAGAATTAAGAATGAAGAATGAAGAATTAAAAATTAGCTGTAACAATTGCCATGGTATTTTTGTTACCCTCTTGTTCTGCTTAGCACTATTAATTTTCACCGTTTATACTTTTTTCCCTGGGTTTTTGAACCTGGATTCTGAATTTCAAATGCAACAAGGGATGTCGCATCATTATACCGATTGGCACCCGCCAATTATGGCATACTTCTGGTCACTTTTGGCACATATTTACCCAGGTCCTGCGGTGATTTTAGTTTTACATAATATACTTTTTTGGAGCGCCTTATTTCTTTTATCTTTATTGCTGGTGCCGCAGACAATCTGGTTACGGTTTTTAATCATTCTTGCTTTTGCTTTCTATCCTCCTATTTATATACAGTTAGGCGGGATATGGAAAGATTGTGCTATGTCTTTGAGCTTGTTTCTTGCTAGTGTTTTGCTTTGTTATTTAAGCGCTAATATTCCTCGTAACTTACTGCGGGTAGTAACTATTTCTATTATTGTTCTGCTGTTTTTTTATGCATATGCAGTACGGTTAAATTCATTGCCTGCAGTTTTAATCTTGTGTTGGTGGTTTGGTTATATACTTTTTCCTAAACATTTATGGCGTAGTTTGGTTTTCGCTATATGTCTTGTAGCAGCATTTTTTGTAGTGAATAAAGTTATAGTAGAAAGGCTGGTGCATCCTTTACATACATATCCTTTCCAGCAAGTTGCAATTCATGATTTAGCTGCGATCTCAATTGCTAATAATAAGATGCTGTTTCCAGAATACATAACACAAGCGAAGAAAGTTACAATGGAACAAATCCGAGCAAAATATACACCTGATTCCGTTGGTTATCTTATTTTTGGTGAGCATTTAATTGCACTTACTCCTAATGCAAATAAAATCGATAAATTAATGCATTTGTGGTGGCAAAGTGTGCTACATAATCCATGGGTTTATCTTCAGCACCGAACCAGATGTCTTATCGCTTTAATGATAAGTGGCATAGACCATCGCGGAGAAGTTTGTTTAGAGCCTTTTCATATTATTTTCCATCCTACCTATTTTTATAATTTATATTGCAAGTTTGTTAGATCACCAGTAATCAATGATATATTTCATGGTGGGGTCTATGTTTTTGAAAGTTTATTGGCATTGATACTTGCAATTCGCTTAAGGAAAACTTTATCGCACTCTCAAGCTATAATATTTCTTACTTTAAGTGGTTTGCTCTATACCTTTGGTGGCTTCTTTTATATTCCAGCTTGCGAATTTCGCTATCTTTATTGGGTGGTAATCGCAACTATGTTGGCTTGGTATATTTTAATAAGGGATGTGTTGGGAAAAACAATTAAAAATTAAGAATTAATTAATAATGGCATTGTTGCATAGTTAGGCTTTTCTATACACATAAAATTCTTGTATATTATTTTGTAGGGGCGGGTTTGTGCTAGAAATCGTACAATTTTGTAGAATTTAGATTTCTGTAATAATCTGCGATCTTTTAAATGCCATCTGAAACCCGCCCGCGTAGTGGCACAAATCTAGTGGGCAGGTTTCTGCAGTATTTAATAAACTGCAGATGACTTTTACGAATTTAGATTCTATTAAAACTCCATACTTCAAACACAAACCCGCCCCTACATTTTTACTTCACCTTGCCTTGCGCCTTAACGCTTTCAATTGCTTTTTTTAATTCTGCGCTACTTGCTAAATAGTAGTGCCGAATAGGTTTCAATTTTGCATCAAGTTCATAAACTAACGGAATGCCAGTGGGAATATTTAATACTGGAATTTCTTTATCTGATACTTTATCTAGATATTTGACTAGAGCGCGTAAGCTATTGCCATGTGCTGAAATTAAAATCTTTTTTCCTGCTTTAATTGCTGGTGCGATGTCGCTAATCCAGTAGGGCACAAATCTCTCAACTGTATCTTTTAGGCATTCACAAGCAGGTAAGTACTTTTTTGGAACATCTTTGTATAAACTATCAAAACGTGGATGACGTTTATCGGTTTTTTTCAAAGCAGGTGGCCTAATGTCGTAACTGCGCCGCCAAATATATACCTGTTCTTCTCCATATTTTTTTGCCATTTGTGATTTATTTAAGCCTTGTAATGCACCATAATGCCGTTCATTTAAGCGCCAGGAGTATTCAATTGGTATTTTATTTATGTGCATTTCGCGCAATACTATATTCATAGTTTGAATGGCTCGTTTTAATACCGAACAAAATACCAGATCAAATTTGAAGTGTTTTTGCTGCAGGATTTTTCCGGCTTTGTGAGCTTCCTCCATGCCAAGGCGTGAAAGTCCAACATCTGTCCAGCCCGTAAAACGATTTTGCTTGTTCCAGGTAGATTCACCATGCCGCAATAAAACTATTTTGTACATAACCACCTCCGATTTGATTATATTATCCTATTCAACACTGCTCGCTTTAGGATTTTATTATTTTAACATAAAGTTGATTTAGAAACAGTTTTCCTTGCGCTTTTTTTTCTGGCTGTTAAATTACACCAACTTGTATTGGAAAAAATTATAGCGAAGATTTATGAAAAAAATAATGCGGGTTAAAGATATTGTTTTAATGAATATTACTGCCGTTTTGAGCTTAAGATGGTTGCCAATTGCTGCTGCTTATGGTGCATCAGCACCTTTGTTATGGGTGATAGCTGCGAGTGTTTTTTTTATTCCATTAGGATTAGTTGCAACTGAACTTGCAACTGCTTGGCCGCAAGAAGGCGGAGTTTATATTTGGGTTAAACAAGCTTTTGGTGAAAGAATAGGTTTTTTAACGGCCTGGTTTTACTGGACTAATAGCTTTTTCTTTTATCCGGCTTTGCTAACTTTTATCGTTATTACAATAGCATTTTTGTTTAATCCTGCGCTTGCTACCAGCAAAGTTTATGTGTGCTCTTCCTTATTAATCAGCCTTTGGAGCATTACCATTTTAAATTTTAAAAGCATGCGGGTGCTAAAGTGGCTAGCAAATTGTAGCGGAATTTTAGGCATACTTTTGCCTGGATTAATAATAATTTTGTTGGCAGTGGTAGCGGTAGTATTTTGGCAAATCCCAATACCTACTGATTATTCTTTGGCGAAACTTTGGCCTGATTTTAGCACGAAGTCTAATATTGCATTTTTAGCGACGCTAATGTTTTCGATGGCTGGTATCGAGCTAACTCCAACTCTTGCTGGTGAAACTGAAAATCCTCGCAAGACTTTCCCTCGAGCGCTATTTATTTCTGCAGTGCTAGTTGTAGTGACATATATTATTGGCACAGTTGCTTTGACCTTAATGATAGCGCCTGAACATATTGGCGCGGCCAGCGGCGTTATGGATGCGCTAAAATTGATTACTGCTAAATTGCACGTACCATTTATTACTCCTCTAGTCGGTTTGATGTTAGCGCTTAGTGGAATTGGTTGCGCAAGCGTCTGGTTAGTAGTTCCTATAAAAATGCTTTTAGAAAGCTGTAAAGGTGGTATTTTACCTAAAGCATTTTCCAAAACTAATGCTGAAGGTATGCCACGTAACGCAATTATTATTCAAAGTTTAGCTGTAACCATAATTGTGCTTGCCACTGCCTTCTTGACCTCAGTGAATTCTTTTTATGAGTTAATGGTTTTGATGGCTACTATTACTTATTTTATTCCCTATTTAGTGCTGTTTTTGGCTTTTATAAAACTTCGTGTTGCACATCCTCATCATGCGCGCCCTTATAAAGTTCCTGGAGGAAACTTCGGTGCTTGGGTGATTGCGGCGATTGGTTTTTGTGCTGTAGCCATGGCAATTATTTTGCCTTTCGTTATTCCGCCACAAGATATTAAAACAGCGCATGATATATTATTATATCGTATTGAAATTGGTTGCGGTCCGATATTTTTTGCGGTGCTTGGTTACCTAATTTATTATTTTTATTCGCGGAAAAGGCGCAGGTTTTTTGGATTTTAAGCGGTGTGAAAAATCTGGCAGGGTTGTCTAACTAAAATTTTGGCCCGATGTAAATGTAGGGGCGGGTTTGTCCTTGAAAATCCGCGATTTTATAGAAACTAAATGTATTTAATAATCGCAATAATATAATTAATGCCATCAGAAACCCGCCCGCGAAGTGGCACAAATTTAAACGGGCGGGTTTCTGCTGTGTTTAATAAAACGCGATAAATTTTAGGGATTTAGATTCTATTAAACCTACGTACTTCAAACACAAACCTGCCCCTACAATTACGTATGCAAAAATTTAATGGAAAAGCACTGAAAAATCTTGTACGTTATGTTTTTATTCTTAAATTTCTCTGCTATTATACATAAATTATATCAACAATTATTTAAGGAGAATTACCATGCCATTAGTAGGTACTAAAGAAATGTTTAGCAAAGCGTACAAAGAAGGATACGCTATTGGAGCTTTTAACGTAAATAATATGGAAATAATTCAAGGCATCACTGAGGCTGCAAAAGAAGAAAATGCGCCTTTGATTTTACAGGTGTCTGCTGGGGCAAGAAAATATGCTAATCATACCTACCTAGTAAAATTAGTAGAAGCTGCATTAATTGAAACTAATCTTCCTATTTGCTTACATTTAGATCATGGTGATTCATTTGAACTATGTAAATCTTGTATTGATGGCGGATTTACTTCGGTTATGATTGATGGTTCACACCTTGCTTTTGAAGATAACATTGCATTAACGCGCAAAGTTGTGGAATACGCTCATGCTCACAATGTAGTGGTAGAAGGGGAGCTTGGGCGCTTAGCTGGTGTTGAAGATGAAGTTAAAGTGGCTGAAGAGCATGCTTTTTATACTGATCCAGCTGAAGCACAGGAATTTGTAGAGAAAACTGGCGTAGATTCTTTAGCAATTGCTATTGGCACTAGCCACGGCGCTTATAAATTCAAAAGCGAACCAATGCTACGTTTCGATATTCTCGAAGAAGTAGGGCGTAGATTACCTAATTTCCCAATTGTATTACATGGTGCCTCTTCAGTGCTTCCTGAATATGTGGACATGATCAATAAATTTGGCGGTAAAATGCCAGGTGCCAAAGGAGTACCTGAAGATATGTTGCGCAAAGCAGCTTCGATGGCAGTATGTAAGATCAATATTGATTCAGATCTAAGACTCGCTATGACTGCTCTAATTCGCAAAAGTTTTGCTGAAGATCCAGCGAATTTTGATCCACGTAAATATTTAGCTCCAGCGCGTGATGCAATTAGATCCGTAGTGCGCCATAAGCTAGTTAATGTTTTGGGTTGTAATGGTAAAGCGTAATTTCATGACTTGAGAAGAGTAGGTTGGGTTAAGCGCATGCTTTTTATGCGCGAACCCAACAAAGAAAGCAATTAAGAATGAATAATTAAGAATTAAGAATAGTTATGTCACATAAAACGTGACGTTTTTATATAAAAAACACGCGGAGCGACAACAATTCTTCATTCTTAATTTTTAATTATTCATTGCCTTTAATCGACGCGGTGAGATAAAGAGCTTTTTCCAGCTTAAAGCAAGTTTTGGCATAAAAATGAGCATAGAATCATGCCCGTAGTGGCAAAAATATATAACTGGAATAGCCTAGATTCACCAGCATCTGGCGCGATGGGCCATGTCAGTATTAAAGTTTTTGATTCTACCAATCCTAGAAGTGAAATTTATATTTCTACTACCTGTTTGCCCCCATCTGCAGAAAAACTTGAGGATTTTTACTCTAAACGCAGTTGTCAAACTTTATTTTGTTCTGATGTTTATAATTTTCAAACCGATCAAATTGAGGAAATAACTTTACCTGCTTTACCCGATGTAAACTACTCTGATTTTATCAGACAGCTTCACGAGCAGCGTAATTATTTTAATCGCACGAGCACTAATTATTTTACTAATGCATGTAGGCATTATGTAGATCATGTTTTAGGTATGCTTGGTTATCATTGTAAGTACGATCTATTAAGCATCAGAGATAATTATGATGATGCACAAATGACTCTATTATCAAATTTAAAGTATAAAATTTCCGAGATGTATCTAGAGCTGCATAAATTCATCTATAAGACAAATCAGGCTCATAATTATATCAATAAAGCTACCATAGCACGAATCGAAAAATATTCAAAATCAGCTAATAGTGAATTGAGTGAATTATTTTGGTTGGCGGAGCGAAATAGGGTTTTTGACAGAACTTTAGAGGAATTCCGTGACAGATTTAATAATTTAGGCATAGAGTTAGGGAAAGAAAATGATAATGATGAATTTTTCATACAATGTAAGCAAACGAACGCAGAAATTTTGAGATTGCTTAAAGCTGCGTCTTATGCTGATGTTAAAACTAAGCCGCTTGATTATAATTCTAGCCCAATATTTTGGCTAAGTTTTTTATACACAAGCGTTTTATGTTTTGCAGCTTTTTCATTAGTATTGGCTGCAGGCTCAGTATTGTCATTAGTTGCTTTTGGAGGAGTATTTATTTTAGGATTAGTGAATATTAGTTATTCTCTATCTTTGATGTTAAAAGAGAAAAGTACTCGAGGCAATGGCTCACCATATGCTGCTAAGCGGAAAAAAAGAGCTGTTTTATATGGCATAATTCCAGATTTACTTGTTACTTTATTAGCTTTGGTAACGTGCATTTACTATAGTATGCCTATTTTTAGTGAGTATGATGTTACTACGTTTAATATGTTGCTTAGTAATTGGTTTGCTCCAATTGGTTTAATGCTATGGGTTGCTTTGTTTGTAAAAAAAGCAACTCCAGAATCTCTTTGTTTGGGATGGAAAATTATTATTCCTTTGCTTGCTTTGATAGCCTCTTCATTTTTGTTTTTTTCTACTGTGAATTTTAATGTAGGAATTCCAATCTATTTGAGTTTATATTTTGTTACTGCAGTGATTGGCTCCCTCTTTTTTTCTCAGCTCTCTTATGGGGTTTTATACAATTTAAAGCGTGAAGCTCTTCTAAATAATAGTGCAAGTTATGTCGATAATGCAGCCTACGATACCAGGCCTGTTGTTGGTTTAGGGAATTCTTTGAGTATAAATTACAATTCTACCTCTTGCCTTTCTGTCTCTTCTGATTCTTCCTCGAGCTTATTTGTGTCGCTGCTAGACTGCAAACAAAATGAAAAAAATAAAATATAAGATTAAATTTCTTTTTGCAGCTCAAACAGCAACTCTAAAGCTTAGTA
>JAMCWR010000051.1:15084-22674 GCA_023480665.1 Gammaproteobacteria bacterium
ACTAGAATTGGAGCTGCGGACGATTTAGCAAGTGGCCGCTCTACTTTTATGGTAGAAATGACTGAAACAGCTAACATCCTAAATAACGCTACAGCAACTCTAAAGCGGCTTTGGGTGTTAAATCATTTGGTTCTATTGATCTGAGTTTATTGATTAGCGGATGCTCGGGTATTGCTGTTTTTTCTATAACTGAAGGCTTGGTTGATATAGTTAAAGCGGCATCTTTATTTTCTAATTCGGCAAGTTTTTCTTTAGCAGAAGAAATTACTTGATGAGGTACTCCAGCTAATTTAGCGACTTGCAAGCCATAACTTTTACTAGCAGGGCCTTCATTTACCGCATGTAAAAATACAATGCTATCTCCATATTCCATCGCATCAAAGTGTACGTTGACAATATGCGGAATTATTTTTGGCAGATGTGTAAGTTCAAAATAATGTGTGGCAAACATAGTCAAGGCTTTAATGTTAGTAGCAAGAAATGCCGCAGCTGCCCAAGCTAGAGCAAGGCCATCGAAAGTGCTGGTGCCTCTGCCGATTTCATCCATTAAGATTAAACTAGTTGCTGTAGCGTTATTTAGGATGTTAGCTGTTTCAGTCATTTCTACCATAAAAGTAGAGCGGCCACTTGCTAAATCGTCCGCAGCTCCAATTCTAGTAAAAATTCTGTCGATTGGCCCTAACGTAACTTTTTTAGCTGGCACAAAAGAACCAGTGTGCGCAAGAATTGCTATCAGCGCAGTTTGGCGCATATAGGTAGATTTTCCGCCCATATTTGGCCCGGTGATAATCAGCATTCTGCGCGAGCTATCTAATTGAGCAGTGTTTGGTGTGAAAGCATCTTCTTTCACTTGTTCGATTACTGGATGGCGCCCATCTTCAATATTAATACATGTTGTGGCGGAAAACTCAGGTTTACTAAGCTTTAAAGTGTATGCCCGTTCGGCAAAGTTATTTAATACATCAAGCTCAGCGATGGCGGCAGCTGAATGCTGTAACGGTTGCAGTTCTTTGCCTAGTTTCTCGAGAATCTCTTCATATAAGGCTTTTTCTAGTGCTAAGGCGCGACTTCGGCTACTTAACACCTGATCTTCGAAGGTTTTTAACTCTGGAGTAACAAACCGCTCAGCATTTTTTAAGGTTTGCCTGCGCTGGTAATCTTGTGGGGCTTTTTCAGCTTGACCACGACTTATTTCAATGTAATAACCGTGAATGCGATTGTAACCAACTTTTAAGGTGTTAATTCCTGTACGAACTTTTTCTCTATTTTCTAGTTCAATTAAAAATTGGCCGGCATGTTCGCTTAAATTGCGAAGGGTATCTAAATATTGGCTATAACCGCTTTTGATTACACCACCATCACGAATAGTTACTGGTGGGTTATCTACGATGGCATTTTGCAGTAATGTTACAAGCTCAGGGAATAAATTAATATTGCGCGCTAATTCATTTATTTTAAACGAATTATTTTTACTGCACATGGCGTTTAATGCTGGAAGGGTTTCTAATGCTTGGCGCAATTGGATTAAATCACGAGGTCTTGCTGTTTTTAACGCTACGCGGGCAAGAATTCTTTCCATGTCTCCGATGTTTTGTAGTAATTGTTTGATAGCATCATATGTATTAGCCGCCAGAATTGCGCTTATGGCTTCTTGGCGTGCTAGTAAAGTTGTATGATTGCGAATCGGCCTTGTTAACCAACGGCGCAATAACCTGCTGCCCATGGTCGTAGCGGTTTGGTCAAAAATTGCCGCTAAAGTATTGTCTTGAGAACCTGAAAGATTTGTTGTCAGCTCGAGATTACGTTGTGTTACTGCATCAAGGATGATGCTATCTTGGCGTTTCTCAACTAATAATGAATTAATATGTGGTATAGCGGTGCGCTGCGTCTCTTTTACATATTGCAATAAGCATCCCGCTGCAGTAATTGCATAAGACATGTTGTCACAACCAAAACCAGCTAAGTCATATACGTGAAGTTGCTCAATTAATTGACGTTTCGCAGTTGCTAGAGAAAAATTCCATGGTGGCCTTTTGCGTATGCAAGGATTAGCACCTAACAGTTTTAAATATGCTGATTCTTCATTAATTAATAATTCCGCAGGTTTTAGGCGTTCAAGTTCACTCAATATTGCTTCTTCACCTTCGATTTCTAAAACTGCAAAACGTCCGCTAGTTAAATCTAGCCAAGCTAAACCGAAGTTGTTTTGCTCACTATGAATTGCAACTAGCAAGTTATCGCGTTTTTCTTCTAATAATGCTTCATCGGTTACAGTGCCTGGAGTAACAACACGAGTAACTTTTCTTTCTACTGGACCTTTTGCAGTTTCAACATCGCCTACTTGTTCACAAATGGCAACTGATTCACCATTTTTAACTAATTTTGCTAAATATGCTTCAGCCGCGTGAAATGGTACTCCAGCCATTGGAATTGGTTTGCCAGCAGATTGACCACGTGCAGTTAAAGTTATAGAAAGTAATTGCGCGGCTTTTTTTGCGTCATCATAAAATAGTTCATAAAAATCACCCATGCGATAAAATACCAGCATGTTTGGATATTCAGCTTTGATGCGCAAATACTGCTGCATCATAGGTGTGTGATTACTATTTTCCATGGTTATGTGATATTATATTTGTTTATGAGTAATTACAAATGTGATTAAGTTATATTGATTGATTAACGCGTACGAGATCAAATATTTTTTACTGATACGGAGAAAATAACATGGAAAATGACCTATATAATCTCGCTGCCAAAGTAGGGGAATTATTAAAACATCATAATTTAATGCTTGCTACTGCAGAATCATGTACCGGTGGGTTGGTTGCGGCGACAATTACTGATGTGCCCGGCAGTTCTCATTATTTTGATCGTGGCTTTATTACTTATAGTAATGCTGCCAAAATTGAAATGCTTGGAGTGCGTGAGTCTACTTTAGAAACACATGGCGCAGTGAGTGTGGAAACCGCTCGCGAAATGGCTGAGGGTGTACTTGGCCAAAGCAGTGCTGAGGTGAGTTTATCAGTTACAGGGGTTGCTGGTCCCTCTGGTGGCACAAAGGCTAAACCTGTGGGAACTGTGTGTTTTGCTTGGTGCATTGCTAGCATTCCTACCAAAACCAGCATGATGTTTTTTGCTGGAGATCGCACTGCTATTCGTATTCAAGCGGTACAATTTGCTTTAGAAAGTTTGTTACAATTTTCTTCACTACTGTAGTTTCTTTCGGCAAATTTTGTGTGATAATGCGTCGGTGTATAAATAAATATATGAGGCATTGAAGATGGATGATAATCGAAAAAAAGCTTTGCAAGCGGCTTTGTCGCAAATTGATAAGCAATTTGGTAAGGGATCAGTAATGCGTTTGGGTGATCAAGAAATTGCGCGTGATATTGATGTGGTTTCTACTGGTTCACTCGGGTTAGATATTGCTTTAGGTGTAGGCGGATTGCCACGTGGACGCGTTATTGAAATTTATGGGCCAGAATCTTCGGGTAAAACTACTTTAACTTTACATGTTGTTGCCGAGTGTCAAAGACTTGGAGGCACTGCAGCATTTATTGATGCAGAACACGCTTTAGATCCAGGCTATGCTGAAAAACTTGGAGTTCGCGTTTCTGATTTATTAATTTCACAACCAGATACTGGTGAACAAGCATTAGAGATTGCTGATATGCTGGTGCGTTCTAATGCTGTAGATCTAATTGTAATCGACTCTGTTGCCGCTCTTACACCCAAGGCAGAAATTGAAGGTGAAATGGGTGATCAACATATGGGGTTACAAGCACGGTTGATGTCGCAGGCACTACGCAAATTGACTGCCAATATCAAACGTTCTAATACTCTAGTAGTCTTCATTAATCAAATTCGCATGAAGATTGGTGTTATGTTTGGTAATCCAGAAACTACAACTGGTGGTAATGCATTAAAATTCTACGCATCAGTTCGTTTAGATATTCGTCGTACTGGTTCGATTAAAAAAGGTGAAGAAATAATTGGCAACGAAACGAAAGTAAAAGTGGTTAAAAACAAAGTTGCACCTCCGTTTAAAACTGCTGAATTTGAAATTCTTTACGCACAAGGCATTTCACGTGAAGGTGAACTTATCGAACTTGGTGTGCTAAATGGCCTAATCGAAAAATCTGGAGCTTGGTATACTTATAAAGGCGAGCATGTTGGGCAAGGTAAAGAAAATGCACGTGAATTTTTACGCGAACATAAAGATATCGCCGCTGAGATTGAAGCTGCACTTCGTGCTAAGCTTATTGGAAAAGAAGCTAAATTAATTTCGGAGAGTGAACAGGATTAATCTGATAGTATTTTGGCAAGAGACAAAATTAACTTGGCATTGCAGTAGTGTTGGTTTAGTTATGACATTTGCCAAAGCTTACTTTAGGCTCGGACGTAGCTCTTTGACTCACTGCGTAGATTCCTGAGTCAAATAGGATGATGTTCCTATAATGTGCACTAATGACAAGGTAGCCAATTTGTTGTTATGAGCCACGAGAATCCTATACTTAAGGTGACTCTCCGGCTCGCAAAGAGCAACATCCGATCCTACGCCGCTTTGGCCCTGTTCTACATAATTAGTCCGACAATGTGGTAGGTTTTGCATGAAGTCTATTAGAAATTTGGCAATAAGGATGCTCACCCGGCGTGAGCATTCTAAGCACGAATTGCAACAAAAGCTGGTAGCGAAAGGATTTTCGCTAGACCTTGTGCTTCAAGTTTTGCACATGTTAGAGCAAGAAAATTTATTAAGTGATATTCGCTTTGCTGAAATGTTTGTGCGAACGCGTGCAAGTCACGGATTTGGTCCAGTACGCATTAAAGCAGAACTTAATGAGTATGGTGTTGCAGATGAGATTATTAAAAGTGCAGTTTTTGCCGAAGGGTATGATTGGCTTACTCTAGCGAAAAAGGCGCGTAGCAAAAAATTCGGGTCTAAAATTCCGTGTGATTTGTCTGCAAAACTGCAACAACAACGCTATCTGCATTATAAGGGATTTGATTTTGATATAATTAAAGAAATAATTGATAATGAAGAATAAAGAGTGGGTTTGTTGCATAATTAATATTATTTGAAATATGTAGGGGCGGGTTTGTGTTGTGTAGGGGCGGGTTTGTGTGTGAAGTACGTAGGTTTAATAGAATCTAAATTCCTAAAATTTATTGCGGTTTATTAAACACTGCAGAAACCCGCCCACTAGATTTGTGCCGCTAAACGGGCTGGTTTCAGATGGTATTCTATAATGCCTGTCATTCCGGCATGCTTCTAGCCGGAATCCAGGGATCCAACACAAACCCGCACCCTACAATGTAAATGTAGAAATTTTATGCGTACAGAAATAACTAATTATGCAACAATGCCATTTTTTTATCTTAATTAATTTTTGAGTCACTAAATTATGAAAACATTAACTACCGATCAGATTCGAAAGAAATTTTTACTTTATTTTCAGAATAAAGGGCACACTGTTGTTCCAAGTAGTTCTCTTATTCCTGCTAATGATCCAACTTTACTTTTTACTAATGCTGGGATGGTGCAATTCAAAGATGTATTTTTGGGAAAAGAAAATCGTGGCTACACCAAAGCGTGCTCTGTGCAGCGCTGTATGCGCGCAAGTGGTAAACATAACGATTTGGAAAACGTTGGTTATACTCCAAGGCACCATACTTTTTTTGAAATGCTAGGTAATTTTAGTTTTGGTGATTATTTTAAACGTGAGGCGATTCATTACGCTTGGGATTTTTTAACTAATGAGCTGAAGCTTGATGCGAAAAAATTATGGGTAACGGTACACGAAAAAGATAATGAAGCAGAGATGATTTGGCAAGAGGAATTCAAACAATCTGGAAAACAGTCGCAAGGTTTTAGTAAATGTGGTGATGCAGATAATTTTTGGGCGATGGGAGAAGTTGGACCATGTGGTTATTGCAGTGAAATTTTCTATGATCATGGAGAAAATTTTGCTGGCGGGCCTCCAGGAAGTAATAGTGATGGCACGCGCTATGTAGAAATTTGGAATTTAGTTTTTATGCAATTTGAGCGCGATAAAAATGGTACGTTAACTTCTTTACCTAAGCCTTCCGTAGATACTGGGATGGGATTAGAACGAATTGCTGCAGTGATGCAAGGCGTTAACTCTAATTATGCAATTGATATTTTTCAAAAGCTAATTGGTAAGGATAGCGAAGTAGTGACACTTTGGGGGATTACTGAAGCGGATTTAAAGCGCGATGTAATTTCACTATGTGTGTTGGGCGATCATATTCGTGCACTCGCATTTTTAATTATAGATGGCGTAATTCCATCTAATGAAGGGCGCGGTTATGTTGCTAGAAGAATACTACGCAGGGCAGTGCGCCATTTACGCAAGCTTAACTGTAATAAGAGAGCCTCAATATGTGATTTGGTGCAGCCATTAGTTGTGATTATGCGTGATGCTTATCCTGAATTAGAAAAAAATCAGTATGAAATTGAAAGAGTTTTACGCCAAGAAGAAGGATTGTTTTTAGAAACTTTAGATAAGGGATTACAACATTTTGAATCGGCGCTAGAAAATATTTCAGGAACTGTTATCCCTGGCGATGTAGTATTTTACTTGTATGACACTTATGGTTTCCCAGTTGATTTAACTGCAAATATGGCACAGGAACGCGGAGTTACTCTAGATTTTGCTGGTTTTGAAAATGCTATGTCTAAGCAACGCGAAAATTCTCGTGCAGCTAGTAAATTCAGTAATATCTCTGCACTAAAATTAGATTATGTTGGAGAAACTCTGTTTATAGGCTATGAGAAATCCCAAATTCCAGCAAACATTGTTGCATTATTTACTCCAGAAGGTAGACAAGTTAAGGTACTCAAAAAAGGTGTTTCCGGAATAGTAGTATTAGATAAAACACCATTTTACGCGGAGGCAGGAGGGCAAGTTGGAGATACTGGTTCACTCTATGACGATGGTGAATTAGCTTATCAAGTCACAGATACGAAAAAGTATGGGGCATTACATTTACATTATGGTGTAGTGCAGCTTGGCGAGTTAAAAGTAAATAGTAGAATTGATGCGCATATCGATGAGACGCATCGGCAAAGTATTCGCTGTAATCATTCGGCAACTCATTTATTGCATCAAGCTTTACGCCTTGAGCTAGGAGGAAATGCTACGCAGCGGGGTTCGTTTGTTGATGCTAAGCGGTTACGGTTTGATTTTGTAAGTACTACTTCACTTTCTTCACAAGAAATTACTGATATTGAACGCGAAGTTAATGCGCAAATTCGTGCGAATCTACAAGTAAGCACTGAAATCACATCTTTGGAACTTGCAAAAAAAGCTGGTGTTACTGCACTTTTTGGTGAGAAGTACGCTGATGAAGTGCGTGTGGTTTCGATGGGAAATTTTTCTTCCGAGCTTTGTGGTGGAACGCATGTAAAGCAAACTGGTGAAATTGGGCTTTTTAAAATAGTTGCCCAGAGTGCAGTTGCCTCAGGTGTACGGCGCATTGAAGCAGTGACAGGTGCTAATGCGTTAGCTTATATTGAAGACGAAGAAGCGCTATTACAGAATATTGTTAATATTAACATATGTACAT
>JAMCWR010000038.1 GCA_023480665.1 Gammaproteobacteria bacterium
GTTTTTTGCTTTAGCTGCAATTACAGATTGGCTGGATGGGTATTTGGCAAGAAACCTAAACCAAACCACAAAATTTGGCGAATTTTTAGACCCAGTCGCCGATAAATTAATGATTTCTACGGCGCTGTTGTTAGTAGTTGGCGAAGTGGGCTCAGCATTTGTGGCAATACCGGCTGCAGTTATTGTTGGGCGTGAAATTGCAATTTCAGCGCTGCGCGAATGGATGGCGGAAGTTGGTAGGCGAACCAGCGTTGCTGTCGGGCTGATTGGCAAAATAAAAACTGCAACCCAGATGGTTGCTTTGTTGTTGCTGCTACTATACTATCCAAGCGCCGGCCATAAGCTGCTAGTTACCGGCATAATTTTATTGTATGCAGCTGCAGGGCTAACTCTTTGGTCAATGGTAATGTATTTAAAAGTTGCTTGGCCGGAGTTGACAAGGAACAATTAATATTTAAGAATTGAACCTTTTTTGAGTCATAGATGTTGCGATATGCGGGAATAGCTCAGTTGGGCGAGCAGGAGTTTTCGCGAAACACCGTTTCGCGCCTGCAAGCGCCAAAACACATGGATGGTTTTGGCTGGATACAGAGCATCATGGATGATTGTTAGCTTTCAAGTTTTGAGTCATAGATGTTGCGATATGCGGGAATAGCTCAGTTGGGCGAGCAGGAGTTTTCGCGAAACACCGTTTCGCGCCTGCGAGCGCCAAAACACATGGATGGTTTTGGCCGGGTACAGAGCATCATGGATGATTGTTAGCTTTCAAGTTTTGAGTCATAGATGTTGCGATATGCGGGAATAGCTCAGTTGGTAGAGCACAACCTTGCCAAGGTTGGGGTCGCGAGTTCGAGTCTCGTTTCCCGCTCCAAAGTAGCAATTAATAATTAACAATCCGACATTCTTAATTATTAATTTTTAATTATTAATTGTTTTTTTGGCTGGGTGGCAGAGTGGTCATGTAGCGGTCTGCAAAACCGTGTACGCCGGTTCAATTCCGACCCCAGCCTTTTTAAAGCAACTAAAAATTGCTTTTTCCCGCCCGGGTGGCGGAACAGGTAGACGCAAGGGACTTAAAATCCCTCGGGAGTTATATCCCGTGCCGGTTCGATTCCGGCCCCGGGCACCAATAAAACTATAATTGCTTGCATGGTTTTATTGGGTACTAATTTCCAAGAGTTTTTGTTCTGTATGCGAAATTTACATGATCAAGTCGTTATATGTTCCTATTCACATAAACACCAATTTTTTAATTAAAGTTAAAGTTTGCATTTTTTTCGTCAAACTGTAGATTTAATTCTAAAAATCACTATAATATATTTCAATATTTAACATTAAATCTGCGTAGGCGTTGTCTATGTTATATAAGGTTACTACTGAAAATTTTTTCTCCATAGCGGACGTCCAAGAAATGTCTTTTGTGGTGCCTGCTAATGCACCAAAAGGCTTATCTTGTTTTAGGAATTCTTGCGCTGACAAAAATGTACGTCTTCCGACGATTATAGGATTTTTTGGTGCCAATGCTTCGGGCAAATCAACTATTTTACGTGCAATTATTTCTTCCATGACATTTGCTTTACATAGTTTTGATCAGGGAGATCATATTAGTTCGTGGTTTCAGCCATACAGACAAGAAGATTGGTGGGATAAGCCCACTAAAATTGTCATTGAATTTGAGGGCAGATTAGATTCTGATATGCCATTCATAAGGTTTCGTTATGAATTACATATTGCTCATAGAGTTCAAGATTTTTCCAATAAGGCAGTTTTGTATGAGGCATTGTTGTATGCACCTAAAGGAAAGTATCGACGTCTATTTGAACGAGAAGGTCAGAATTTTTATTTTGGCAATGAGTTTGGTATTTCATCTTCCAGCGAAAAGAAGAATAGTATTCGCACTAATGCTAGCGTTTTAAGTACGCTTGCTAAATTAAATCATCATCAGTCAATTTATCTAAATCAGTTTATTGGTATGTGGCAAACAAACATCATCGGTTTTGGTAGAGTTCAGCAAAAAAATATGCAGTGGTTATCTGTGTATGCGCAAGATAAAGTTTGTCTTGAACGCTTGAATCGTGAGTTAAGAAGGCTCGATATTGGTCTTGAATCTATGTCTATTGAGGCAGGGCCGAAAGGTTATTTTGCCAAACTTAATCATATTGGATTAGGTGACTCTGTTTTTTTACATGAAGAATCGGCCGGAACGCGGCGTTTTATTGAAATTTTTCCTCATTTACATTATGCATTAGAATCAGGAGGTATTGCTGTTATTGATGAGTTAGATACTGATTTTCATCCACTATTGATACCTGAATTATTTAATTGGTTTAGTGATCTCAATAGAAATGCATGCGGCGCCCAATTGCTTTTTACTGCCAACAATCCAACGGTACTAGATGAGCTGGAAAAGGAGCAAATATTTTTGGTAGAAAAGTCCAGCGGCCAGTCTACGCATGTATATTGTGCGCGAGATATTAAAGGGCTTCGTCGTGATCTAAGTTTAATGAAAAAATATCTTTCTGGCGAATTAGGAGCTGTGCCACATATGGGATAAACAATGGCCATTATAAAAAAAATAAGAACAAGAATTTATTTGGCGGTCGAAGGTGAGGGTGAACAGTCTTTTGTTAGATTGCTGCAGCATTTTGCTGATCAGAATAACTTATATGTGTATCTGGATTGTAAAGTTTTAGGTGGCGGTGGATATAACGCTATGTTAAGGAATGCGCTTAAGAGTAGAAAATGCATGAGTAAAAAACGAACCAAAGAAAAATCTTCGGTTTTATTGGTAGATGAAGATCGCGGCCAAAGAAGGGAAGATGGTTGGTCTTTAACTAAATTGAGACAAGAGGCAGGTAAAACAGGTTTTCATGTTTGTGTGCAATATCCAAATCAAGAAGGATTGCTATGGCGAATGTTACCAGATAATGAAAACAGAAGACCTGATATTAGAAATGTTCACCGTGATTTAGTTAAGCAGTGGCCAGAGTATAAAAAGCCCGTGGATTTTTATGTGCTATCTAAAAAATTTAAATTAGATGATTTACTTCGTGTGGCTAAGTTTGACTCAGAAATAAACAACTTATTATCAACTATAGGGTTTAGGTAGGTTTGCTGCAATTGATTTAGCTTGAACGATTGTCAAAAAATCAGTCAATTAACAAAATCATTTTTCATCATGTCTATTTTATCGTATGATACGCGCATGTTTAAACCACTAGCAGTATACATTGGCTTGCGCTATACCCGCGCGAAAAGGCGCAACCATTTTGTGTCATTTATCTCACTAGCATCAGTGATTGGAATTGCGCTTGGTGTGGCGGTTCTAATTACAGTACTTTCGGTGATGAATGGCTTTGATTATGAAATCCACGGCCGAGTTTTTAGTCTGGCGCGCCAGGTGACAGTTTCAAGCAGGCTGGGCGCGATTCAGGATTGGCGCCAAGCCGAAAGAATAGTCTTGCAGCAAAAAAATGTTATTGCAGCTGCGCCATTTGTATCTGGGCAGGGTATGCTTACAAATGCCGGTTTAGTACATGGCGTTATGATTAATGGAATTATCCCCGATGAAGAGGCGAAAATTTCGCTTTTGCCGAGCACTGTTGTTAAAGGCAGCATGAATAAATTAGTCCCTGGTGCATTTGGTATTGTGCTTGGGCAAGAAATTGCGTTGCATTTGGGCGTTAGTGTTGGTGATAAGGTTGTATTAGTTATGCCGCAAGCAACTTTAACTCCGATGGGAATAGTGCCTAGATTTAAGCGTTTTGACGTTGTGGGGATTTTTCGTGTTGGTGAAGGCTTTGGTTATGACTCAACTACTGCGTTTATTAATCTTTCTGATGCGCAAAAATTATTTCAATATAAAAATGGCGTTACTGGCTTAAATTTAAAGATTAATGAATTATACGCCGCTCCGCAAATCTCAGCAGAGTTAAATAAAATTTTGCCTGAGGAATATTATGTATCAGATTGGACCAACGAGTTTGGCACCTATTTTAAAGCAGTGCGCATGGAAAAAACCATGATGTTTTTATTGCTGATGTTTATTATCGCAGTTGCCGCGTTTAATTTGGTTTCAAGTTTATATATGACCGTTACTGACAAACAGGCCGATATTGCAATTCTTCGCACCTTGGGCGCGAGCCCAAAAACTATTATGTCAATTTTTATTGTTCAGGGTGCGATTATTGGCGGGGTTGGTACACTGATTGGTGTAATTGGCGGAATCTTATTGGCAATCAATGTGCCAACGATCGTAAAATTTTTAGAATATATTTTTCATACCAGTTTTATTTCAGCAGCAGTTTATTTTATCAATTATTTGCCATCAAAATTAGAAGTTTTTGACGTGGTGAGGGTTGGTGTGATTGCATTTGTTATGAGCTTACTTGCCACGATTTATCCAGCTTGGCGCGCAGCAAAAACCGAACCAGCAGAAGCTTTAAGATACGAATAATATAAATAATATGAATAAGACGACGAATCTACCAATTTTAAAATGTGAAGCGCTAGCAAAAACTTATGCTGAAGGTAAACTGAATGTCGAAGTTTTGCGTGAGCTAAACTTTACGGTAAATAGTGGCGAAATGATAGGAATTATTGGGCCATCTGGGTCTGGCAAGAGCACTTTGCTGCATCTTTTGGGTGGCCTAGATAAACCGACATCCGGCAGCGTAAAAATTATGGATGTCGATATCAATACTATTTCTGAAAAAGAAAAAGGGAAACTGCGCAATAAATACTTAGGTTTTGTTTATCAGTTCCATCATCTTTTGCCTGAGTTTACCGCTCTAGAAAATGTCTGTATGCCGCTTTTAATTGGCGATGTCTCTCCAGAAGAAGCTAAAATTAAAGCCAAAGATATCTTAGAAAAAGTTGGCTTAGCTG
>JAMCWR010000066.1 GCA_023480665.1 Gammaproteobacteria bacterium
CGTTATATTTATTGCATGTCTGAAAAACATAATAAAGTATTATATGATGTTTTTGAGGCTGACACATGTATTCGCATAAAAAGCCCATATAAATTCATGCGTGCGCTATATCTTGTTTTAAAGGAAAAAACACATTTATCCGGATGGTATTGTTTATCTCCTTGCGTGTATTGCAGTAGAATGCAATATTATGGAGAACATAATGCATATTATCCAGCCATTATTAAGCCTAAAAGCAATAACTATAAAATACAAAAAGAAGTTAGAGCGATTTGGCTTCCTGATGCAGGATTGCCACAGCTTACTCCTTGTAATGTTTATCTAGATAAAAAGCTAATCACTCGCTATTGCGAGATTTTTTCAGTGAAAAACAAGTAGTATGGAAGTATGGTACATAGAGAAAAACGAGTATAACTATGTCTATTAAATATTGCGATTATGAAAAAAATATTCTTACTGTTATAGAAAAAGCAGGAATCAATATTTTATAAGAAGTCGCTAAATGCAGTAAATACCTAGATAAAAACTTTGGAGAAGAATACAAAAAAGATCCGATGGTAGTTGTGCGTTTTTCGAGAGCTAATAAATTGTTATGGTGAAGAAGTAAAATTAATTATCCTTTTATAGAAGAGTGAAAGATAAAATAACAGAACTATGGGCAACGATTTATTTATTAATCTTTTGACATATTTTAGGTATAATGTTTTTTATTAGTTGTCAAACTGAGGTTCTTAAACTTTATGAGCAAAATGTGAGTTTAGCACGCATCTAGAGATATTGGTGAAGTTGGCAATAATTAGCCATGAGTGGATTTGATAGAGATATTAAACTAATGTTGGGTAATATACTTAACAAGTTGGTAGCGCAATCTAGTGGTATAATTTAGTTTGAATGCTATCTAGCTAGTTCATGCCCGCATTTAAATATAGCTTAGTTCTTAATTACATGATGATCTATGAAATATATACGATTATACATTAATACTGCCAGCGCCGAAGTTAAACAGGATTCCAGTTGGCTAACTGGCAAAAGTCACGCGTGCGCTTGGGGGGAGGTTATTGTTGAACTTGCGACTGGGGAACATGTGGATGATATGAATGCCGGGCTTTGCGGTGACCCTGAGAGTCATGATGTGACGTCGTTCACGTCCGAAAGTGCTATCTTGCGCCATATTTTGATTGGCAGTGCGATCTTAGAAAACATGGGCTTTACCAGCCCAAATGATCATACATACGAGCTAACATGTGAGACACGGGCTCAGGAAATTACAAAAGTTGAGGCTGTAATAAAAGCTTTAAAGGCGGATTCAATTAAACGTGATGGGTTTTGTTTATTACTAGATACAGCGCTTGAAAGACTGAGAAAAGTTGCTGAAAAGGAAGGTAAAGAAGAGCAGGTCGCAAAGGAAAGCAAAGAAAGGGTTGAAAAGGAGCAAGCGGAAAGAGAAAAGCAGCTAAGAGAAAGGTTGGAAAAAGAAGCCAAAGAAAAATTAGAACAGGAACTTAAGAAAAAAGAAGATGAAGCTAAATCTGAACTCCAAAAAAAAGACGAGGAAATTCAGCGTTTGAAAAAAGAAAAAGCGGAACAAGAAGCTGAGCGAAAAAAGAAGCAGGAAGAGGAGAAAAAACTGGAAGAAGAAAGGCAGCAAGAACTAAAAAAGCGGGAACAGAGAATAGATCAAAAAGTAGACAGGTTATTAGATGCGCTGGCTAATGCTGCAGTCGCAAAACACGGCGATCCTCAGGTTAATGTAACTGTTTCTCCCACTATTTCCCCAGTTATTTCACCTGCTTTCAATATTAGTCTACCTGGTTCCTGCGCAGCGCCCGTAAGTTCTGCACTATCGCCAGTTGGGCAGAAAAATTCATCCGATGTAAGCAGCCGTTCATTGGTAGAACATAAGGCCATACAAGAACAAAAGGAAAACCAAGAAAATGAACGAAAGCTAGAGGAAGCAAAAAGGCAAGAACTGGAAGCCAAGGAAAAGACTCGCCAAGATGAGGTTAAAAAACAACCGACTGTAGCTCCGGCCGCAGCAGTGATATCGTCTACTGCGTCAGCCGCCATAGCATCATCAACCGCAGCAGCTTTGTCCGTTGCCCCAGTTGCGTTACCGCAACAAAGCGGAATTGCAGTTATGGGTAATGGTAATACTATAGTTTTGGGTTCATCCGGCGCAATATCAGCGCAACCAAGCGTACTTGCAACTTCTTCTGCATCGAGTCCATTGCCAAGCCCAGCTATTACAAATGTCGAACCATCTTCTGATAAAACAGCTTTAGAAATTGGGGCTAACATAACAACTTCAGCCGGAGGTGGCGGGTGCACATGTAAGATAGGTAAGTCTTGCTTAGATTGGCTTAGTAGCTGTTGTGCTGGCTTATTTTGCTGTAAAGCATCGTGTTGCGCGGCGCCACCTCACCAAACGAGCATTGAATTAAAGGCAAATGATCAAAACACATTACACCCAGCGCCAATAAACCCAAAAATGTCGCCATAAATTCTGCACACCATATAGGTGTAGTTAAGTATTTCTTTTCAATTATCTCACTATTAAAAATCGCATTAAATTTTCGGTTTATCCATCCTGGGTGCTTAAGGTGTTGTGGGGAAAATATCAAAATGTATTTTTTGCATTTTTTTATACTATCTCTGACACTTCATGCTTGTAGATATAGTTAAATATTTTCGTGATTGATCCTGGATATAATTGTAATCTAAGATAAAATAGACCCTTGAGACTGAATAATGGTTTTGTTGAACAATTACATATTTATGTAAAAAATGTAGGTTCTAGTTAAGTACGAGCGAAAGCAAGTGTGAACATAACGTATTGAAAAAATGATTGTTTTGTTGGGTTCGCGCAAAGAGCGTGCTTAATTAGAACCCACAATTAATTATTCAGTAAAGTTCTAAATATGGCTTTTGTGCTATGGATGGTAAAAGTTTTTTATGGGCGATTGGCTCAGTTGGGCGAGGCGGAGTTTTCGCAAAACGAAGTTTTGCGCCGCCGAGCGCCCGCCAGGAGGCGGGCCGGGTCGGTGCGTCATGGATGACAAGAACAGGAAATGTGTTTGCTTAAAAAAGTTTTTTATGGGCGATTGGCTCAGTTGGGAGAGCGCTGCTTTCACACGGCAGAGGTCGCTGGTTCGATCCCGGCATCGCCCACCATCTTTAACGTTAGCAACTTTCATATTGGAGGTTGATATGGATGAGCAATTTGCGTACAAAAAAGAACGTTTAGTGACTGGTGCTTTGGAAGTTCGGTTAGGTAAGGATCAGCGTTATAGGGTTTATGCTTTGCGCGCTTTTGAGGCTGGCGAAACTATTGAAGAAAGTCCTGGTTTGGTTTTTGATCCAAATTTTGGCTATAACCCGATTTTAAAAGAGATCGCTTTTAAATACGGTGAGGAAAAGGGCTTATTATCGTTAGGTTATGGGAATATGTGTGATTATGCGAAGGACTCGAATGCAGATTACTGCTTTGACGCCGAAAATCGTATAATTAGATTAATTGCGAACAAAGACATTAGTTATCGAGATGAGATTTTACTTGATGCAAAGCTTCGTGGCGTTGATTATCGTGTACTTTCGCTTTGCTCGACAATCAAAGAAGGCTCGTTTAAGCGAGCATTTGTAAAATTAGGTTTGCTGTTTTTATGCGCTTTTTTAGTGTCGTTTTTGCCACCAGCTGATAAAGTAATGTCAAAAAAATCGAAATTAGTAGCGCACTCTTTTCAATCTGCGCCAATTGTTTTCGTATCAGCACCATTTAAAAATCAAGCTACAAATTATTCAGCCGCACATAAATAACAACAACAATGCATAATGATGAAAAAATTTTGGTTATTAATTTATGTTTGGCCGCTGCTTTTTTGCAGTAACATTTTTGCAGCACTTGCTGTAGAAACTAATATTTCTGGTATTAGTAATGATTTGTTAAGCAATGCAGCTGCGGCGTTAAAAAATAAAGAAAAATCTTATTCAGAATTTACACAAGCCACTGCCACAGAATTTTATCAAACCGCACCGCGAGAAATCACTAAAGCTTTACAACCATACGGTTATTTTAAGCCGCAAATCTCAGCAAAATTAAAAACAACTAATAAACGTTGGGTAATGAATTTTCAAGTTAAACCTGGGCCAGCTTTAAAAATTAGCGCGATCGACCTAAAGATTTATGGTGCCGGGTCAAGTGATAAACAACTGATGCGAGCTTTAGCAAGTTTCCCGCTAAAAACTGGGGCGATTTTTCAAACAGAAAGTTATACCTCTGCCAAGAGTTTTTTGTTTAGTGCTGCAGCTAATTATGGATATTTGCAAGCGCTCTTAACTGAAAAAACAGTTTATATTGATCTTGAAAAATATACAGCTAGAGTTGTTTTAGAATTTAACACTGGCGCAAAATATTATTTTGGAAATGTAACGTTTACTCCTGGGCCATTTAGTGAAAAATTTTTACAGCGATTTTTACCCTTCCAATATGGCGAAATTTATACTGGTAAAAAAGTACAGGAGTTGCAGGATGCTTTGACTAACAGCAATTATTTTAGGCAAGTTGCTATTATTCCACGCGTGGCGAAAGCCGAAAAACTGTTAGTACCAATCGATGTAGAATTAGAACCGCGAAAAGCCAAACAATTTAATTTGGGGGCGGGATATGGCACAGATACAGGAGTGCGTGCATCACTTGGCATGGAATTGCGGCATCTTACCACAATGGGCCAAAGCCTTAAGAGCATGCTGCAACTATCGCAAATTCAAAATGATTTAGAAATGCACTATTTAATTCCAGGGCGAAGGCCGGCAACTGATCAATATGATTTGAGCCTAGCCGGTGAAACTCTTAATCTTGATTATGGGAAAAGTTTTACTGCGCAAGTTGCCGCAGGTTATATTACGGTTTTTCATGGTTGGCATCAGACAATTAAGCTTAGTTTGCAACACGAACTTGATCAATACTCAAATGGTAAACCGGATGCGCATGCAACTTTATTAATGCCTAGTGTAAATTGGTTGCATAGTGAAACTGATGATCCGGCGCGACCAAATTTTGGTCACAATATCAGCCTTAATGTGCAAGGTGCAAGCAAAAGTTTTTTAGCGCCAACTAATTTTTTTCAAGCACAAGCGCTTGCCAAATATATTTATACTTGGCGAGATGATTGGCAAATATTTTTACGCGGCAGTTTAGGTTACACTGCAATTGATCGTTTAAGTGATTTACCGTTATCGCTGCAGTTTTTTACTGGTGGTGCTCAAAGTGTGCGTGGTTACGATTATAATTCCATAGGACCGGGCAAGAGTACCGTTACCGCCAGCGTAGAACTTAGACGCAGAGTGATTGGCGACATTTTTTTAAATGCATTTTTTGATTGTGGCAGCGCTAACGATCGTTTTTTTGGTAACTTAAATAAAGGTGCGGGTGTGGGGGTGGTGTGGCGCACCATGATTGGTACATTGGAGTTAAGTATTGCACGTTCCATAAATATTAACGGCATGCCTTATAAAGTACAATTTAGTATGGGGCCAGAATTGTAATTGACAAATAATTATGTTTAAAGCAATTTTAAAAAACTTATTATGCATATTTGCGATTTTACTTTTAATCGCTTCCGCTGGATATTTTGTTTGCAACACTAGCGCCGGACTGCGTTTTAGTTTGGAAATTTGTAGTAAATTTTTTCCCGGCAAATTTTCACTAAAAACTGCTACAGGAACTTTAACTGGCCCCCTTGTGATTACTGGCTTAAACTACAATACCCGTGATTACCAACTTGCAATTAAGAGTCTTGAAATAAAATGGCAGCCAGCAGCACTATTGGATAATAAAATTCAGCTACAGGAATTGATTGCTGATGATGTGAAAATAAAAACTTTCGAAAGCGCACCAACGAAAAAAACCAGTTTATTTTTTCCCATAAAATTACAGTTAGCAGGTATTAAATTAACTAATGTTGCTTGGGAAATTAAGAGTGGGCAAACTATTAAGATTGATAATATTGCAATACCAATTTGGGTAATGAATAAAAATAATATTAATATTACCGCAAATTTACAGAGTAAAAATGCTACTGCAGCAATAGTTGGTGAGCTTGGTAAAAAATGGCAATTACATTGGCAAATACATGTTCCAAAAATTGAACAAATATTTTCGAGCGCGCATGGAGACCTTGAAAGTGTTGGTGATATTGCAGGTTTTCGCAATAATCCAGAGATTACTGCAAACTTTCAGGCAAGTAATTTCAAGATGAGTGATCTTAAAATAGCAAAATTTGTTACCGACCTAAAATATAATACCTCTGCAAAAAAAGTCGCAAGTTTTAATGCTACTGCAAATAATTTAAATTATAAAAACATGCATGTAGATGGTTTTACTTTGCTTGGTACTACAACTAGTGATAAAAAAAATTTGCAGCAAATCAATTTAGAGCTTTCACCAATTAAGTTTGCTGTTTTGGTTAATGGGGTAGAACAAAATTACAATTTAGCCGGAGCTAGTGGAAAATTTACTCTTGGTAATAATGGCATTACTGGCCAGGTCAAATTTTTATTTGAGAAATTTGCTCCATTTATAGCGGATATCTCTCTTCCAGGCGCTAAAACTATATTTGGTTTAACTGCAAAGCAAGCGTTGGCTTTGAAGTGGCATTGGGAAACAACAGATTTACAATTTTTTCACATCATTTTTCCTGAGTTGACTAATATTTCTGGTAAGATGTTTTTAAACGGCGAAATTAATGGTACAGTTGCTGCGCCAAAATTTACGGCAAAATTAAAACTTTTGCATTTAGCTTGGTTTATCCCAGGGCTAAATATCACACCACTGTTACCAGATTTTGAGGCAAATCTTAGTGATAATAAAATAAATTATATGGGGAAAATTATTTCTGGAAAGGGGGAGTTAAATATAGCTGGTAATGCAACGATTGAGCAAAAAAATTATCAAGCTACAGCGCAATTAACCGGTGAAAACTTGCTTGTCAGCAACACCCCAGAATATCAGATTCAAATCTCGCCACAAATTTCTGTTATTGCCAAGAAGAGTTTGGTGGGTGTCAAAGGAAAAATTTTTATTCCATTTGCAAAAATTCGCCCAGGAACATACAGCACCGGCGTTACTTTGCCACAAGAAGTTGTTTTTGTTAAAGAGCAGCCAACAAAAAAGATCCAACCCTGGCCAATAAATGCTGAGCTTAGTATAGCTCTTGGAGATGTGGATATTGATGTGATGAATTTGCAGGGTAAATTGCAAGGCGGGTTTAATATTATTGATACTGTATCAAGGCCAACTTTAGCTTCAGGGGTGCTTACGATAAAGCATGGAACTTATACAGTTTATGGTCAAGAACTAAAAGTTGTTGCTGGAAGTTTACATTTTGATGGCGGGGTTGTTACTAATCCCACTGTAAATGTGCAAGCAACTCGTACTTTTAATGCGATGAATATTCCCACAGTATATAACACTGAATCACAAACACTAGCAGTTGGTTTAACTATGCATGGGCCATTAGAAAATTTGCAAGTTGATTTGTTTTCAGTTCCTTCCGGCCTAAATAAAGCCGATATTTTATCGTACTTAATAATTGGTCAACCATCTGATCAAGCAACTTCAGCTAAAGCACAACTATTATTTAAGGCTGCGCAGGCATTAAATTTTAGCGGCGCTGGTGAAATCAGTAATGTGGTAGCAAAACTCCGTTCTCAATTTGGTTTTAGTGAGTTGGGTTTTGGTACTGAGACTAAAACCATCAAATCTACTGATACATTAACCCCAAAAAATACCTTGTTTGCAAAACCCGGCGAATCATTAGCTACCACAACGTCTTTTGTGCTTGGAAGATTCTTAACCCCAAAAATTTATCTTAGTTATAGTATGGGATTGCTTGATCCTGTAAATATTTTTCGGGTGAAATATTTGTTTAGTCGGCATTTATCAATACAGAGCGAAACCAGTTCACTTGGCAATGGTGCGGATTTATTATTTAGCATCGAGCGGGATTAGATTGCGCGCGGAAGTTTTAGGATTCACGTATGTTTAAAAAATAGCATACTCAATTCAATCTTGATGATGGTTTTAGTGATAGCGCCAACTGAAATATAATCAACGCCGGTTTTTGCAATAGCTAAAATATTATCCAAATTTACTTCGCCTGAAACCTCAAGCTTAGTTTTGCCGGCATTAATTGCTACCGCCTGTTGAATACTTGCTAAATCAAAATTATCTAACATAATAATATTTGGGTTTGCTGAAATTGCTTCGTGCAATTCGCTTAAATTTTGTACTTCAACTTCAATTTTTTTATCCGGATAGAGTTTACGCGCTTCGGTAATTGCCGCGATAATTGAGCCACATGCGGCAATATGATTTTCTTTAATCAAAATTGCATCGTAGAGCCCAAACCGATGATTTTTCCCGCCGCCACAAGTTACCGCATATTTTTGCGCTATGCGTAAACCCGGAATAGTTTTTCTTGTATCTAAAAGTGTTGTTTTCGTGCCAGAGATTTTTTTTGCAAATTGTTGTGTGAGCGTTGCGGTACTAGAAAGAGTTTGTAGAAAATTTAAAGCAGTACGTTCTCCTGTTAATAACGATCGAGCAGGGCCCGAGATTTCACATAATATCCCATTATTTTTTGTTAAATCACCGTCATTAATTTTCCAGTCGATAGCAACCATTTGGTCAAGTTGCCTAAAAACCTCAGTTACAAAATCTTTGCCGCAAACTACAAAAGATTGTTTTGAGATAATTTTTGCCTTAGCTAAAGCAGCTTTTGGGATTAAGCTTGCGGTTAGATCCCCCGAGCCGATATCTTCAGCTAAAGCAGTGGCAACCAGTTGGTTTAGATAATTTTTATCCATGATTATTTATTTAAGCTTGTTTGTTTTCTTGGGATAAGCGGCGTTTTTTTAGCAATGCTTTTTTTAAGCGCTTACGTTGCTGTAAACCCCAGATCGTCATTATTGGGCCAGAAACTGCGTATGCAGAAAATACCGCAAGCAACACAATGGCAGGGCTAACGGATATTAGGACAATGATTAATACCGTCGCTAAAATCACCACAAAAGGCACATTGTTTTTAAAATCAGTATCTTTAAAACTGCGATAACGAACGTTACTTACCATTAATGCGCTAATTAAAATGGTAACAAGCGCCAGCAAAATATTTACAGTTGGTTGTGAAATTGATAAATCTGAGCCTACCCAGACTAAGCTGGTAACGACTGCGGCACCTGCTGGGCAGGGAAGCCCTTGAAAATAATGTTTACCGCCGACTTGAGTATTAAAGCGAGCCAGACGTAAGGCAACGGAAACCGTATAAATAAATACACTGAGCCAGCCAAATTTTCCTAAATCAGATAATGCCCAGCTGTAAATTAATAAAGCTGGAGCAATTGCAAATGATACCATGTCAGCTAGGCTATCTAGCTCAGCGCCAAACGGAGTCATGGTATTAGTCAAGCGCGCGACCCTACCGTCAAGGCTATCCATAATCATCGCAATAAAAATTGAAATTGCCGCAGATTCATAACTACCCTTAAATGCAGCGACAATCGCGTAAAATCCTGCAAATAAGGAGCCAATTGTGAATAGGTTCGGTAGTAGGTAAATGCCGCGTGGCCTACGTTCTTTCGGGTTTTGTTCGTTCATTGTTTATTTTATCCTTAAAGCTAATGCTAATATGCATGCTATTGTTGATTTTAGCCAACACAAGTGTAAGCTTGACATTTTATCAGAAATTCTTGCACAAAAAAATATGACAACTGCACGTAGCCATTATTTGGAAAAAATTTTTTTTGATGGCCAAAGTTATTTTGCTGCATTATTGGCGGATATTTCTGCTGCGACAAAATCAGTTGATATTGAGACTTATATTTTTGAATTAGATGAGATAGGCAGCCAAGTTTTAGCGGCATTAAAGGATGCTGCAAAACGTGGGGTGCTAGTGCGAATTTTGGTCGATAGCGCAGGAAGCCCTGATTGGCCAACGAAAAAAGTTAGCGAATTAGAATCTTTTGGGGCGGAAACGCGCGTATTTCACCCATTTCCTTGGCGCCTTTGGCAATGGAGCCGATCAGTAGTAAGACTCCCTTTGATTTTGAAAGCAATTTATTTGCTTTTGAAAATAAATTCACGCAATCATCGCAAAGTTTGCATTATTGATGGCAGAATTGCTTATATAGGTAGTTTCAATATCTGTTCCGATCATTTATTGGATAAAATTAGTGGCGATGGTTGGCGCGATACCGGGGTTAGGCTTGAAGGCGCTGCATTTCAGGAGTTGCAACAGGCTTATGAAGCCGCTTGGTTTCATTTGCCAATTAAAGAGCGTTTACGTCAAATCTTTAAGCATATACGTACTAATCCTGTTATTCGCTTAAATAACACTTGGCAACGGCGTAGAATTTTATATAAAAATCTTTTGCGTCGTATTCGGCAATGTAAACATCGGATTTGGATTACTAACGCATACTTTATTCCGGATAATTTTTTATTGCGGCGGCTCAAAGAAGCGGCGCAACGGAAAGTTGATGTGCGAATTTTATTGCCAAATAAGTCAGATGTACCGTTTATGCCTTGGGCATCTAATGCATTCTATGAAAATTTACTAAAATCTGGTGTACGGATTTTCGAGTATTTGCCTACTATGTTGCATGCAAAAACTTTAATTCTTGATAACTGGATGACAATAGGTTCGAGTAATCTAAACTATCGCAGCCTGCTCCACGACTTTGAGGTTGATATCAATATTCGTAGCCTTGAATCAAAGAATGCTTTAGAAAAACAATTTTTGCAGGATTTAACACATTCCAAAGAAATAAATTTAATTGCTTGGCAAAAACGTTCATGGCATCAGCGCATGGTTGGTCGATTATTGCTTTACTTGAAATATTTGATTTAATTTCGTCTTGTTAAATGCTAATATGCCCATTCTTTATAAAGCGAATAAAATGGATTTAAAAAGGTGCCGCGATGAAAATCTCTTTTGTAATGGCTGCAATGAATGAATCTCAAGCAATTGGGAAAATGATTAATGAAATTCGAAAATTTACCCCAGAAGGTACGGAAATAATTTTAGTCGATAGCTCAACAGATGATACGCCAAAGATTGCCGCAGATTTAGGCGCTATTGTGATTAAACAAGATCCACATGGCCATGGCATTGCGTTAAAAACGGGGCTACAACACGCAACTGGCGATGTTGTAATTACCGCAGATTGTGATTTAACTTATCCGCTTGATGTTATACCGATGTTAGTTGACCTGCTTGAAAACAAAGGTTACGACCTTATTTCTTGTTGTCGCTTAAACCAAGGTATGCAAAATATGCCATTTGTGAATAGAGTCGCAAATTTTAGTTTTGCGTTAATTGTGCGGATTATTTACGGGATTAACACACACGATGTCACAACAGGAATGTTTGCGATGAAACGTGAGCTTGCACATTTTGCTTGGTATGGTAACCATACTATACCTGCAGAAATAATTATTCGCTCTAATATGCAAAATAAAAAATATCTTGAGGTCCCGATTAAATATCAAGACAGGGTTGGCGTAACAACATTGCATCGTTGGCGTAGTGGCAAAGCATATTTGCAATGTTTTTTGCGTTGGAAGTTTGGACTATTCAAAAATAATGAGTTATAAATAACATGGTTGTCGCCATATTAATTTTGTTAAATATTGTTTTAAGTACAACAGGGCAATTACTTCTTAAGTATGGGGTAAATAAAGTTGTATTAATCGCAAACCCACCAAGTTTTTTATTTTTTTATAAATGTTTTCTTTCGCCATTTGTGTTATTAGGCTTATTTTTCTATGCGGTGACAACTTTAGTTTGGTTTGTGTTACTTTCTAAAGCTGAATTGAGTATTGTTTATCCGACAATCAGCTTGGTTTTTATCACGGTACTTTTCAGCAGCTATTTTTTTCTTGGCGAACCCCTGACTTTTTCTAAATTCCTCGGTGTTGGTCTTATCTGTTTTGGCACCTTCATTCTTTTTCGCTAATTCATTACAAGCATAAATTTTGGAGCGCATAGAGAAAATTTCATGAAAAAATGGTACCATAACTTTAAATTTTCTATTTTATTTTTGTTTAAAAATAACTAAAAAATTTCATCAATTATGATATAAATTCTCTATTTATTATTGTTATATTGCTCTGTACTGATGAAATTTTAATAAGGAACAATTAATCATGCGGTTGGCAATTCTAGGTGGTGGTTTAGCAGGAATTTCACTGGCATTTTTTTTGCAAGATAAACGCGAGATCAGTGAAATTAACATTTTTGAAAAAGAAGCAGAGCCAGGGGGGTTGTGTCGCTCAAACTCATTTCTTGGTGCAGATTACGATATTGGTCCGCATATTATTTTTTCAAAAAATACCGAAATTTTAAATTTCATGGTTAGTTTGCTTGGGGAAAATTGCGAGAAGCATCGCCGCAGTAATAAAATAATTTACAAGGGTAATTTTGTGCATTACCCATTTGAAAATTTTCTTGGCCAGTTACCTAAAGCTGAATTAGAGTATTGCCTAAATACTTTTTTAAAAAATCCTTATAAAAAATATCTCGCTGAAAATATGTTGCAATTTTTTTTAAAAACTTTTGGCGAAGGCATTACCAATACCTATTTGCGACCATACAATGAAAAAATTTGGAAATTTGATCCCACTTGGATGAATACCAAAATGTGCGACAGAATTCCTGATCCACCACCCGAAGATATTTTAAAAGGTGCGAAAGGAAACCCAGTTGAAGGATATTTGCACCAGTTATATTTTTATTACCCTAAACATGGCGGGATTGCTGCAATAATTAACGCTTTAACCGGTAAGCTCAACCATAAAGTTAAAATTCATACCAATACAGAAATTTTGTGCGTGCACAAGAAAGGCGCAAACAATCTCCATCAAGTAACTACACAAAATGGCAGTACGTTAACCGCAGATAAAATTGTTTCAACTATACCATTAAATATCCTGGCAAAAATATACGCAGCACGCATACCAACAAATATTGAGATCGCCGCAACCAATTTGCAATATAACTCGATCATTACCGTATTGGTAAATGTGAAAAATAATTATGCAGGTAATAATTTTGGGTTTTTAATTCCAGAGAAAGAGGTAATATTTCATCGTATTTGTCGCATGAATTTTTTAGGTGGTGAATATGCCAAAAATGATACTACAACATATCTTCTTGAAATAACCTATCGCCATGGCGATATCATTTCGATGTTGTCTGATGCAAAATTAATTACTTTGATTAAAAAAGGCTTGAAACAGATTGGCTTTATTAAAAACTCGGCAGAAGTAAATACTTTGAATTTGAGTCGTCATGAATATGCTTACGTTATTTATGATTTAATGCATAGTGAAAATGTTACGCTAATTAAAAATTATTTTTCAGAAGCAGGTATCGCATTATTTGGTAGATTTGGTGAGTTTGAATATTTAAATATGGATGCGGTATTGGCAAATGCTAAAAAGTTTGCACAGAATTTTTAGTCGGGTTCTTGTAAAAATTTTTTTGTTATTAATCAAAATATTGCAAATTCAACATGTATTTTTCGACCAAAATGCAAGATATTGCAAAATAGTCTTGACTTTTTTGCAATATCTTGCATTATTGTCATAATGGAAAGAATACAAAAAGAGCTGATTTTAAAAGATTTGCCAAAAAAAATGGTTTTTCTTGTTGGTCCGCGTCAAGCTGGAAAAACTTGGATAGCCAAAGAGATTTTAAAAAATTATTCGCACGGAGTTTATCTAAACTACGATAATTTTGCTGATCGTAAAATTATCAAACAGGCGGCATGGCGATCATCCGCGCAGCTGTTAGTTTTAGATGAGTTGCATAAAATGCCAAAATGGAAAAATTATCTCAAAGGCATTTACGATACCAAGCCAGAAATGCAGCAAATTTTAGTAACAGGCAGTGCACGGCTAGATATTTTTCGTCAAGTCGGTGATTCTCTTGCTGGAAGATATTACACTCATCATCTATTGCCATTTAGCCCGGCTGAGTTAAAAAACACAGTTTATGCAAAAGATAGCGAACGATTTCTCATTCGCGGTGGATTTCCTGAGCCGTTTTTAGCTGAAGATTCTATTGATGCAGATCGTTGGCGAAATCAATATGTTGATAGCTTACTGAGATCTGACATTTTTGAATTTGATAATATTGAAAACATTAAAAATATGCAGTTAGTTTTTGAGTTGTTAAAAACCAAAGTTGGATCGCCAATCTCGTATAAATCAATCGCTGAAGATGTAAATATTGCGCCTAACACCGTAAAAAAATATATTCGAATCTTAGAGTCTTTGTATATTGTGTTTCGCGTAACCCCATTTGCAAAAAATATAGCACGAAGTTTAGTAAAAGAGCCTAAACTCTATTTTTTTGATGTTGGATTAGTTAAAGGCGATATTGGTGCGAAGTTAGAAAATTTTGTGGCACTTTGTTTGTTAAAACATGCATTCGCAAAGAATGATTATGAAGCTAAAAATTATGCACTACATTACTTGCGTACTAAAGATGGGGTTGAAGTAGATTTTGTTTTGGCCAATGGCAACGAAATCGAACGAATTTTCGAGGTAAAAAGTAGTGATAATGCATTAAGCAGAGGGCTTTCTTTATTTCAAAAAAAATATTCTTTTAAATCGATGCAGCTTGTTTATGATTTGCGCCAAGAGCGAGTTGAGAACGATATCGAAATCGTAAATTTAACCGACTATTTGCTTTCGTTGAGTCTCTAATTGAGTAAATTAAATTTGCGATCAAGCGCGAGTTTTTGCTTTATTGTTAATATATTGTGTAAAATCTTGCAGTCCAATTTGTGAGCCAATTTCGTAAAATCTTTCGGTTGTTTCATAACCAAGCAGCTCGTTTTTATGCGCAAGTTTTTTAAAAAGATCTGCCAAATCTGCGGGTGAATTTTCAGGAAGCATGGTTAAAATATCTTTGGTTAAAATGCTTAGCCCGTAATCAATATAATGCATGTCTGGAGTAGTATTATTCTTATCATACTTAAGAACTAAATTATCTCGATAAATTACATTGCTTTTGTCGTATTTCGCATTATTTTTATACACCACCATACAGGCCTTAGCTTTGGCAGCGCGAAAAAAATTTTCTACAGTAATAAAATTAATTGGCAAATACGAATCACCATACATGACAAAAAAATCTGATTGCAAATGTGAAGCAGCGTTTTTTAAAGCACCACCAGTTCCGAGTAACTGGTGTGTTTCAAAGCTATAGGTTAGCTTTACACCAAATTTACTGCCGTCGGCAAAGTAATTAACAATTTTTTCTGCAAAATGCCCGACGCATAAAACGATTTCAGTAATACTTTGGGATTTTAGTAATTCAATTTGATATTGTAAAAATGGTTTCCCCAAAATCATAATTAAAGATTTTGGTGTGTTTTCGGTAAGTGGTCGTAAGCGAGTGGCAAGGCCGCCAGCTAAAATTACACATTGCATATTACGGGTATTCTCATATTTCTATGGCTGTGCCATAATTAAATTATAGTTATTATAAATAATTTTTAAAATTTTTTAGCGTGGTGGTTCCGTCAGCATTTCTGAAACAGCTAAATTTATTGCCATTTCCGAGCTATATTTTGCCTGCCAGCCAAGTTGGTGAATTTTATCCAGATTAAATCTGACAATTGGCACATCGCCTTTCCAGCCACGATCGCCGCCGGCATAATTATATTTTACATCTTTAAGCCCCATTTTTTGTATAACAATTTTAGCGATTTCATTTACAGTTAAATAATCATCAGTAGCAACATTAAAAATATTTACTTTGTTTTGAGTTTTTCCAATAACAAAAAACATCGCGTGCAAAATATCACTAACATGAATGTAGGATTTACTTTGTGTGCCGTTACCTAAAATATCTAAAATCTGTGGATTCTTGCGGAGTTTTTTCATAAATTCAAAACCAACACCATGGGTTTGACGCTTGCCAACCACATTTGCAAACCGATAAATCCAAGCTTGCATATCAAACATATGACAAAAAGCGCTAATAATGCCTTCAGCGCCAAGTTTGCTCGCGCCATACATAGAAATTGGCATGAGAGGTCCAAAACTTTCAGCCGTTTCAGTTAAGCCAACATCGCCATACACACCGCTGCCAGATGCATAGGCAATTTGTTTAATCCCGTTTAAACGCATCGACTCCAGTAGATTGAAAGTTGCAAGCACAGTTTGTTTTAAATCTAAATCAGTTTGGGTCATACTTTTTGCGATGTCAGGATTAGCGGCAAAATGAAATATGAAATCGTGTCCGACGCTAGCTGATTTTAAGCTTGCAAAGTCTAGCATGTCTCCAGTAACAATTTGTAGACGTGGATTATTTAAATGCGGCTCAAGATAATTTTTAAATCCCGAGCAAAAATTATCGTAGACTGTTACTTGACCTTGAAAATTATCTAGCAAATGATGCGCCATATGGCTGCCAATGAAACCGGCGCCACCTGTAATAAAAACTTTTTTGAATTGTTGCATAATTATTTTTTAGGAAATTTAAAAATACTATAAATTAAAGCCTGATTTAGCTGCGTCAGTATGAAACATTTTTACTGTGTCTAAAGAAAAATCTTTCAGGTCCCTTCCAATATTACCGAATTTATTAATAATGTCATTTGTTACTGTAATGATGTGGCAGCCAACTGTATTAGCTTGGTAGATATTTAATAATTCGCGACAGCTTGCCCAAATTAATTCTAGCTGCTGGTGCTTAGCCATTATTTTTACTGCTTCTGCCATAATTGGCATTGGGTCGCGTCCTGTATCCGCAATTCTTCCGGCAAATACAGAGATAAATGCGCTTGGGCCATTTGCGAGCGCCTGCGCTGCACAGGTTACTTGTTCTAAAGTCATAAGTGCAGTGACATTTTGCTTGATCCCAGATTTAGCAAGTTCTTTAATTAAGCTTTCTGCTGAATCGCCTTTAGTGTTAGTAATAGGGATTTTTACAAAAACATTATCGCCCCAGCTCGAGATTTTTAATGCTTGCCTCCGCATTTCGGAAAAATCATCTGAAAACACTTCAAAGGAAATTGGCAAATTCTGAATGTTGGCTAAAATTTCTTTAGCAAAAGTTTCGTAGTGCTGGACGCCGGCTTTGTGCATCAAAGTGGGGTTAGTAGTGAATCCTTTGATAAATTTTTTCGTATACATGGTTAAAATACCGTTTTTATCGGCGCCATCTGCGAAAATTTTTACGCATAAATCAGAAATATTTTTCATATTTTTTTCCTTTTTTGTAAAATTAAATCAACTACATCTGGTAGCGCAGCTACTGTGTAATCTGGAGTAATCGGTTTAGTTTCCGCATAATCGTTTTTTAGCCAAATTGTGATTAAGCCCGCAGCTTTGCCCGCAGCAATATCTTTGGAACGATCTCCCACCATAAAACTTGCGCTTAAGTTGATTGAATATTTTTCTGCCGCTTTTAAAATTAAACCCGGCAGCGGTTTACGGCAATTGCATTTATCTTGATTATCATGATAACAGACAAAGATATCGTCAATTGGCAGTTCTTGGCGTAAATATTGGTGCATTTTTTCTACAGTAGATTTTTTTAACGTACCTCTCGCAACTTCTGGTTGGTTAGTAATTATAATTAATAAAAAACCTGCTTGTCGCAGTGTTTCTAGAGTATTTTTTACCTGTGGTAAAATTTTTAATTCGGCAAGGCTTAACGGGGCGTAAGGTTTTTTGTCTTTAATAATTGCTGCATTAATTACGCCATCACGATCTAAAAAAATTGCGGATCTTTGAGCCTGTATTGATCCAGTCACTTGACCGATTCCCATTTCGTTGGTGAAATTTTTAAAATTGGATGTGAAACAAGCAAGTGTAATATGATTGCTTGAAAGCTCTCGGCGTGCGGTGTGGTATTTGCAGCGTTTAGTACGGGGATCAGAATGCAGGCATCTGCGACTTTTGCAGTGTAACCGCCATCTCTACTTACAATACCAATTACTTGCGCATGATTTTGTTTGGCAAATTTCAGTGCAGCAACTAAATTTGGGCTGATATTTTTTTCTAAATTCCCACCGCCAACTGAAAGCACTAATATCACGTCTTTTGCTGTGATTTTACTTATTTTTAACCATTCTACAAAAATGCTAGCCCAACCTTCGTCGTTAGTTCTGGCAGTTAATTCTGAAACATTATCGGTTGGCGCATAAGTTTCAATACCAGTTATTTTCCGAAAATCGTTAACGGCATGTGAAGCGTTGGCGGCGCTGCCGCCTACACCTAAAATGAACAGGCGGCCAGAAGATTTACGCACTGCAGCTAATATTTCTGCAGCACGTTCGATGCTGTTAGTATCAAGTTTACTAGCAATCTCTTTAGTTTCATTTAAGTATTGTGTTGAGAAATTCATATTGGTTTTAATTTAGGATTGAACAACTATTTGGGCCCCAAGAAAATCAAAGCGGAAACGCATTTCGATTAGGCCAATCTTTTGTAGAGCATGCCTTAATTTCATTTTATCATGAGCATAAAACATGAGAAAACCACCGCCACCGGCGCCAATTACTTTGCCACCAAGCGCCCCATTCTTTAGCGCTAATTTATACCAATTATCAATATCGGAATTACTAATGTTTTGCGAAAGCTGTTTTTTATGCTCCCAATGTACATTCATTAAATTGGCGAATTCATTTAGATCGCCAACTTCGAGTGCGACCTTGCTTTTTAGACCAAGGTCTTTCACAAAATGCAAGTTATCAATAATACTGCTATCTTTACTTTTTTGCTTTAACTCACCCAAAATATTTGAAGCTGAGCGAGAATATCCAGTAAAAAATAGGATTAAATTATCTTCAAGATTATACATTGTCTCTGCAGAAATTTTTAACGGGACGGCAGTTACAGTTCCATTTTTTGCAAAGTGAAAACAGGTTAAGCCACCGTAAGCTGCGATGTACTGATCCTGCTTACCAATAGGTTCGCGCAAAATATCTAACTCAATGTGGCAAGCTTGCTCAGCCAACTCATGCGGGTGGACTAAATTTTTTTGCCAGGTATGAAATGCTTTTAAAAGCGCGGTAGTGAAACTGCCTGATGAGCCAAGCCCTGTGCCTGCAGGAATATCGGCAATGCTTGAGATTTCTAAGTGATGCGTATTAAGATTAAGATAACGCATAGTTTCACGGATGATTGGATGTTCGATATCATTAATATTTTTTACTCGTTCCAATTTTGAGTATTTAATGATTATCTCATCATTAAATGCGTGATTGAGAGTGATGTATACATATTTATCAATAGCGCCGGCTAACAAAAAACCTTCATAGTCTTTGTAATAGAATGGTAGGTCAGTGCCACCACCGCCGAGTGTAATACGAAATGGGCTGCGAGTTATGATCATAATTAAGATTATACCAGGTGAAAAAAATTTTGCTCGAGAAAAAAGCCCAATCCGCACACAAGGCTTTATTGGCAGGTGGCGTAGTTTTGGCCTATTTCGTTAAATCATTTTGCTTTAAAAGTTAGCGCACCGTTTTGCACAGAGGTGATAATCGTACTTTTTGGTAAAAATTTCCCTTGTAAAATGTCTGCAGCTAGCGGGTTTTCTAAATATTGCTGAATCGCGCGTTTTAATGGACGTGCTCCATAAACCTGGTCATAGCCTATCTCGGTTAGGTAATCTAAAACTTTATTGTTTACACTGAGTTCTAAATCATGTGCAGCAGCGAGGCGTCGTTTTAAGCGATCGACTTGAATTTTTGCAATTTCGCGAATCTGAGTTTTATTTAAACTATGAAACACTACGAGTTCATCAATACGATTGATAAATTCAGGGCGAAAGTTTTTTGTAACTGCCGCTAATACTGCCGTTTTGATGGTTTGGTAATCTTCGTTGGCTAAATCTTGGATTGACTGTGAGCCCAAGTTTGATGTCATCACAATAACAGTATTACGGAAATCTACTGTGCGTCCTTGACCATCCGTTAGGCGCCCATCGTCCAATACTTGCAACAAAATATTAAATACTTCGCTATGAGCTTTTTCAATCTCATCTAATAAAATAACGGAGTAGGGTTTACGCCGAATAATTTCAGTTAAGTAACCGCCTTCTTCATAGCCAACATATCCAGGAGGTGCGCCAATTAAACGTGCCACAGAGTGTTTTTCCATAAACTCCGACATATCAATTCGTACCAAAGCTTCTTCGGTGTCGAAAAGAAATTCTGCCAGGGCCTTGCAAACTTCAGTTTTACCAACCCCGGTTGGCCCAAGAAATAAAAATGAGCCTATTGGTTTATTGGCATCAGAAAGACCAGCACGTGAACGCCTGATAGCATTTGCTACAACTGTAATTGCTTCATCTTGGCCAACAACGCGTTGATGCAATAGTTGTTCCATGTTTAACAGTTTGGTTTTTTCGCCTTCAAGCATTTTGTTAACTGGAATATGCGTCCATTTTGAAACTACTTCAGCGACTTCTTCGGTAGTTACTTTGTTTCGAACTAAACGCATATCTTCTTTTTCCAGCTGTAATGCTGATTGCAGCTGTTTTTCTAAGGTTGGGATGCGTCCGTATTGTAATTCAGACATTTTTGCGAGATCGACTTTGCGTTGCGCCGCTTCCATTTCAAGTTTTGCTTGATCTAATTCTTCTTTGATTTTTTGGGCGCTTTGTAACACGGCCTTTTCTTTTTTCCAGACCTCAGTGAGGTTTGAATACTCTTTTTCGAGTTCAGCTAAATGTTTTTCAATGTCTTGTAGACGTTCTTTTGAAGCAGCGTCAGTTTCTTTTTTTAAAGCCTCACATTCAATTTTAAGTTGAATAATTTTGCGGAATAATCGATCCATGTCTTCGGGTTTTGAATCCATCTCCATACGAATACGACTTGCTGCCTCATCGATTAAATCAATTGCTTTGTCTGGAAGATATCTATCAGTAATATAGCGGTGCGAAAGTGTAGCTGCCGCAACAATTGCTGAGTCTGTGATATCTACCCCATGATGCAATTCGTATTTTTCTTTTAGTCCGCGTAAAATTGCAATGGTGTCTTCTACCGTTGGTTCTGTCACCAAAATTTTTTGAAAACGGCGTTCAAGTGCAGCATCTTTTTCAATATATTTTCGATACTCATCAAGTGTAGTTGCACCAATACAACGTAATTCGCCGCGCGCTAATGCTGGTTTTAACATATTACCGGCATCCATTGAGCCTTCAGCTTTTCCAGCGCCAACGACAGTATGGATTTCATCGATAAATAAAATTACTCGACCTTCTTCTTTAGCAATATCATGTAAAACATTTTTTAAACGCTCCTCAAAATCACCGCGGAATTTACTGCCGGCGATTAAAGTACCAAGATCAAGTGCTAATAATTTTTTATCTTTGAGGCCCTCTGGAACTTCGCCATTAACAATTCTTTGTGCGAGCCCCTCAACAATTGCTGTTTTGCCAACGCCCGGTTCGCCTATTAACACCGGATTATTTTTTGTGCGGCGTAATAATACTTGAATTGCGCGGCGAATTTCATCATCGCGGCCAATTACTGGGTCTAGTTTTCCTTCAGCTGCGCGCGCAGTGATATCGATAGTAAATTTTTCAAGAGCCATACGCTTACTTTCAGCATTAACATCGCTCACGCCTTCTTTGCCACGGATTTCACTGATTGCTTGCTCGATTACGCTGGTAACTGCACCAGCATTTTTTAGCGCTTTACCTACCGCGCCTTTATCATCTAGAGCGGCTAGTAAGAAAATTTCGCTAGCAATAAATTGATCTTTCCGGGTAAGAGAGAGTTTTTCAGTGACATTTAATAGTCTTACTAGATCGTTTGAGACATGAATTTCGCCGCTCGCTCCTTCAACGCGGGGTAATTTTTCTAAAGCCTCATTTAGGGTGTTTTGTAATTTATTTATATTTACCCGCGCTTTTTGTAACACATAATAAACTGTGCCTTTTTGCTCAAGCAGGGCAAGCATTAAATGTACTGGTTCAATGAATTGATTGTCTTTGCCGATTGCTTTTGATTGCGCATCAGCCAAAGCTTCTCGAAAATTTTCTGTAAATTTGTCAATGTGCATAGGATTGGTTTTCGCCCTAAATTTATATGATAATTTATTAATTGGGGCTGATTGATAAAATTTCAACTTTGCAAAAACAATTTAGCTGCAATTTTTTGTAGCTTGTTGTATTATTTAAAAATTCTGGCGATGATTAATTATTCAACAAAGTCATTATTCAACAAACATTAATGGAACAGTCTTTATTTAACGATGTCGCAATTTAAGCGTTTATTTGCCGCTAAAAATTTTTTAAAAAATTTAACACTAAAAGTTGGCTTACTTTTAGCTCTTTGCCTATTTTTTGTCTCTACCCCCACCCCTGCCAAAATCTACTCCCTCGACCCCGGTTACGATTATGGTAATGCTAACAACTATGGCAACAGCAACAACTACGGTAATGGCAATAGCTACAGCAACATCAATGGTAATGGCTCTCATAGCAATACCT
>JAMCWR010000021.1 GCA_023480665.1 Gammaproteobacteria bacterium
CCAGAGTTCACCTTATGCCAATGCTTGCTTTAGGCTTTGACGGCGCTCTTTTTCTTACTGCGTCAACATCGGAGTCAGTATATGATGATGTCTCTACATTGAGCACCAATGAATAAACAACCAAACAAATCTTAAGCGCCCTAGGCTTCAATACTAAAGCGCCTCTCCGATGCGCAAAAGAGCACCATCAAATCCTACGCCGCATTGGCTGTGCTATATTGTAGGTTCTAATTAAGCGCGCTTTTTGCGCGGCCCAGACTAAATAAAATTTCGTTATTAATCAAAATCATAGCTATAAAAACATGTAAAAAAATTTACGTTTAAAATCAAATAGTTATAAAACATGCATGTTTTTTTGTTATTAATCAATAAGTTATAGAATTCACAAAAATTCATAAAAAATATTCGAAAAAATTGCGGGATCTTGCAATTTTTTTTAGCTGAAATAGCGTAAACCTTTCGCAATGAATTTTATTTTTTCTTGCTAAGAAACTCTTAATATTTCTTATTTACAATTGCCGACCAGAAACAGAAACATGACCTTATTGATTTCGGAAAGCAGGAGACTTTGCATATGCCAAAAATTTTTATTCGAGAGAAAGTAGCTAAGCAAATAGTGTTAGTCGAATTTGACCAAAAAAATGTTGATGCATTTTTAAAACGCTGTCATGCATTGGCCCAAGATATTGTAAAAGAATATCAAAAAAATATTAAACATCTTTCGTGTATCCAGGAAGAAAAAGGACGGGATAGCAAAGCTGATTCTGAGGCTATGCGTAAAAAAATCATTGGGCAAATTCATGAGTTTAAATATCTAATCGATTTTTTAACTGAAGTTGCCATGAAGATGGAAGGTTTTGGCCCGCAGTACAAAGATAGTTGCAGAGCATTGTCGAATAGAGTTTCTGCTTTCTATAAGGCTTGTCTGAAAGGCATGCAGGAAGCGGTTAATTATGATCCTGAGAGCAAAGTGTCATCGTCACATCTGCATGTATTTAAGGCTCTAGGGATTATGTTTGCTCCTGATCCAACCAAAAAACATCCCATAGTCCGGCGTGAAAATAAGTCAAACGAGGCTAACTTAAGCAGTGTCAAATCCATGCCGCAATCTTATTCGCAAGTGTTGGCATAAACATTGGTTAAAAATATTTTTTACTATTTTAAGAAAAATTTAATGTTTGTTTCTTATAATCACCAATATTAATATTATAACAACAGTAAAAAAGGTGAAAAACATGAGCACAGCTCCGCATAAAGCAGAAGGTCAACACAGTGAGATTCTTGCCGTCGGTAATTTACCGCCTATCGTTTCTAGTGAAGTTGAGCCAGAGATTGATTTATCCCAAGGTGATGGAGAGCAGTCTATTTTTACTCAAATGCAAGAGCAAGAAAGAACTCAAGGACCACAGGCACAGGTATCATCTGTTGTATCGCAGGCCAAAGTCGTTACCCCAAGCTCAAAAGATGAAGATGAAGATGAAGAAAGCTCATCTTTAGGCAGTGCATCGCCAAGTGAAGATAGCGCATCGCCAAGCGGTGCTTCTCGAAGTGATGGTTCTCCAAATAGTGATCCTGAGTTTAAAGATTCATCACCTGCTACTGATTTTGAAAGCCTTCATTCACGTACAAGCGAAAGCAAGCACCCAGAAACTTTACTTACATTAAGCCAAAATAGATCTTCAATTTTTTTTCACGATTACGCCTTTAGCAGTGGTGCACCAGACATAACATTAGCAATAAAAGATCCTAGCACCGATCCAGCTTTTCAGTCTGAAGCTAAATCCGAAGTTACAAAAGAGGAAGTCGTTCCTCCAGCTCCTCTAGCTCCCCCAGCAAATCCCCTGTTGAATCAACAGACACAGGTAGGAGATGAGCCTGATAGCCTTGGTGTGCAGTCATTCTCTGATATCATGAAACAACTCGGCGTAGATTTTGGAGCAATGCCAGAGCCAAGCCAGCAGAGTCAGGAGTGGGCGCAAGAAGAACATAAAGAAGAGCATAAAGATCAGAAAGAGCAGAGAGAGCAGAAAGAGCAGAGCGAACAGGAAGAGCATAAAGAACAAAAAGAACAGAAAAAAAGTAAACGAAAAACACCGGAGCCAGCACCAGAAGGCAGCAACAGTAGCGAGCCTCGTGCAGAGACAAAAGATCATCATGACCATCATGACGGTGATACTCAATCTCAGTCAAATCCAAAGCGCTTGCGCAGTCATCCTTTGATACAAGAAGTAAAAGAAGCAGAAGCAGTAACAACAGGAAAGGCAGCGCCAAAGCCTAACTTACATACCTAAACTTAAATTAATTTTACTTTTAAGTTTGGAAGTAAGATAATTGCGCGACTTAGCATCAAAGGAAGGGGTTTTATAATGCAAAGGCTAATTAAATACATTTTTATTGGGTTAGCTGCAATAATTTGGCAGATTGCACCAAACACTGTTTTTGCAGCGCAGCCATCAATATCTGAAACAGATGCAGCGGAAGCACTACAACAAGTAAAAGATAATATTGATTTAGTTTTTAAGCAATTTGATAAAGGTTTGTCAATAAGTGCGAAAAAACTTTCGACAATTGGTCTTGAAGGCGATGAAGCAGAACAAGTTTTAGAAGATCTTATCCAGATAAATCCAAGCATTATTTCCTGCGGTACAGTAGATAAATTTGGGCATATTGCAGCAATCGAACCACAAAAATATTATACTGTTATCGGCGATGATATTAGCAAGCAGTCGCACATTGTAGAATTGTATGAAACCAAGCAACCTGTTTTTAGCGATATTTTTAAATCATTAGAAGGTCCTTGGAGCATTGCCATTCATTATCCAATTTTTGATTCTGCACATGATTTTATTGGTTCAGTTTATATTTTGTTTGATCCAAAATCATTATTTAAGCGCGCTACCTTTGAATATGCAAAATCCTTGCCCGCGAATTTTTGGGTAATGGAGACAGATGGGCATATTATTTATAGCTCAAGTAATCCACGCACACTCGGGCTGAATGTGTTTGACTCAAATTACTTTCAGGCTAATCCAGGCATAGCAGATATTAGTGAAAATATTACATTAAATCGAAATGGTGATGGCGAATATAAAGCTTGCGGGAAAAAATCTGCAAAATCCAGTATAAGAAAAGTGTTTTGGACGACTGTAGAACTTTATAAAGCTGAGCTTAGATTAATCATTGATTTGAAAAAAGCTGCTGCACCAGAAAAAATTAGTACACCTCAAACATCTCAAACATTACCTCAGGAGAAACCAATGACACGCGAAATAATCAAAACCAATAAGGCCCCAGCTGCAATTGGTCCATATTCACAAGCAATTAAAACTGGAAACTTAGTTTTTGTTTCTGGGCAAATTCCAATTGACCCAGCCACCGGCCAAGTAGCACCAAGCCAAATTAAAACTCAAACACGACTTGTGCTTGAAAATTTGAAAGCAGTTTTGGAGGCATCGGGAGCATCACTTGAAACAGTAGTAAAGGCAGACGTATTCTTAAAAAGCATGCAAGATTTCCAAGCAATGAACGAAGTTTATACTGAATATTTCGGTAAATCTTTACCAGCTCGCGCCACAGTAGCTGTGGTAACTCTACCAAAAGATGTTTTAGTTGAGATATCAGCTATCGCCGAAGCTGCATAGGTAGGGTAGGATTTGTGTTGTGTGTGTATTTGTTATAGAGGCACGTTTTATTGAATCACGCGCGGGTAGAGTAAAGTGCTGGCAACAATAAGCACAAGAAGCGTAGCCAATAATACCAAGCAATCAGTGGTGTAGCCAAACATGCTTTCTGTATCAACTAACATTAGTGAGCGTAATGCATCGACAGCGTAACTTAACGGATTCCAATGCGCGATGATTTGTAACCAGCGCGGCATTATTGCAATTGGATAAATGGCATTGCTGGCAAAAAAAAGCGGCATTACTAATACTTGGCCAACCCCCATAAAGCGTTCACGAGTTTTAACAATGCAAGCAATCGCTGTAGAAAAAGCGGTAAATATTGCTGCTTCCAGCATTACAATCAAAATTACTCCAGCAAGCATAGACAGTGACCATCTTAAATTTAAATGCAGCAGAAAGGATAAAACCAATACAATTACTAATTGGCTAAGTGCTCGGACACCAGCGGAAATACTTTTTCCTAATACTAATGCAGAGCGGAAACATGGCGTAACTAAAATTTTATGCAGAATCCCGAGGTCACGTTCCCAAATTACTGAGATGCCATAAAAAATTGCGATGAATAATACACTCTGCGCTAAAATCCCCGGAGCAATAAACGCTAAATATGATTGTTTGCCAAGCACATCCATGTGTATGCGAGTAAAGACCTCACCAAAAATTAGCAACCACAACACTGGTTGTGCAGAACGAGCAAGGATTTCACTCGGTACGCGAATAATTTTAATGGTTTCAAATAGCGCGATGGCAAAAGTATCGCAGAAAAAATTCTTAATTAATTTTAGCAAGTATTTAGCCCCCGAGTTTTTTACTCACAGTTCTTTGTCTGGCAATTGCTTTATAGTTGCCGCCTTGTTCTAGGTGGCCACCAGTGTAATGAACAAACACATCACCCAAATTGGCATTGGGTGTAGGCAATGATCGTTTTAATTCATGCGGTGATCCTGTAACTACGATTTTCCCTTGATCCATAATGGCAACTTGATCACAAAGTTTTTCTGCTTCTTCCATGTCATGTGTGGTTAAAAATATAGTCATGTTATATTTTGCGTGCGCAGCTTTTAAATAATCCCATAAATGATTTCTGGCGATTACATCTAAACCTGTGGTTGGTTCATCTAGAAATAGTACTTCTGGGCGATGCAACATTGCCAACACAACTTCAAGGCGTCGAATCATACCACCAGAATAAGTGTTGACTAATCTTTTCGCTACTTGAGTTAAATCCATTAATTCTAGGGCTTCTTGAATGCGTGCGCGTTGTTCCTTTTTTGGGATATGATAGAGACAGGCAAATAGTTTTAAATTCTCATAGCCAGTTAATGAGCCATCAGCAGAAATTAATTGTGGAACATAACCGATAAGTTCGCGGATTTTATTTGGTTTGTCTACAATACTAACATTGTTGATAAACGCATCGCCAGAAGTTGGGTCAAGTAAAGTAGTAAGCATTTTTATTAGCGTACTTTTGCCGGCTCCATTTAACCCAATTAAACCAAAAATAATATTTTTTGTAACAGCAATATTTAAATCATTCACAGCAACCAAAGAACCAAATTTACGTGTTAATGATTTTGTAATTAAAAGATTTGTAGTATCCGTACTCATTCGAGTGAATATAGCAGAGGTGTAAAGTCCTGACAACCGACAACGGTTATCGGTTGTCAGGATTTGACGCCATATCCTCTCCGTATTCATACGGATACCAGAAAAGTCGAATGCCGTAGATAATTCCAAAAAAATTTCCTGGAGAATTAATATGGCACAACCTAGAGCAATTCCATTAGCATCTGCTAGCTCAAGCTCGGCAGATCAAAAAAATAATCTTGATACTGATTTGGTTGAGGTAAACGTACCAAGAGATGGCCACTGTGGATTTCACGCACTTTTCGGAGAATGGAACGGCAGATATCATGAGTGCAAAAGCGTCGTCACCAAAAGACGCGAGGTGGCTGAGAGTTTAAAAAATTGCCATCCGGATGCGAAAGCAATTCAAGTTGCTAAGAGCGCAATTGTTGACAATATTTTGGGTGAATTGAAAGTGCCGGGGGATCATATCGGGTTAATTACCACCCAATATCAGGAATATTTACGCAAAAACGCTGCTGAAGAAAAAATTGCTTGGGATGATTTTGAATTAGAGTTAAGAAGAGTCGAGCCTATTTTACACATGATTCACTGCGATGCCAAAACTTCACCTGAACAATTAAAAAACAACTTTAACAAAGTATTTTTAGTTTTAGATCCGCATGGACTAAGTGCCAGTATAGCGCGAGTTGAAAGTTTAAGAAAAGTATTTTCGCGTTGGCAAGGGTTGGTACATGGAGGTTTTAATTTTGACCGATGTTTAGCAAATAATAATGACGTAATAATTGAATATGCAGATTTTCTGCAAAACAGAGACAATTTTCTAGCTCCGCATGATCTGGCGGTTGTGGCTGCCCTCGGGAATGTTACTGTACAATATTATTCTAAATCTGTGCATGTCGATCGAGATAATCGCATCGATCGCGTCGACTATTCTCTTTCAGATACATATAATCCAGGTTGTAGCACCCAAGTTCGTGTAGTGTATGATGGTGGCGCTCACCACTTTCAAAGTTTAGTCACAATAGCTCAACGTTTGCAGATGCTAGAGCAAAAATCTAGTAACTTTAATTTTAGATTTTTTGCTGCACCAATATTTGATTATAAGTCCGAGTCCAGCTGTGATCCCTATTACGGAGAATTTGAGGATGAAATTGAAGATAATCGCCTAAAATGCGCGGACTGTAAGAAACTTCATGACAGTCTCGATGATACATATGAAATATCTGGTGAAAATGAAGGTAAATTTGAGCCGGTGTATCATCATGGTAAGTGTTTGCGAGCGCATTTGGATGAAAAAAAATCTTATCGCAGCGGAATTTTGGGTAAGGAAGTGGATTTAAAATATGCTATGCGCAAAATTAGTGCAGAGGCACAAGCTGGTTTGAAAAAATCAATGAGTGCGGTTGGCTATCAAGTTCAAAATCTAAAAAAACAACAAACAGAACGGCGTAGTCTTTTTAGAGTTTGCGATTCATTGCTTGGATATATCGTGCTATTTCAAAATAAAAAAAGCGCTGATGATGTCGATCAGAAATCCCTGGAGGGGATGAGAAAGCTTAGGCAGTATAAAAAATTGGGCGAAGAGCCGGCGGTTTTGTTTAATAATGGAACAATACAATTAAGAGATTTATCAGTTATGCATGCTGCAAAAGTAGCAGCAAAAACCGGCACTGCTGTTGGCGCCTCATTTGCTGCGGCTAAAACTGGAATTACTGCAGTCAAAATCTTTACATCAGCTGGATCCAGTGGTATAGGAGCGGCCGTGCGTGGCGTATCTTTTTCCGCAATCAGGACTGGAATAACAGCACCAATGTGGGCCGGTCTGGGAACTGGAGTGGCGATGTTTGCGCTGGATCTGTGGAGCTCAAACCGAGCAAATAATTTTTGTCGGCTTGTGCGTGAAGCACATGAAATTTTTGAAAGTCAGGCAGATAGAAAATATGATCGGGTACTGAATAAAATTGAAGAAGCATTTAATGTGTGGGCGATTACAGCAGTTATGCGCTGGTTTGTTTTGTCAGGTGATGATTATGCGTATGCCCATTATCTTGAAGCTTGTGCTTATTTAAATCAAAGACATTATGACCGAGCCTATCAACAGTTTTTAGTTAGCTATAATGACGCAACCAATCTGGAAATAAAGTTTTTTTGTCTGATTCAGATGATTAAATTGCTTCAAGACCGAAAGAAATTGGGTAATGTAAAAGAAGTGGTTGGTGGTGCTGATTTGAGCGACCAAGAAAGAAAAAAGCGGCACCAAGAGCGAATCACTGAGCTTGGTTCAGATCCTTTCACGAATATTGCGGATGGTTATTACTCCACCATCAAAAATATTTGCGCTGGAGTATTATCTGTTCTTGGAGCGTTTCCAAAAAGATTTTCCCCGGGGATTAAGCAATATTTGGAGGAAAACAAACAATTCATTGTTGCGTTTCTTAAGTGCGATGAGTTATTTTTGGTGCGATATTTTCCTGGAAAGTATAACGCCGGAAAGATTTACGAAGTGTTGTTAACGTTTTTACAAGGGCTATTATTGTATCTTTACCATAACTATGGTTTAAGACAGGGGGATTTGTTTAGTGTCCTAGAAGAGAGGGAGCCTAGAGAATCAATTTTGTCACAGTTAGGCGCAGCAAATTCCCTGTATGATCTAGCCAGAGATAAGTTTCTTGATACTTGGGGTTTAATAAGACTATTTGGCTACGCCGGTCGAGCGGTAGAGATTTCTGAAGTTTCGGAATTAATGTCTGAGATCAAGGATTATATTATTTATTTCTTTAAGCAGGGGATTGAAACAGAATCATTTGCATTTGATGCATATTTAATGATGACGGAAAGGGGTTTGCTCCCAGCAGCTGATGCAAAAATATCCGAACAAGAATTTGTGGAAATGTATCGTACAGAATCAAACAACGCAGATTGTAAAACCGCAGGAGATATTTTAGATACCATAAGATCAAGACCGCAGCTGGCAGCGGAAATTAAATTTAGTGACGGATATAACTTGCTACATATTCTACCCAGAATTGATTCAAGCTTGCATCTGGACAGCAAAGTTCGGGAGGCTATAACTAGCCTACTTGCAGCAAGAGTGTCACCCTATGCGCGAGATTTTTATGGTGTTACGCCTTTTATTTGTATACCAAGCGCCGATCCTTATCGAGCCGAACAACTTTATGCTCCGCAACAGTTTTTTGGTGCTGAAAGACAAATCGATGCTATTCGCTCATTCTTTAATAGTGTCATCATCAATCAAAACACAGAGCAACATTTCTTGCTGTTAGTTGGGCCGCCGGGGACTGGCAAAACACAGCTCATGCGTAAATTAGCATTGGAATGCAAGTATGAATGTGATGATAGCTATAGCCACCGGAATAGAGTGTGGGATATGTTCCCGGGGATGATGGAAAGTGACGTTGATTCAGTTTTTAATAGAGCCAGAGCGCAGGATCAATTTGTGTGTATTTTTATGGATGAAATAGATGGTGAATTTAAGGAGGTAAAAGGGGAAGCGGAGGAGGGTAGGGTTAATTGGGCCGAAAGGGTTAGAACTCTGCAAAGACAGATTGATAGGTTACGCGGTACAAAAGTTGTATTGGTTGGCGCAACAAATCATTTGGAGGTGCTCGATCGCGCCATAAAGAGCCGTGCTGGAGACCCAATTATGTTTGAACTGCCCGAACTGGCAGCGCGTAGAAAAATTATCGAACATAAGTTACGCAAATGTCGCTTTACTAAATTGGAATTTCCAGAGCGTTTTGCCGGGGCTACAGTAGGTGCTTCACCAAGAGATCTGATCCAAAGTGTCGATATAATGTTGCATAGCGCAATGGATGCAAAGCATCCGGATGTGTTAGATCAACAAGATTTTGAGAAAGGGGTAAGACTTTACACTGATTTAAAACAAAGCGAGTTGGTTGCTACATTGCCGGGTATGATTGTAAAATTACCAAGAGTAATGCCAGTATCTGCTGCCGATGCTTTTTCTAATTGTGTCGGAATCAAACCTGAATTAAAAAAGCAAGTACAAACTATAATTGGATATTTGGAGAACCCAGGGCCGTTTCGCAGTGCCATGCCAAATTTCCAAACACATGCGCTGATGTATGGACCACCGGGAACCGGGAAAACGTTATTGGCAGAGGCGATTGCTTTCGCTACTAATTGCATCTTTATACAAATCAAATCATCCTCTTTTTCGCCACACGAGCTTGGGAATGTTCTGAGTAAAACGTTTACTTATGCCAAATGTTTTGACCGGGCGCTAATTTTTATAGATGAAATTGATGTTATGGCTGGTCACGACATGAATACCGCTCGGGTTCTGCAACAAGAAATGGATGGATTTGGTAGACATAAAAGCGCATTAGTCGTAGTTGGAGCCACCAATCACCTTAGAGCAATCGATTCCGCGATGTTAAGTAGGTTTTCCGAGCGGATTGAAATTCCATTGCCAGATTTGGAGCAACGCGCATTGTTATTCAAATACTATTTAGAAAAAACATTGGGCGATCCGAGGATTGAGTATGATTTTATCGGACGCATGGAAACAGCATTGCCGGAGCTAGCGCGCGCGAGCAATGGGTTATCGGGACGGGAAATTGAACGGAATGTTATTTATCATGTAGTCGGAAATGCATTAACGCATAATCAAAGTGGGAGTAAATGTATTATAACTCTCCAAGCATTTCTAACAAGAATCCAAAGCGTTTGCGAGCAGATGCGTAAGGAAGAGCTAGCTGACGTTGAGGATCAAAAAAGCATACACATTGAATTTAAACACTGAGTGGGGTAAGAATATATGACCGCAAAAAATCAAGCGCTTGCAAATGGCACAGAAGACAATGGAAGTTTTTTAACTAGTATGCTTCGGGATGCGCGTAATATGCAAAGATATGCGCAAAGTTTGCCACGACTCGCCTCTTGGAAATGTGATAACAAGGATGCAGATCAAGTCCATTTTGGCTTTGCATATACCCAAGGAGATAACGTGCGGCATTTAGCAGTGTCGCTTGATAAAAAATGCTTAAATACTGGTGATTTTGCGGTGGCAGTTGTAAACCCAAGTAGTGGATTTATTCAGAGTTTACAATATTACTTATATAAACCGGTCACGGTGTGTATGGCTGGAGCTTTAGGTTTATTTGGAATGATGCTACCACTTTACCGAAATAATGACGAAAACCACAATAGCAATTTTTTAATCCGAGCGACAACATTGGGTGCGTTGGCTTTGTATTGTTCCGTGGGAGGGGCTGTTAAATTAAAGCAGCGCATAAAAGGAATTTATGCTGAAGTTGAGCAGCTAATTTTGCACAATAAAATTTCACAAGCAGATAAAAGGCTACAACAATTAAATACATTTTATAGAATAACAATATTTTTAGACTCAGATTTGACAGCAACAATTAAATTTCTTTCAGCCATGATTGCACATAAAAATCGGCAGACGGGCACAGCTGAGTCTTTGTATTTGCAAGCATTGAAAAATTGCCATTCCGAGCCACAAGAAATTAAAATTAAAATGGCATTGGTGAATTTATATGCAAAACTGTTGCGGGATGAAAAAAAGATGCAAAATTTTTTAAACCAAATACTAAAATCCAGAGAATTTACTAATATTATTAGGGGAATAAAAACCGAACTGAAAAATTGCTGCCTCAAGTTAGAAGCAGGCAATTATGCTGCCGCAAAAAAAATAATGCGTGTCCTTACTCGACAATGTGCATTTTCAGTGCACTGTTTAGATAGCGAGTTGGCGACGACTTATTATAAATTAAGAGCGATATTGCTTTTGTGTGGTCAAAATGAGGATAGCCATGTTTCGCGAAATCCCAGGGCAATCGGGGTTGAAACCAGATTTATGCGAGTTGGCAGTATTTTCGAAAAGATTCGTGCCCTGGAAAATAAGCCCATTGTCTTTATGCCAACTTAGGTCACGATTTTTAGTATCGAAAATTTGTCAATAAGTTGATATTTTGTATTACAATTAGTTTTTAACTTGATATGTTCAATATGGGTTTCAACAGTGCGGTAAGAAATATTGAGAATTTTTGCAATTTCTTTTGCCGATTTTCCCTCGCAAAGACCGAATAATATTTTAGTTTCTTTTGGAGACAAACCTGCCTGGTGTAGTAAATATTTGGCTGCGGAAATTCTGAAGAACGTATCGCTGATAATACTTAGGCCACTAGTGATTTGAATATTCTTTAAGGCTTCAGCAGTTGTAATTAGGTTGTTTTCATTTAAACGAAATGAGATTCCAAGCATGCCGACCGTTAGGTTGTTTACAGTATATAAGGGCATTTTTAGGGAAAAATAAACCCCTTCTTTTGTCAGCAAAGCATCTGAATATTCAAGCGTGCATTCGGTGCGGCCTGTCACCATAATCCGTCGGTCAGTATTATCAATTATTTTTGCCGTATCAGGTTTCGAGATATCATAAATTGATAATCCAACGTAATCTTTGCTATTCGACAAGCCAGTGTCACTTGCGTTTTGTTCATTGCAACCAAGGTATATACCATTAAGATCCTTCCAATAAACATTTGCAGGAATGTGCAATAGCGGATCAATATTGATGTTGTATTTGGTTTTTGATTTTACAAGTATGTTTTTATATTTTATTTTCAAATCTTCAGCGCCTCCATTAAGACATCATAACCGAAATTTTACTAAAGAAAAATGTTATAATATTGCCAAGGTTGTTGTAACATTGAGCCAAGGTATGCTAGTTGCATATAACCTAAAGAGGTAGAATATGACCCCAGGGCCACAAGCCATTCGCATTATGGAAAGCAAAGATTCAAAACACACCACATTGGTATTACCCATCAGCATTTATCAAGATATGCTAGTTGAGATTAAAAAATCTGAAGCAGCCTTAAAACATTATCTTTTCCACTGGGACAAATTAAAACTATATGATGTAATGTTTGCCGAGGCTGTACAGGCCGGTTATCGCAAGGTTCGTGTTATTATTACCGATACATTGCAGAGATTTTCTCCATATTTTCGAGCTGATCATAAAATGTCTGAAGCAGAGGCAGAAGAATGCGCTGCAAAAGTCGGCAAGGTGCTCCAGAGTGTTTTTGAAGAAAAGTGTGCTTTTTTTGCTGCAGACAAAACTAACGATCTGAAAATTTCCTTTGAGTATTGGCAGCAACCAAGAGGACAATTTTTTGATCAAAAAACATATGCCAGCAGATATCCACTTTTTGGACAAATGGTAGATTATTCGGTAGCTGAATATTTGGCCGGAAAATATAAAGGCGATGAGAAAAAATTGGCCGCAGCATTTAGTGCCGATTTGGTGTTAGAGGAATGCGCAGTGCTATTGGACTGGATTCAAGAGGCTGCCGCTACAGACGGATATTTAGATATCGCTTATCTTGGAATTAGCAACAAAGCGATTCATTATGTAAGTGAAAATTATTTGCATTTTCTACCGAATATTAGATGCCAAGTGAACATAAAGGATTTTTTGGCAAATTGTTATGTGGCACCAGCTTTTCGCAAACAACGTGAAGCCAAAATTGATTTTGTCTACCCGGCTTTTGGGGAACATGCATATATTGCGCGTGATAATTTTCCGGACTATTTTGATAGAATACTTTATGCATTTTGCTTTTATGACCGCAATCTTGAGAGCTTGCTCAAACTTTATAATCTATATTTTAAATTTTCTTTGCGTGAAATATTAGGTCACCCTGGCTTTACTGATATTTATTACCAAGAACGAATCCGCTCGGATTCATGGTTTTTACATATAATTGAACAGGATCCGACCCCGGAAGAAAATCTGCGCAATCATTTTTACTTAAACCTTGCCCAGGGTTATGTAGTAACTAGAAGTACTGATGGCAGAAATGTACGCAGACTGCAGATCAAAGATAATCCAGCATTAGCACATCTTTTATATAATAAACGTCTTTCCGAAGTTCAGAATGACTTGCAACTACAGCGGCAGATACTTGATGCGCTGAAAAATTATGTTATTCGCGAAAAAGTTATAAACGCACACTTATCATCTGGAATCGTACTTGAGGCTATTGCGGCCGCAACTGTAAACGAGGTGGATGATACTAAATTTACCAGCACTTGTTATGATGAAGCAGAGGCAAAATTAAAAACTGCGTTGGTTGCCGCAGAGCGTCAGCAAGTTTTGGGAATTATTCCACAAATTAAACTAAATCAGTTTAATATTGTTTCCAATCAAAGCTACTGGATTCCATTTTATCTAAAAAACTTTAGAAAGTTTTTAGGGGTAGAACAACTTTCTGAAACTGAGCAAGCTCGGTTCGATGAAGCCGGCAAGGTTTTGAGGCAAAAATTGATAGTGTTGGAGGGGGCAAGAAAAAAAGGGGAATTTACTTCAAGACAGACAATGCTTACTACCCACATAATGCAATTAATATCATTCGTGATTAAATATCGCAAGGGGCTACCGGTGCGACCATTGCCTGAATTTGAAACTGTTTTTGCCAATGCAATAACCATACTGGAAAGTTTAAATAATATAAGATGTTTGGCATGGATGAAGGCTTTTGTTTTGGAAAGTAGTTTATTATTACGACAGATTCGCGCAGTTTTTTATGTTAGGGCTGCCTATCTTAAGTTATGTCACGAAATATCCAGTAGTCTTGAGAAGTATTTTTTTGGCAAAGTCGATTCAAACTTTTTAACAGTTAATTACCGCAAAGATCAGCTTGGTCCGGTAACATCTACCCACCTGCCAATTTTAAAATTGTGGTATAAGGATTGGAAGTGGGGTTCGAATAGCGCCGACGTAAAGACTTTACAGATACTTGAAGAGAGCAGCGAATTGTTACTACAAATTTTTCAAGAGAAAATTAAAAGCAATGATCGGCGCGGTGGAATAGCAATGTCGGCACCATCAGCGTCGGCAATACCCCATGAAGAAAAAGAAATAAAAGCAGAAGCAAAAGACCGAGACCGAATTCCGGTGATCCAAGAGTTAATTTTTGATGAAAATGGTAAGCCGGTTGAAGTTTTTGTGCCAGCCGCTGCTCCGGTTCAATGTGCGTCACACGCAATGTCTTTGTTTTTGCCTGCTGCCTCAGCTTCATCGCCTGTCCAAAATTCATCTTCAGCGCCATATTCTTCTTATGCTCCCGCAACAAATTCTTCATCATCATTATTTGCTAGAAATTTAAGCCCCGCATTTTTTGCGGGATCTGCTGCTAGTCAGATTGCTAGCATTGCAAGTGAAAAGGAGGGCATGATAAGTGCTCAACGCTTTTCTTTACCACCTGAATCGCTTGAAGGCAAAGAAGCAAAAAGAGGCATAAGGACTTGACACCATATCCCGGGTTATTTGCCGCAAAATTGCCTACTAATCTTATTCACTATTTATGTGCGATTCAATTTTTGCAGTATTTCCACTGTTTCTAATTCAAGCTTCGAAGTGCTGAGGCGCCAAGTTCTTACAAACTTGCAATGGTTGTTAGCTGTAAGGATTTGACACTCAAATTTGTTTGCCACAATCGGACCTAACAAAAAATATCAACATTTTTCAAGTTAAAATATAACTAAATTTGTAAAATAATTAAAGTATACTTGCACTATTTTAGTAATTTAGTTATAATTTTATCATGGAAATAGATAAAAATGAATTAAGCACAATTCTTGCTCAGTTTAATCCGTGGTGGATGAACAACGAAATGTCTGATATTCCATTATGGCATCGCGCAGCATTTACAGAATTATTTAAATGGGCAGCTAATCCACCAGCCCTAAGAGCGACACTTCTTACTGGAGCAAGACAAATTGGTAAAACTACTTTATTACGCCAAGTCATTGCAGCTTTAATAAAAAAAGGGGTTCCACCCGCAGATATTCTGTATGCTACTTTTGATCACCCAATCATTAAGCTTGCTGGAGTAGATGAAGTAATAAGTGTATGGCGTGAGCGCGAGCATCGCGTAAGTGGCATTGAATATATTTTTCTCGATGAAGCTCAATTTATCAAAGATTGGGGAACTTGGGTTAAGCACCAAGTTGATTTTCAAAAAGATCGCAGAATTATTTTTACTGGTTCGGCAATGCCAACAGTAACCAAGCAAGAATCAGGCGTAGGGCGGTGGCACAGCATTCGTTTAACAACACTTTCCTTCTATGAGTATTTTAAATTTAAGTCTTCTTTAGCTGCAGAAAATTTTTCAGCATTACGGTCACTTTTTGCGAAAAATACAGATGCAAAAAATTTTCCAAAATCTACTGAACACCCAGACATTAATACGCTAGATACAACTTTAGCCTTTGACCCACAAAAATTTGATTTGCAAAAACTATTGCTCCACCCCGATTTTCTTCAAAATCTAAAACCGATCAAATCATTAAGAGAGCTATTTAATTGGTCAGAACAGGATTTTATTCGGGTTGCTGAAGAATGTGCGACATATTTAGGTTATTTTCATGATTATTTAATGCGCGGAGGTTTTCCACAAACTATTCAAATTGAAAATGTTAATCAGGCGCAGCGCTTGTTGCGCGAAGATATTGTTGATAAAGTTTTAAAGCGTGATATGACTGCAATCTTTGGAGTGCGCAAAGTTTTAGATTTAGAGCGAGTTTTTCTATATCTCTGTATGCACGAAGGTGGTCTGCTTGCTCTTAAAACACTTTGCAGTTGCTTGGAAGTGAACCGTCAAACTGCAGAAAACTTTATTGAGTTGTTAGAAAATGCTCACCTAATTTACAAACTATTACCTTTTGGATATGGCAAAGAAGTGTTACGTGGTCAATATAAAGTTTACTTGGCAGATTCAGCGCTTGCCTCAGCAGTTTTACTTCGAGGTAAAAGTTTATTGGATAATCCAGAAGTGCTTGGGTTTGCAGTAGAAGCTGCGATTTACAAACATTTGCTTATTTTTGGTTTTAGTCATGGTATCCGTTTTTCTTATTGGCAAAATAAAAAACAAAAAGAAGTGGATATTATTGCTGAGGTTGGTGAACAAATTGTACCATTTGAAATTAAATATCAGTCACAAAATGTTTGCGCTAGTGATATTAAAGGGCTGTTGGATCTTTGCGCTGAAAAATCGATTAAATATGCTTATGTAATTACAAAGTCACTTAGCGATTTTGGTCCACTCAAAATTTCTTCAACTAATAATACGTTAATCATGAAAATTCCTGCGGCATTTTTTTGTTATTGGTTGGGGCTTGTCGAACTTACCCAAAGCGATTTACTGCAAAACCAAGAGTGTAAGTAAAAATAAAGCGCTAGCTGAATTTTAAGTCAAAAACCATCCGGCGTGGCTTTTTAGTTGTTCGACCTTATCGAGCCACTCTAAGAAGTTTTTCTGGGTGTTTTTCTTATGTGTTTTTTGCAGCCAATCAAGATAATTTTTAATTGTTTGGTAGCCAATTGAATATGGTGAATAAACGTTATAATGCCAGGACATCTGATCTTCTACTTCATCAACCGATTGTCCATCTTCAAGCAGTATGCTGATTGCAGCGGCTAAACCAGTGCGATCAGCCCCAGCTTTGCAGTGAATTAATGTAGGTTTTGGAGCGGTATCAATAATTTTTACCAGCTGTTTTAAATAAGATAAATCTGGAAGTTTTTGTGAAGATAATCTGACATTGATATAAAGAAGATGATATTTTTCTGCAATTTCTCGCTCTTTTTTATAGTTTGGATCTCTTTCGGCATCGTCACGCAAATTGATAATCGATTTTAATCCCAGGGTTTGAATATAATGCTCAAGTTTTTTTGGGCGGAGCTGCGCACTGCGATACACTTTATTTTTTATGACGACATGAAAGTTATCTGAAAAATAATTAGTTAAAATAATGCTGGCAAATAATAAAATGATAATGCTTAAGGTAAAAGATAATGTTAGCGTAATTATTTTGCGCATGGGTTTTAAAATAATTTGCGTTTAATTATTTATTAGGCAACGCTTTTTGCAATTGCAGAAAATTCCTCGGCATTTAAGCTGGCGCCGCCAATTAATGCGCCATCGATATTTTTAAGCGCCAATAACTCTTTGCAATTTGCTACTTTAACGCTGCCGCCATAGAGGATGCGTAGCCGGTCAGCAAATTCTTGGGAAAATTGCGCCGCAATAAAATTGCGAATTAAAACATGCGTTTCTTCAGCCTGTGCTGGGGTTGCGGTTTTACCAGTGCCAATTGCCCACACTGGTTCGTAGGCAATGACTAAGTCTTTTAGCTCTACTTGAGTAAGTTGATATAACCCACGCGAAACTTGCTCTTCAATTATTTGCTGTACAAGATTGCCTTCGCGTTCAGCTAAAGTTTCACCAACGCAAAGTATGGGGATTAATTGATGTTTTAATGCAGCTTTGATTTTCTTATTAACTGTAACATCAGTTTCACCAAAAAATTGACGCCGCTCAGAGTGGCCGATAATCACATATTTTGCGCCAGCATCTTTAATTAATGGCGCAGAAATTGCCCCAGTGTATGCGCCAAAATCTTCCCAGAATAAATCTTGTGCCGCAACGCCAATATTGGACCCTTGCAAACATTCTGCAACTTTACTTAATGCAGTATATGTTGGCGCTACGACAATTTCAGCTTTTACATTCGACAAATTACTACGGAGCGCATTAACTAGAGCTAATGCTTCGCCAATAGTTTTTTGCATCTTCCAATTACCAGCTATAAGTGGAGTTCGTGTTTGCATTTTCATACCTGCTTTTAATTACAATAACTATTATTAATTATTAATTACCTAAATCGCGCGGCTTTTTACCCGCATAAAGATTTTTTTCAATATGCTCTAATGTGCGATTTTTTGTTTCTGGGATTAGCGAGATAGCAAATACTAACCCTAAGAAAGTTAAAAATGCATATAACCAATATGCATTACCAAAACCAAACACATCAACAATAGTTAAGAAAGTAGCGCTAACTAATATGTTGAACCCCCAATTTGCACAGCTTGCAACTGCCATACCGCCTGCGCGCATATTTAGAGGGAATAATTCTGACATCATAATATACGGGATGCCGCCCATGCTGAAAGCAAAGAATACAATTAAGGCTAAAGACGAAAATAATGTTAGCCAACGAATGTTAGTGCCAAGCAACTGATGATATGCAGCGCCCATAATTAATTGGCACAAAATGATGCCGACCAAACCAACATAAAGTAATTTACGCCTGCCAAGCCTATCGATAAACCAGACGCCGAATATAGTAGCAAAGACATTAATTGCCCCAGTTGAAACTAACGCTAAAATTTGTGAGGTACTGCCTTCAAAGCCTGCTGCTTTAAATAAAGTTGGTGCATAATAAAAAATAGTATTAATACCAGTGAATTGTTGAAATACAAATAAACCAAAGGTAATAAATACTAATGGGCGCAATCTTTTAGAAAAAAGCATTCTGAAATTGCCTTTGGCGTTTCTAATACTTTCTTTTATTTCGGCAACCTCTCCGCTAACTGCTTCATGCCCTCTTAATTTATGTAATGCATGATGGGCTTTTTCATGTTTGCCTTTTAGCACTAACCAGCGTGGACTTTCTGGCAAAAATAACATACCAACAAACAATAAAACTGATGGCGCTAAACCAACTAAAAACATCGCGCGCCAATTGCCGTTTATATGAAAGAGAAAGTTTACAATAAATGCTGATAATATTCCGACGGTAATTGCCATTTGGAACAAAAACACTACCATGCCGCGGATGTCTGGTGGTGAAACTTCAGATAAATACATTGGCGCAATAGTTGCAGATAATCCAACTGCAAAACCCATGATGAGCCGGCCAATAATTAACATATCAGTATTTATCGCAGTGGCAGCAAAGAGTGTGCCGATAATAAATAACACTGCAGTAGTAATAATTCCGCCACGTCGGCCAAAAGCGTTAGATAAGAAGCTGCTTAATATAGCTCCAATTAATGCGCCCGCAGGAACTGCAGAAACAATAACCTCTTGGATAGTTGTGCCGTTGACACCAAACAACCCAAACACAGAATAGGTTGGAGCAAGAGTTGCAGTTGGTGCAATGATATGGAATGTATCAACAATAAATTGCAGTGCCCCAGAAATAACGCCTGTATCAAAACCAAACAGTAAACCTGCAATCGCAGCAATCGTAGATAAAACTAAAATATAAAAATGATTGCGATGAATGGTTTCAGACGATGTTGCGCTCATAATTATTACCTCATTGATTGTTATTTGTGTTATTTACCTATTAATTATTAAATACATCTTAATAGCTACCGGTGTTTTCCGCTTTCCCGGTAACAATTGCTACGCTAGCAGAAGCGCCAATGCGATTGGCTCCGGCTTTAAGCATTTTTTCTGCATCGGCGCGCGTACGAATCCCACCAGATGCTTTTACCGACATGTCATCACCAACAATGCGACGCATTAAGGTAATGTCTTCAACAGTAGCGCCACCGCCACCAAACCCAGTAGAAGTTTTTACAAATGCTGCGCCAGCTGCTTTGGCAAGTACGCAAGCGGCAATTTTTTCATCTTCATTCAATGCAGAAGTTTCGAGGATTACTTTTACGGGGCATGGAGCACCTGCTGCTACAACTTGCGCAATATCAGCAAAGACTGTTTGATAATCTTTAGATTTTAGTGCACCAATATTAATTACCATGTCGATTTCAAGCGCGCCAGATTTGATTGCTTCTTTAGCTTCAAATGCTTTGGCTTGAGCCATAGCAGCGCCCAAAGGAAACCCAACTACAGCGATTGGTTTTACTTCGCTGCCTTCAAGCAACCTAGCGACTTCAGCGATATTGCTTGAGTTGACGCACACTGTAGCAAAGTTATACTGCCGAGCTTCTTTACAGAGCTTAACTAAATCGGCGTGCGTAGCATCTGGTTTTAATAAGGTGTGATCAATCACTGCCGCAAGTTTTGCATCAAAATTATCGGGTTTTTTGCTCATAGCTAACTCTCCTAAAATAATGCTTATTTTCTTTTACCAATTTCTTCAGCAAATGCCAAGAAAAGTTTAGCTAGATTTTCTACGGCTAATTTTGCGCCTCGCAGTGTGCCTTCATGACTCAATACTTCAGTGCTTAGGCCAGCGCCGAAATTTGTGATTGCACATACTGTGATAACTTTGAGACCACAATGTCTCGCGATAATTGTTTCGGGTACGGTTGACATACCAACTGCGTCAGCTCCTAACATTTTATAAGCGCGAATTTCGGCATGAGATTCGAAGGTTGGGCCAGAGTCGGCAAGAAATACACCATCTGGTAATTCAACGCCAATTTTTTTAGCGATACCAAGCATTATATCTCTGAGGTCTTTATCGTAGGCATTATCCATCGACACAAAACGGCCGCCGAATTCATCATCGTTTGGTCCGATTAGTGGGTTAAAAAATGTAAAGTTGATGTGATCTTTTACCAACATTAAATTACCTGGACCGTATTGTGTGCGTAGTGACCCAACTGCGTTTGTGGTTAATAAAATTTCGCAGCCAATTAATCTTAAGGCACGGATGATAGTGCGTAGCGAGCTCATTGCTTCTTCAGAGCCTTCATAAATATGTGTGCGGCCTTCTAGGCAAGCAACTGGAGCACCTTTTAGTATGCCTATATGTAATCTTTTGCCATGACCTTCAACTTCAGTGATGCTAAAACCAGGTAATTCACTATACGGGATTATCACAGCGTTTTTAATTTCATCAGAAACAGCGCCAAGACCAGAACCTAAGATCATGCCAATTTTTGGAATGAAATTTGGCGCGCGTTTTTTGATAATTTCTGCGCATTGTTTTGCATTGTCGGTGAGTCTCATTATTTTTCTCCTTCTATTCTAGATGTTGTGGACCAAAAGAATTTGGTAATAATTGTTCAATTGTGAAAACTTTGCAGACTTCGCAAGTAGCGCTGTCGCAAAGATAAATTTTTGTATTAGATGTAGCAAATTCCCGAATAGTTTGCCGGCAAGCACCGCAAGGAGCACAAAGCTCGGTGCCAGATCCCATTATTACGATGCTTTTGATACGTTTTTTGCCAGCAACAACCATTGCCGAAATTGCTGCAGCTTCTGCGCAAGAGGTTAAGCGAAAAGAGGCATTTTCAATATTACAGCCAACAAAAAGCGAATCATCTTCTGCGGCAACACAAGCGCCGACTTGATAATGCGAATATGGTGCATAAGCATTATGCATAATTTCGCGGGCTTTTTTTGCCATAAGCGCAATTTGAGGGTCAGGCATTTTTTGCTTCCTATCTAAAAAAATAATCGCTAGAGTATAGCAAACATTTTATCGGGGGTGGTATGGTTTCCTTAAAAAATTTACAACAAGATTTGTATGCTTTGGCGGACCCAGCTAAGGCAAAACTTTTACAAGGATTTTTTAAGACTGGGCCTGGCGAATATGGCGCTGGCGATGAGTTTTTGGGCATTATTGTGCCGAACCAACGTATGTTAGCCAAAACCTATCGTGACCTTCCGTTGATTGATTTAAAGCCTTTGCTTAATTCGAAGTTACATGAAGAGCGCTTGACTGGATTATTTATTTTAATCTTGCAATATCAAAGGGCATGCAAAGAGAAAGCGGCCGCATCGCAAGAAAAAATTTATAATTTTTATTTAAAAAATGTGCGCGGAGTTAATAATTGGGATTTAGTGGATTTAAGCGCGCCAAATATTATTGGGCATTATCTTTTTGACAAAGATAAGGCAATATTGCATGAATTTGTTGCAGATAAAAACCTCTGGAAAAGAAGGATCGCGATAATCTCTACGTTTTATTTTATCCGTCAAAATCACTTTCGTGAAACTTTGCTTTTTGCCGAAAAACTCTTGGCCGATCGGGAAGATCTAATTCACAAAGCCTCTGGTTGGATGTTGCGTGAAGTTGGTAAACGCGATTTCAAAACAGCAGAAAATTTCGTTAAAAAATATTATCGCAAAATGCCGCGAACGATGTTGCGCTATGCTCTTGAAAAGTTTCCGCAGGCAAAACGCAGCTTTTATATGCAAAAAGACCCTAAAAAATAATTATTTTTTTCTTTAGGGTCTTTAAACTGGTTAAAGTTAATTATCGGACAAAAGATGCTGATGGTTGTTCATGCGGCATGACTTGGGCTTGAGTTTAATAATGGC
>JAMCWR010000023.1 GCA_023480665.1 Gammaproteobacteria bacterium
TGAGGTGGTAGCGGTGAAAACCGTGCCGGTTCGAGTCCGGCCTTCGGTACCAATAATAACAATATAAGCTAAGCGCATTTTTGTTTTTTTGTGTGGATCCAGCACTTTTAAAATTTTATCAATATAATTAGTGACATATAAAAATATTGTAATTTTAAGTAAAATATTTATTGGCTATTCTTGGGTTTTTATTGAAGTTTATCCTTGAATTTAGTTGAATTTGCTTTATATTTAACTGTTTAAGAAATTGTCGCGGGGTGGAGCAGCCTGGTAGCTCGTCGGGCTCATAACCCGAAGGCCGTAGGTTCAAATCCTACCCCCGCTACCAAATATAATATATAATTAAAAATTATGAATGTAATAAAAGTGATATTAACGCATGATGTGAATTAAGAAATAAGGTAAATTTTACATCACAATTTTTAATTGTTTTAAAGAATGGGCTATTTGCCCATTTTTTATGCCAATTTTGAGGCATTGTTAATGGCAAATAAAGATTTAGCAAAAAAAATTGCAAATTTAATTAGACCAATAATTACAGTTATGGGCTATGAGCTTTGGGGCTGTGAAATGCATTTGAGTGGGCGTTATAGTTTGTTACGGGTATATATTGATGTGTTACCTTGTAGCCCACAAAAGAGTGTTAGTTTAGAAGATTGCACAAAGGTAAGTAATCAGATTAGTGCGCTTTTAGATGTTGAAGATCCAATTTCTGGTGGATATCAGTTAGAAGTATCTTCCCCAGGGTTAGATCGCCCATTATTTGAATTGGAGCAATATCGGCGTTTTATCGGCGACACAGTACAGATAAAATTAAGTAAAGCAGAGCTTGGACGAAGAAATTATACAGGGCGCATTGAGTCGGTAACGCAAGATACAGTAGTAATAAATGTTTTAAACCAAAACTTTGAGATACCAATTACCAATATAGATAAGGCTAATTTAGTAGCAAAAATTTGAGGCTCAAATATGAATAAGGAAATATTACTAGTAGTAGACTCAATATCCAACGAAAAAGGTATGGAGAAAGAGATTATTTTTAAAGCGATCGAGCGGGCGCTTGCTGCCGTTGCTGCTAAGCGTTATGCGGAAGAAGTGGATATACGCGTGATGATTAATCAGAAAACTGGTGATTATGAAACATTTCGGCGTTGGACGGTAATTGATGATGCAGTTGAAACAGTAGAATTTCCAGGTCGTGAAATGCAGCTTGCTAAAGCGCGCAAAATCGATCCTGAGTTAGAGGTCGGTGATGTAATTGAAGAACCAATTGAATCCGTTGGGTTTGGGCGTATCGCCGCGCAACAAGCAAAGCAAATTATTATGCGAGAGATTCGTTTTGCAGAACGAGAAGAGATAGCTAAACGTTATAAACAACAACTGAATTTGCTTTTGATGGGCGTTGTGAAAAAAGTTTCTCGCGAGGGTGTTATTTTAGATATGGGTAGTGGCGTTGAAGCATTAATTCACAGAGAAGAAATGTTGCCGCGAGAAAATGCACGTGTGGGTGATCGTGTTCGTGGCGTATTATATGAAGTAAATGATGAGTATAAAGCTCCAATGTTATTAGTGAGCCGAACTAAACCAGCAATGCTAGTTGAATTGTTTAAACTTGAGGTTCCGGAAATCAGTGAAGATGTGGTTACGATTAAGGCTGTGGCGCGTGATCCTGGCTCGCGGGCGAAAATGGCGGTTAAAACCAATGACGGTCGCATTGATCCAATTGGTGCGTGCGTTGGGATTCGAGGCACTAGAGTGCAAAATGTTTCTAATGAATTGGGTGGCGAAAGAATCGATGTAATACTATGGGATGATGATCCAGCGCAATTGGCGGTAAATGCGATGGCACCAGCAGAAATCGCTTCAATTGTAGTTGACGAAGAAAATAAAAGCATGGATATAGCGGTACGCGAAGATCAACTTGCATTAGCTATTGGTAGAAATGGTCAAAATGTGCGTTTAGCTAGCGAGCTTGTTGGTTGGAAGTTGAATGTTTCTACTACTGCCGAAGCAGAAAAAAAATTGAAGAGTGAAACTGAAAAACTATCTGAAGTATTTACCAAGAGTTTAGATGTAGATGAAGAACTAGCTAGTATTCTAGTGCAAGAAGGTTTTCGCACTTTAGAAGATGTAGCGTATGCGCCAGTAGAAGATTTAGTATCTATTGAAGGGTTCGACAAAGAAATATCCGAGGCATTACGTAATCGCGCTCGGGATGTTTTATTAGAGCAAGCATTAACTAGTAAGAGCAAGGTCGGTTCGGTTGAGCCAGCTCTTGATCTTATTGAGCTTGAGGGAATGTCTCGACATTTAGCTTATGTGCTTGCAAGCCACGGGATAATTACTCGAGAGGATTTAGCTGAACAATCAGTGGATGATTTAAGTGATATTGAAGAGTTAAGCAAAGAGGAAGCTGCAAAATTAATTATGGCAGCTCGCAAACATTGGTTTGAATAGTGAAATAACATGTCTGAAGTAACGATAGAAAAGTTAGCAAAGATGGTTGGAATGATGCCAGAGCAATTATTGGCTCGATTGCATGATGCAGGTATTCCAGTTTCTGATGCTACTAAAGCAATTTCTGAACAGCAAAAACAAATCTTACTTGAATATGTTAAATCAAGTCATGCTGCAGTTAGCCAAAAAGCAGCAACTAGCAGTACGATTACTTTGCATCGGAAAAAGCCTTCTTCTGCAGATGCAACAGCGGCAGCAGCTGCCACATCACAACATTTAATAAATGTTAAAGTACGTAGAACGCGTAAATATGATATTGATACTGAGTTAGCTGAAGCTGCTAGAAAGAAGATTGCTGACGAGCAAGCGAAACAGGAAAAAATTTTGGCAGAGCAGCGTCGTATTGAAGAAGAGGCAAAACGCAAAGAAGAAGCTAAGCAAACTAAGCAAAAAAAAGGAGCGAAACCAGATACTGTCGTTACTGCACCGGTGCCACCACCACCTGCCCCTGTGGTTGAAGCAGTAGCTAAAGAGATAAAGCCAGCAGTCAAAGCACCTGCGCCTGTAAAACCTAAAGTTTTTGAAGCAACTCAAGCAAAACCAAAACGCAAAATTCAAGTTGAAGTTAAACCAGCAAAGAGAGGCGTCAGAACCCCAGAGTTTAAACAAAAAGAGTTAGAGGCAGAAAAGCCAGCAGCACAAATTTCTCGAGAAATTTCTATCCCAGAAACTTTAACCGTCGCCGAGTTAGCGCAAAAGATGTCAGTAAAAGCTGCAGAAGTAATTAAAGTAATGATGAAAATGGGAGCGATGGCAACCATCAACCAAGCGCTCGATCAAGATACCGCAGCTTTGGTGGTTGAAGAGATGGGTCATCACGCTAAATTGTTAAAAGACACCTCACTTGAAGAAAGTTTAAATATTGCGCATGAAGAAGTTGTTCCAGAAGAAACGCGCGCGCCAGTTGTAACTATTATGGGCCATGTTGATCATGGTAAGACTTCATTATTAGATTATATCAGACGTACGAAAGTTGCTTCACGTGAAGCCGGTGGAATTACTCAACATATTGGCGCTTATCATGTTAATACGCCGCGCGGCATGATCACATTTTTAGATACCCCAGGCCATGAAGCATTTACCGCAATGCGTGCTCGTGGCGCTAAAAGCACTGATATTGTAGTGTTAGTTGTTGCTGCAGATGATGGTGTAATGCCACAAACTGTCGAAGCAATTAATCATGCTTTAGCTGGGAAAGTTCCGTTGATTGTGGCAATTAATAAAATTGACAAACCTGAAGCAGACCCGGGACGTGTTCGCAATGAATTGCTTAAATATAATATTGTTTCGGAAGATTTAGGCGGCGATACCATGTTTCAAAATATCTCCGCAAAAACCGGCCAAGGTATCGATGAACTTTTGGAATCAATTTTAGTTTTAGCCGAAGTTTTAGAATTAAAAGCCCCAGTTAAATGTTTAGCGCGTGGCGTTGTAGTTGAATCACGTTTAGATAAAGGCCATGGTCCTGTTGCATCGATTTTAGTGCAGCGCGGAACTTTGCATCGTGGCGATGTGTTATTAGTTGGCCAACATTTTGGCAGGGTTCGAGCGATGCTTGATGATGCTGGTAACCGAGTTGAAGAGGTTGGTCCGTCGATGCCAGCTGAAGTTCTTGGCTTGTCTGGTACACCAAATGCTGGGGATGAAGCAATTGTGGTGGCAGATGAAAAGAAAGCTCGGGAAATTGCATTGTTCCGTCAGGGTAAGTATCGCGATGTCAAATTAGCCAAGCAGCAAGCGGCCACATTAGAAAATATTTTAGCTCGTATGCAGGAAGAAACAGTAAAAACTCTAAATGTTGTGTTAAAGGCTGATGTACAAGGTTCTGCAGAAGCGATTAGTGATGCGTTAAATAAGCTTGCCACTAACGAAGTAAAAATCAGAATTGTTAATAGTGGTGTTGGTGGAATTACTGAGTCTGATGTTAATCTTGCAATGGCTTCCCAAGGGGTGGTAATCGGTTTTAATGTGCGTGCTGATGCAGCCGCAAAAAGAGTTGCCGAGCGCGAAGGCGTAGATGTGCGTTATTATAGTATTATTTATAAGTTGGTTGATGATATTAAGAGCGCATTAAGTGGATTATTGGCGCCAAAATATGAAGAGCAAATTATTGGGCTTGCTGAAGTTCGTGAAGTATTCCGTTCATCTAAATTTGGGGCAATTGCCGGTTCGATGGTGATGGAAGGAGTAATTCGTCGGAACAATCCAGTGCGAGTGCTGCGGAATAATATTGTTATCTATCAAGGCGAGCTTGAATCATTGCGTCGATTTAAAGAAGATGTTAACGAAGTACGTAGTGGCATGGAATGTGGAATTGGAATTAAAAATTATAATGATATTAAGCCAGGCGATCAGGTCGAAATTTATAAAACTGTGATAGTTAAAAGAACTATTGCTTAAGCAATAGTTTTTTACTTGAAGTTCATAATTAAATTGCTGCAATTGCGGTGAAATAATGGATAAACATTGGGGGCGGCATGTTTAATGAATTTTTTCGCAGACTTCCGTTGTATTTTTTTATAGTATTTTTTACCTCAAGTGTTTTTGCTGTTGATTTTGGTATTATTAGCGCTGTTCAGGGTGAATCAATGCTAATTCAACAGACACTTACTAATACTGCAACAAAAACTATTAACGGCGTAACTTATTTACAAGGTGTGCTTGGGAATAAAAGTGTTGTGGTTGTTGTAAGTGGTATCGGTAACACTGATGTTACTGTGGCTGCAACAAGATTAATTAGTGATTTTAATCCGGCACATATTTTATTTTCAGGTAGTGCTGGGAAGGTTGATGCTAAACTAAATATTGGCGATGTAATTTTAGGGCAGGAGTCATTTTCGTTGGATTATGGCAATCAAACTGCCATGAAACCTTCCATAGAGGTTATTGAAAAAAACCCTATCAGAAAAAGCGAAGAGCCACTGGTATTTTCTGGAGATAAAAAATTATTGAAGTTAATTGCTGAATTAAACGCATCATCCCAATTATTAAGATCACATGATGCAGATGGAAAAACTTTTAATGCAAAAATTCTTCCTGGGAAGATTGCTTCAAGCGATAGTTTACCTTTAGTAAAGGAGCAGTTTAAGAGGTTAAAAAAATTTTCTGTGCGCGGTATAGAAATGGAGGGAGCAGGTTTAATGAAGGTTTGTTGGATGTTTAAAAAATCCTGCTTATTAGTGCGCGGCGTGAGCAATGCAGCAGATCCCGCAGGTTATAGTTCCACTACCAATAAAAATGAAGCGTGGAATAAAGAAAATGAAAGGCTTGGGGAAATTAATGCCGCAAAAACCACAATTAAAATTATAAAATTTAGTAGTTAATTAGTATATTTATATTTAAGTTTTTAAATTGGAAATTACTATGAATACGCAAACAGCTTTTCGTGCTTCGATATTACATTTTACTGACATGCCAAAATCACGTAGCGATACTACGAGCTATCAATATTGGAAAGATGGTTTGCTTGTTGTGGCAGATGGTAAAGTTGTTGCGGTTGGTGATACTGCAGAAATAAAAAAAACTTTACCTGAAAATACACAAATTATCGATTACTCGGGTTATTTGATTATGCCAGGGTTTATTGATACGCACATTCATTATCCGCAAACTGAGATAATTGCGTCATATGGCGAGCAACTTTTAGAATGGCTAAATAATTATGTATTCCCCACTGAAAGAAAGTTTGCAGATAAAGATTATGCCAAAGAGGTAGCGAATTTTTTTCTGATTGAGCTTTTACGAAATGGCACTACTACGGCTTTAGTTTTGCCAAGTGTGCACTCAGTTTCAGTTGATGCGTTATTTGAGTCTGCCAGACGTTTACAAATGTGTATGATATCCGGAAAAATATTAATGGATCGAAATGCTCCAGAATATTTGCGTGATACGCCTGAGTTAGCATATACCGAAAGCACCAAGCTAATAAAAAAATGGCATAAAAAATCCCGGTTTTATTATGCGATAACACCGCGCTTTGCTATTACTTCTACTGAAGCGCAACTTGAGGTTACAAAAACTCTGCTCAAAGAAAATCCAGATGTTTATTTGCATACCCATTTAGCCGAAAATATTAAAGAAGTCGAATTTGTGCGGGAATTATTTCCTCAATACAAAGATTACACTGATGTGTACGATCATTATAATTTACTTGGTAAACGCAGTATTTTTGCTCATGGTGTGCATATCTCTGACCGAGAATTTCAACGATTAATTGAGACAGAATCAGTGGTGCCGTGGTGCCCGACCAGCAATTTCTTTTTAGGCAGCGGTTTGTTTGATGTTAATAAAGCGGTAAAACTTAACTTAAGAATTGGGCTTGCTACTGATGTGGGCGGTGGTTCAACTTTTTCTATGTTACGTGTATTGAATGAAGCTTACAAAGTTGCAGCTTTGCAAGGGGTGGCGTTATCACCGCTAAAAAGTTTTTATTACCTTACTTTAGGTAATGCTAAAGCGTTGTCCCTTGAAAATCAAATTGGTAATTTTGCACAGGGAAAATTTGCCGATTTCTTAGTGATCGATTTAAAGAGTACGCCATTATTAGCCTTTAAAGCGGAACATACTAAAAGCTTAGAAGATGCATTATTTGATTTAAGTATTCTTGCCAGCGATCGCGCAATTAAAGCCACTTATGTTTGCGGGGAATTATTACATCGACGTGAGTTTGATACCACATCATTTGTGCATTCTAATTAAGAAATAAAATCTTTTCGCAATAGAACAGCTTTGCCGCAAATTGCAAAAATTTTATTTTGCTTACAACCTGCAACACTTCAAGCCAAATTTAACTTCGTGTTTAGTTTGTTTAGCTCGATCGAATGGATCTAGTTCGAAGAAATGAATGGTTAAACGATGCCTACCAACGCTTATTTCTGGATATAAATTTAGCGGCTTTGGTAATTCGATTCTAATCATTTGATACAAAATATTTTGATCTAAATTTGCTTGATAAAAACCATTGGCTGCAATAGTAGATTTTAAGCTGCCACTTTGTCTGGTTAACTTCAATAAAAAATCTACGATATCTTTTAATAAAGCGAGCGGGGTTGACCAATTTAAAATCTGTTCTTTTCGAATTTCTGCTGGTTGTTCTAACCACAAATAATAGGCTGGTGCACTAAAGCCACATGTTCCTGCGGGAGTATAGAGGCGCGGTGCAATCGACATTAAAAATTCGCTGTCGCGCAATTCTTGCCCAAACCTGCTCGAGAAAGAATTTAATTTATCGATTAAGTCGTCTAATATAGTTAAGGTATGTGAAAGTTTTTGTTTGTCAACTTGAGCGGCGTCTTCAAGCTGCGTAAGTGCTGCTAAATATTGATGTAAAGCTTGAGCTAATTTATTTTTTAAATCTGGTCGATCTGCTAGGCTCAGGATTTCAAGAATTGAATTTAAAGAAATTCTGGAATCCCATGGCGAATCAAGTTGCATAAAGTGGGCTAGTTGCTGAAATAAAAATTCCATGCGCAAGCAGACACGAATATGTTCATTTAATGGTTGCTCAAAAATTATATTTTCCGCAGTCACAATCGTTAAATCCATGTGGTTTAGGCATTAATTTTACCCTATTTTCCTCAATTTTAAACAAATATTTAACAGGTGTCAGACCCGGACAGTTTGAAAAACCGCATTGATTATATTGATTTTATTTCAAAAAACATGGCGTGCCCGAGATAAGACTAATTTTGCAACATTACAACATACAGCATTACAACACATAATATTACATAACACGTAACACGGTATTGCATCATTTCTTTATCCACGTAAGTTAAGACGACCCAAGACAATCCAAATAAATATAAAAATAACAATGGCTAGAAAACAGAGAGTCCACTATTTTAATGCTTTTTACCACGTAATGCTTCGCGGGAATAACCGCCAAAATATTTTCTTTTGCGATAACGATCGAATGCAGTTTTGTCACTATTTATCAGAAGCCTGCAACATTTATGATTGCAAAATCCATTTATTTTGCCTAATGACAAATCATTTGCATCTTGTTATCGAAGTTGGCCATATTCCGCTCTCAAAAATTATGCAAAATATTAGCTCCCAATATGTGCGATACATAAACAAAAACCATAATCGAAAAGGATATTTATATGAGGGTCGTTATCAAGCAATCGTGATTCAGAATGAAAAGTATCTTCTTGAGCTATGTTACTACATTCACATGAACCCAGTTAAAGCGGGGTTAACAAAAAACATCGATGAGTTTAAATGGAGCAGTCACGGCGCGTATAATTCACAAGTAAAACTTTCGTGGCTAACAACAGAATTCGTTTTGAGCTTGCTAAAAAAACATGTTAGCAATATTGGTAAAAAACAAGGATATTTATCTTTTATGCAAGATCGAGAACAATGTTACACAAAACCAACATTTTGCAAATTTGATGAAAACGGGGGCCTAGTTATATGTGATGCGGTTAATTCGCGCAGTCAAGATATTATTCACAATAAGTTGTTAAGACTCCCTATAAACAAGATTGCTGCTATTATTTGCGAACAAATGAAAATTACTATCGATGAACTATCATCGGTCAGCTTGCATCGACATATTGTGCTTGCGCGATCAATGGTCACTTTTTTTGCTCACTATAGAGCAAATTATCAATTGATTGATATTGCAATTTTCCTCGAAAGAAGCGCAAACAGCATAAGCAAAACGACCAACAGAGCATTGAAGTTGGTGCATTCGAATTCAAAAATCAAAGAATTAATCCATTCATTAGAAAGAAAACTTTTAGAGTCAGACGCTGTTGCAAACAATACGCTTTGAATGAGACTTTTTATAGCGGATGATTGTATTTTTTACACATCGCATATATCGCATATACGCAATAAAAATACCTAGTTTATGCGCTTTTTTTCACAATTAGCTTATCTTGGGCACGCCATGTTTTTTGAAATAAAATCAATATAATCAATGCGGTTTTTCAAACTGTCCGGGTCTGACACCTAGTAGTAAATATTTTTCATGCATTAGCTTAGTTTTTTGGTACAGTTGGTTTAGGCTGCCAGTATTGGAGATTACATCATCAGCTAATTTCAGGCGGAGTTTACGCTTTATTTGTGAATTGATAATAGCTTTTGCAGTTGTTGTTGTAGTTTGGTCACGCTTTAACATACGTTTTATTTGCAGTTTGATTGGGCTATCAATTACTAAAACTCGATCAACAATTTTTTCAGCACCCGTTTCAAATAATAATGGAATAACTAACACGCAATAAGAAGATTTAACTTTACGCATCTCTTTTACGATATTTTGATATACCAGCGGATGTAATAAATTTTCTAGCCATCTGCGCTCGGATGGATCGCGAAAAATAATTTCTCGCAGTAGTTTTCGATTAAGCCTGCCGGTTTTTGAAACAACTTTTGCGTGGAAGTGTTTGTTGATTTTTTTTAATGCAGGTTGGTTTGGTCTAGTTAATTCGCGGGTAATTTTATCTGCGTCAATAACTTTTATCCCGAAACCTCTAAAGAATTTCGCTACTGTGGTTTTGCCAGAACCGATACCGCCTGTCAGCCCTATTTTCAACATAGTTAAAATCTAATAAATTGTAAATACCAACCAAGAATAGTTTTGCCCCATAAAATCATTGCCCAACCAGCTGCGATTAAATAAGGGCCAAAAGGGATTGGTTTTGAGAGTGGATATTTTTTTGCGAGTAAAAATATACCACCAATGATACTACCAAATAGTGATGCGCCTAAAATAATTAGCGGTAAATATTCAAAGCCAAGCCAAGCGCCAAATACCGCAAATAATTTAAAATCGCCATGGCCCATGCCTTCAACTTTGCGAATTAATTGAAAAACAAAACCTACCAACCAAAGGCTGAGATAACCACAGATTGCGCCAAGTACTGAGTGTTCAAGAGTATTAAATAAACCGAAGATATTGAGAAAAATCCCCATCCAGATTAGTGGCAGTACAATTTCATCTGGTAATAATTGCAGGTCAAAGTCAATAAAAATAAGCGGAATTAATGCCCAGGTTAATCCTAAAGCTGCAAGCATTTGCCAGCTGCAGCCAAAGCGCCAAGCGACAACTATGGACGCAAAACAGCTGAGTATTTCAACTAATGGATAACGCAGTGAAATTTTTGCGCCGCAATTGTGACATTTCCCTCTCAAGAATACATAGCTAATTAGCGGAATATTTAGCCATAGCGGGATTTGCGTCTCACAATGTGGGCAGTGTGAGCGTGGTACAAATAAATTAAACAACTTATGTTTAAGCGTAGAGGTTTGCTTTAAGTATGTTTGACATTCTCTTTCCCAATGCACTTTTAACATTATTGGTAAACGATAGATGACGACATTTAAAAAGCTGCCTATGATTAACCCGAGCATGCCAACCCAAGCAATAAATATAATGTGGCAGTGCACTAAGTTATATTGTAGAGAATTAATTATTTGCATATATACTCTTCGCATTTTGGTTTTCCGCTTTGTTGCGTCCTTGCTCGCGATGCTTGTGTATGTAAAATACATAAAATACATTCCGCTCGCTCGCTGCGGGCACGCCTCGCGGAAAATCCAAACTGCTCGAGTCCATTTGCGCCATACCCTGAAAACCTTTAATTGATATACAAAGTTTTATTCTACCTGGTTACAAAATTTGTCACAATAGGCCGCGCTATATTAAATGATTTTGCCTAGTTGAAAAATTGGTAAATACATGCCAATTATTATCCCGCCAACAAAAACCCCAAGAATCACCATAATTAATGGTTCAAGCAAACTGCTTAAATTGGCCGAAATATGGTTAAGCTCAGTTTCGTAGTAATCACTGATTTTTTCGAGCATTAAATCTAAGGACCCAGATTCTTCACCGACAGCAATTAACTTAATCACTTTTGCTGGGAAAAAATGCAAGCTCGATAATGCAGCATGCAAAGCTTTGCCATCAGCAATGTGTTTTTGTGCTAAGGATATGCCAATACTAAATTTTTCAATAGTAAGGATATTACCGGTCAAAGCTAAAGCGGTTAATAACGGTAATCCAGCTTTATAAGTAATTGCCAAAGTTTTTGCAAATCTATAAATACTAATTTTTGTTAAGATGCTCCCAATTAGTGGGAGCTTTAATAATAGTGCCTCGTATTGAAGTTTAAATTTTCGGCTGCGTCGCAGTTTAAAATTAACATAGAAAACTAGTGCGCTAAATCCAATACAGCCCTCCCACAAATATTTTTTTAGCAAGCTTGCAACATGGATAATACATCTTGTATAAAAGGGCAGGGTAGCATTAAAACTCTTAAACATCGATTGAAATTGCGGCACCACAAAAACTAATAAAATTGTACTAACAATTAATGTTGCAATAAATACCATTGCTGGATAAATTAACCCGCGAATAATTTTTTGTTTTAGAGCGGAGGTTTTTTGTAGGTAATTCGTGATTTCGTGCAGCATGATGTCTAAAGTACCAGATTGTTCGCCGGCATAAACTAGCCCACAAAATAATTGATTAAAATGTTGTGGGTATTTTTTTAGTGCAGTATGTAATGCATGCCCAGATTCAACCTCAGATTTTATTTTTAAAATGAGATGCCTCACATTTTCAACTTTCATATCGTTAGCAATAATTTCAAGCGCAGTAACGAGCGGAATGTTAGCATTAAATAATACCGCAAGCTGCTCACAAAAATCAGCAATTTGTAATGGGCTTATTTTATTTTTAGTAAAAAATCTACGCGGAGTTTGGCGAGTTTGACGTTTAATTTTGATTGGGAATAGATGATGCTCTCGCAGTTGTTGCTTGCAATGTTTGAAACTAGTTGCAGCTATTGTTCCGCTAATGATATTGCCATCAGCATTGGCGCCTTCCCAATAAAAATTTGTTTCTGTCATAATTAATAAATTATTCGATAACACGATTTATTTCTGCAGAATTAGTTAATCCTAGCTTTGCTTTTTTTAGTGCGATTTGCTTGAGCGTTTCCATGCCAATTAATTGCGCTTCTTTTTCGATGGCTAAAGTACTGGCATTTTCAAAAATTAATTTGCTGATAGTTTTTGTAATTGGCAATAATTCAAAAATACCAAGCCGGCCTGAATATCCATCTTGACAATATGTGCAACCAGTTTCTAGGTTTTGCCCAAGACAATGCTTACACAATTTTCGCACTAGACGTTGTGCAATAATTAATGTTAGTGAAGTAGCGATATTATAAGCTTTTACCCCCATATTTAATAAACGATTGATGCTTTCTGCGCGATTATTTGTATGCAAAGTTGCAAGCACCAAATGCCCAGTATGCGCAGCTTGGATAGCGATTTGCGCAGTTTCTAAATCGCGAATTTCGCCGAGCATAATAATATCTGGGTCTTGGCGCAAAAACGCTTTAAGTGCAGATGCAAAAGTTAAACCAATTTTATGGTTTATTTCTACTTGGTTAATGCCGGGCAAGATTATCTCTACTGGGTCTTCTGCGGTAGAAATATTTTTGTTTGCTGAATTTAATTGATTTAATGCAGTGTATAAAGTTACAGTTTTGCCACTACCTGTTGGGCCTGTGACTAAAATCATTCCTTGTGGTGCAAAAATTTTTTCTTGAAAAATTTTTTGTTGGTCAATATCTAAACCTAATTGCTCGATGCTAAGTACAGAATTTTTTGAGTTAAGAATCCGGATGACAATTTTTTCACCAAACATAGTAGGGCAGCTGCTAATTCGACAATCATATTTTTGTTTTTGGGGATTGTGGAAAGTGAACCTGCCATCTTGCGGCAGGCGTTTTTCCGCAATGTTTAACCCCGCCATAATTTTTAAACGAGTATTAAGCCTTGGCGTCAATGCTTTTTCAACTTTTGCTTGTTCATAAAGAATGCCATCGATACGGAATCTGATTCTAGAATGATTTTCGTATGGTTCAAAGTGAATGTCTGAAGCTGACTTTGTAATGCCATCTTCTAGAATCTGATTAGCAAACTTTGCTACTGAATTTTCTTCAGGTTCTGATAGTGCTATTTTAGTTGGCATAACCGTGATCAACCCCGCCGCCACTGCTTGCCCATGTTAGTTGATTATTGATAGCAGTTGGCGTGAGGATATAAGTGTCGTTCGCTTTTATGCCGTAGAGAGCGTGTGGCGTAACAGTAATTTTGCCGCTTTCACCAACAATAATGCTATCAATTAAACCCACTCCCGTTCCCGCATCAATATTTTTTGGCACGCCATTTTTACCAGCTTGGCAATTAATTAGATCCCCTGTTAATTGATAACATTCTTCTACTCCTAATTTAAAAGGACTAGTTGCTTGCACAACTTCGGTGAAATGCGCCTTGCGGGTATAGTTTTGATAAGATGGAATCGCCACCGCAGTTAAAACGCCAATAATTGCGATGGCGATTAACAATTCAATCAATGTAAAACCAGATAATGTAAAACCAGAATTAGAATTTATTTGCATATCCCCCTCATGTGATTTGTTAACAATTATTTGCATATTATGTGAAATGATTCTTGCTGCAAATATCGGGGTTTTTCCTAAAGTGGTGTTGTATTATTGTGCGAAAGCCTGCCGCTACGTTGTAGCTTGATTGTGCGTGTCGCGCATTACCCAGGCCTTGCATTGCAAAAACGCAATGCTGCAGCCTGGGCTGGTGAAGCAAATCGCCCGCTCCGCGGGCCCTATTGAAAGAAAAATTTATTTTAATTTTACGGGTAAGATTATGGTTTTAGCCATGATATACATGCAAAAATGACAATTGCTATTTTTATTTCTTATGTTATATTTAATTCACTGCTTGAAATTTACCTTCTTTGTTTGAGATTAAATCTCCTGCTTTTGTGTATTTATTTTATTTATTAGTTTTTTTAGGTGTTATATGCAATCGAATAATTCAATGCCGAATAACCAAATAGCAAAAATATTTTTTGAGGCCAATCATTCTTTGAAATTAGCATTCCCGTTAATTATCTCTGAACTGATTTACGGTTTAAATGGATTCATAACGACATTTTTTGTGGCGCGGCTTGGCCGTGATGCGTTGGCTGCAAACATTTTGGTTTGGGTAACGTATTCTGCATTAATATTATTTTTTGTTGGTGTTTTGTGTTCCGTGAGTGTGCTTGTGGCGCAGAGTTTTGGTGCAAAAGATAATCTTGGAATTAAAATTGCAACACAGCAGGGCATAGTTTTAGCGTTTTTATCAACGCTCCCGATGCTGCTAATAATGCTTTTTGCGCCAAAAGTTTTAATCCTTACCGGGCAAGACCCAGAAATAATTAGTTTAGCAACTACATATTTTCATTCACTCGCTTGGTCACTGTTGCCGCTAAATTTATTAATTGTTCTTGAACATTTTTTGCTTGGTATTGCAAAAACTAGGCTTGTGATGATAATGAGCATGCTAATTGTGCCGCTCCAGATTGCATTTGTTTATGTTTTTATGTTTGGTAAATTCGGTACACCAAAATTAGGTCTTTCTGGGATTGGTTATGGTATTACTTTTGCATATTCGATCGCAGTTATTGTGATAGGTCTTTATATTTATTTAGCCAAAGAGTGTCGCGGGTATCAAATTTTTTCAAAATTTTGGTGCATTAATTCTAAGTTTGCCTTTGAAATTATTCGGATCGGTTCGCCCATTGGTGGTATGTTTTCTATAGAATTAGCTATGTTTTCTGCAATTACTTTGATGATGGGGAAATTTGGTAAAGACGCACTTGCGGCACATCAAATTGCATTTCAATGTGTTGGGTTTGTGATAAATATTATTTTTGGTTTAGCGCAAGCTACTAGCATTCGGATTGGGCATGCAGTTGGTGCAAATAATCGCGCCGTACTAAAACTAAGTGTTTATATTAATATTTTTATTGGTCTAATATTTATGCTTGTTTTTGCAGTTATCTACCTTGGGTTTCCGACAAAAATTATTGCGCTTGATGTTGATATTCACAATCCAGGGCAAAGAATGTTAATTAGTTATGCTGTAAACTTTTTAGCGGCAGCCGCAATTTTACAATTTTGTGATTGTTGGCGTTTACAATTTGTTTCAGCATTGCGTGGTTTAAAAGACACTAAAATCCCAATGTTAATTAGCGTTGTTGGGTTTTGGCTGGTTGCATTTCCGCTCGCTTATATTTTAGGTTTTATTTACCATTTTGGCGGTATCGGAATTTGGTCGGGTTTAATAATGGGTTTGGTGACTTGTGCAATTATTTTAACGTTTAGGTTCCACTATTTAGTAAAGCGCGTTGATTTAGAAGCCCTAGTGACGAAAGTTTAATGTATCTAGTGCAGCATCAAGTTAATTTTGCCTCTTAACAACGCACGCTCAGGCTTTGCTGGTGTATTTCGCGAAATGGCTCGGCCTCGTCCCTTTAGGATTATGCATTAATGTTATATGCCGGCATATCCACAACAACATTGGCCTGTCTTGGTAGTTTTTGTTGTATTGCCTCTAGCTTTCCATCGAATTTTTTATCGCCGATATCTTTTTTTGCTTCTGCAAGTAAGGTCTTATTGATATGTGGAAGACTTTTTGGAAAAGATTTTACTTCACTGAAAAAACTCATGGCTGATGCAGCGCTAGCTCGAGCTGCTTTAATTTTAGTTTCTTTTTCTGCGTCGTCAGCCTCATCCGCAGCTTGTTCTGCTTGATTAGCATAACTTTTGGCTTCGCAGTAGTAAGCCAAAACTAATAGCGTCTTAATTGTATTATTTATTTCAGGATTTGCATGGAGCTTGGCTAGTTGTACGAGGTTTTCAATCACTTCGGCGTAACATTTTTTACATTCTGCATCGGATAATTTTAAATCTTTTGCGTCATAAGCGTTGATTTGTTTTTCTGCATTTTCTATTTTTTCTTTAGTTTCTCGATCTTGCTTTTCTTTAGCTTCTCTTTCTTTCGCTGCTTTTTCTCTAGCTTCCCGAGCTTGTTTCTCTTTAGCCTCCATTTCTTTCGCCGCTTTTTCTTTAATCTCTCGATCTAGTTTTTCTTTAGCTGCTCTTTCTTGCGCTGCTTTTTCTTTGGCCTCTTCTGCTTTTTTCTCTTTTGCGGCTTTTTCTTCTTTTTCTTTTGCTTCCCTTTCTTCATCCCTTTTGTTTTTTAAGGTTGCCATAGCACATTCAATATCTCGCCATTCAGAAAAAAGTTTAAATGTAGAATCAACCCCTGCGCTGTCATGTTTAAACCAAGTTAAAATTTCTTCCACTTTTTCAAAGCATTTAATAGCTGCTTGGGCTAAGGCTTCTTGCGGGGAACAGATAAATCCTAATCTAAGATTTACAGCCAGATCCAACCTGTGCATTCTATGTATTCGCTCATCACACCCGAGGCTTTTAAAATCAATTGCATGAAGTTTTGTTGCAGCTTTGCTAATGAGTGTTGAATAGGTATCTTGATTTGTGCTTTGGCTAATTGCCATTAAATAATAGTATTGTGCTTCAAGTGCGAGACTATTATTATTTTGACCAGCAGAACCTGATAATAATTTAATTTCATTCGCTGCAAAGTTATATACTTGACCTGAATATGTTTTGGCATCTCTTGCTAAAAGCTGTTCATGCATTAAAATCTGAAGCTCACTGAATTTTAGATAGTTACTTGCGCCAACCAAAACTTTTTTATCTCCTTTTGCGTCTTCTGGATGAAAGGTAAGAAGCATTGGCGCGAAATCTTTCAAATCAAAATCATGTGGTGCTGCGTGGCCACACCAGCGCATACATTCTGCTAAGAAAATACTGCAATCAAGGATCGTTGAGTTAGATTCAGTTGCAATTTTTTCCCCTAAAATAGTATCAATTGGCCTAATTTTTTTGGAGCTACTTATTAGAGCATTTTTTACAACTTCCATTGCAGCTAGAAATTTTTTGCTATCGCCAGGGTCCTGGCCATCATAGGTGATTCTGCAAACTGTTCCTTGAGCTTTTTTTAATTCGCCACGGATAAATTTTAACACCCCAGAAATTTTTTCCTCATTTTTTAATACTTGTTTTGACTTTTGTTGTAAATTAACAATATTTATTTTTTCGAACAGTTCATAGCTGTACTTTGGGCTTATTTCATCACTCATATACTTTAATGCTGATTGATCGTTAATTAAATTTCGACCGTTAAAGTAATACTGAAGTGTGTTATAAAGCGCTCTATACCCTGATGCAACTAACACAAGAACGCTGTCATCGATTGCATCCTTTGAAAAAATACTATTTAAAAGTGCATCCGATGTTTTAATGTGCTGCAAAAAACTAGCGCATAATGATTCTTTTGTATTTGGCGGTGTGAATGGGTTGAGTATTGCTCTTATAGTTAAACTTGCAATAAATGAATGCATAGAGGCAATGGTAATTTTTATATATGTTGATTGCGGCGTTTGCTTTAAACTATTTTCTATCTCATTTAATTTTTTTTCAATCGGATCAATTTCATCAGGTGTTACATCCCACTCATGTCTACTCGATATTCTCCAATGTAAAAGAATAGATACTCTATCAACATTAAATGATAAGGTCATTTTCTGTAGGTTTTTTGGAATTATACCAATAGCTGCAGTTGCAGCTAAATATTCCTCAAAAACTTGTAACCTTTTTGCGTAATATCCTTCATCGGTATCAGAGTGCCCATAGTTGCATCTATGCAAAGCAGCTTCAAGCGCATGTAATTTTTTTTCCTCATCGGTGGATGCTGCTGCTAGATGTGAAGAAGATGATGGCGCTAGCGGTGATATTGCGGCAATAACTGGAGCTGGTGTTCCGCTAACAGCCAGGGCATGTGAAAATTGGCTTGGTGTAATATCTGCAACATCTTTTGCTGTTTTTGATTCAATTGCTGATGCCGACATTTGTAGCCCCCTTAAAATTGTTTTTATTATTAATTACAAATTACCATAATTTACTTTATGAAGAAATAATATTAGCGTTATCTGTCAATTTTTGATTTCCGTAATTATTACGTATAATATAAAATAAAATAAAAACAAATATAACCAAACTATTAAAATTAAGTAGGTAATCAATTTTCGGAGAAAATTATGCAACCAAAAATAAAAGCTGCTTGCGGCCTAGATTGTGCAAATTGCCCTGCGTATATTGCCCGCGAAACTAACGATGATAATTTGCGCGCTAAAACAGCAGAAGAATGGAATGTTCGGTATAATGCAAATTTTACCGCTAAAGAAATTAATTGTGTTGGTTGTATGGTTGGGGGAGTTCATAGCGGCTATTGTTTTGCCTGCCCGATTCGCGAATGTGTGCAAAATAAAAAATTGCCGTATTGTTTTGCTTGCACTGATTTTAAAGATTGCCAAAAGCGCAAAGTTTTTGAGGAACAAGCTGGTCTAAAAATGGAAGATTTTTTTGCATAAAGGCAAAAGCGGGCTCGGGCTCATCGGGTGTTCACCCCCAGTTTTATTTATCACGCAAAAAACTTTGGAAATCATTCTTTAAAACATCAATAATACATGAATTATGCAGCTTTTCGTGTGCGAGCGTAGCAAAAGGTACGCTTCCGTAATCATGCGCTGGGTAAATTTCGGTTGCATCTTTTAGCAAAAGAATTTTTTTCAGCGAAGCAAATTCTAAGCGCGCGTTTTCTATAGATCTAGTAAGGCCCACATCACCAATAAATAGCGTGTCACCAGTGATAAGTTTATTTTCAACTAAAATGCAGATTGAATCTTGAGTGTGGCCTGGTGTAGCTATTATTTTTAACACCAATTCACCAAGTTTAAGCTCAGAACCATCTTGGAGCAGTAATGCATTTTCGGCGGGTTTTGCGTGGGCAAGGGTCGCCTTTGAATTTGTAAGAATGCATTCATTGCCATTTATATGATCAAAATGTGAATGTGTGTTAATCAAGAATTTTATTTTGAGTTTCAGCTCATTTGCGCGTGCTAAGACTTTTTCTGGGCTAAAAGATGGGTCAACAATTGCCGCTTCTTTTGATTTTTCATCAGCAATGATATATGCCAGGTTTCGGTCGCCGCCGACTGGGATTTGTTCAAAGAGCATAGCTTTCTCCATCGTTTTTTAGGTTCAATTTCAAAATCTGTTAGTTAACAAACCCCGCACGCAAGGCTTTGCCGGTATGCTCCGAAAAATGGCTCGGTCTCGTCCTTCTCACCTAGCGCTTTATTTTTGCTGCGCACACCGGCAAATCCTATTTGCGTGCTCGGTGCCTATCCTTTGTATTATTGTAAAACAATTACAAAGCCCATGCATTCTGAAAAGAAACCCTTAATTGTAGACAGTAAAAATGTAGGTTGGGTTAAGCACTTGCAAGCTTAAAGCGCGCAAGTGCGAACCCAACGTTTTTAAAAGATGTTGGGTCCGCGCAAAAAGCGCGCTTGACCCAACCTACCATTGGTTATTTAACAAAGTTTTGAAATTGTCATTCAAATAAATTTTCATTTAAAATCAAAAACATACCCTAAAAAACATGTAAAAAAATTTATGTTTAAAATCAAAGAATTACAAAACATGCATGTTTTTTCGTTATTAATCAATATGTTATAATACAATCAAAAAATCTTGGATTTGTGTTCGTTTTTGTTCGTACTCAGCCAACTTACCAGCCACTTACTTTTATCGGCAACATGTTGATTATTTTGGTCTTCTTAAGGATTTTTTAATTATCATCTGCTATTATTTAGCATAAGTAATAAAAAAACATATTGTAAGTTACTACGGTTACAAATTTAAATAATTTATAGATGATTAATTAACGAAAGCGAGGGTTTATGCTTACACTAACTATATATACCGATAGATATGGATATAAGATTTTACGGTTAAGACAAGAGGAAAGTTCTATTGCCCCTGTATTTGGGGGTCTTGATTATAAACATTTTCAAGATCAGATTACGCATACAGGTACATTTGATATAACTATTAGGAATCAGGCTGATTTTATTTCTGCTATAACTAGTATTAAAGATGCAACAGAAATAGCGCATAATGTACAGAGACAGGCAGGAGGACCACTTGAGGAGGTTCGTGTTGGTGCTACTGTTATTGATTATGCAAATAGCGTAAGAACAAGCCCATCTCTTCCCGATGCATATCTAAGAGCAATAAAGAGTTGGCTTAATAGTTATAAAAGTATTTTTGATGAACTAAGCTTTAGCCAAAGTAGCGTAAGCGCAGTATCAATCTCGTCTAGCTCTGCAGTTGCTGCAGATGTCGCAAGAGCAGAAAGGGAAGATATGGAAGAGATAGACCGTCTGCTTGAGGCAGCACTTGCTGTGACAGAAGGCAGGGTGGTAGAAGAGAGGCAATCAGGGCGTCATGACGTAAAACAAGAAAATAAAAAAGAAGAGAAAAAAGAAGAAAAAAAGGAAGAGAAAAAGGAATCAAAGGAAGAAAAAAAGAGAGATAGGGTGCCATCGCCATCGCCTGACGCAAATGCTTTTATTCAAGCAGCTCTTAAAAGGGCTGAAGAAGCAGATGCAGCTAAAAGAACTGTCGTCGATGAGTTAGCTAAGTCAAATGCTGAAACAAGTAGGCTTAGGATGTGCTATAAGCTTGGACAGATACTTTTTGATGTTATTAAGCGGGAGTACAATTATTCGCCACGTGGAGAAATATTTGGAGCAATGTTTGGAAGAACTCTAGATGGAAAGGTAAACGCACATAAAGCAATGGCTAGTTTGATAGAAGAGACAGAAAAAACTCTTAGAGGTGGGCAATCAATAAATGTATTTAAGCTTTTATTTGCGCTTTCTGGTATTACAAAGGAAGCTCGAAATGCAAGAATTCCTGGTCACAATAAACCCGCTGGTTTTGAGAAAGCAATGGGCGCAGTTATTCGCGAATTTAAGGCACAAATGAATAGAAGTGACATACAGAAAGAATTAAAAAACAATGAGTCATTAACGTATAGCGCAGGGGGAAAGGAATTTCTGAGCGGCCCCATTGATGACCTTTTAAATGCACTCGAAGCGTCGCTGGGGAGTATCTCAGAAGAAAAGCAAGCTGCTGCACCGGCGGCAGCAGCGGTTGCGCATGGAGCTCCTCCATCAGTATCAGCGTAGTAAAATTATTTAGCTCAACTTGCTCATCACTCACTAGAGGAATTTATGCTTACACTGGCTATGTACACCACAGAAGACGGGATCCGAATTTTGCAAGTAGAACAACTAATGAGTTCTATTACCCCCGTATTTGGGGGCCTTGATTATAAACAATCTCGAAATCCGATTCAGAATACTGTTATGTGTAGGATAATTATTAAAGATCAAGGCGATTTTATTTCTGCTATAGCTAATATTAAAGATGCAACAGAAGTGGTGCATAATAAACAGAGGCGGGAAGGAGAACCGCTTGAGAAGATTTTTGTCGACGTTGGAGTTATTGATTATGCAAATGGTATGAGGATGGTCCCGTCTTTTCTCAATGAAGGTCTAATACCGGCAATAAGGAGTTGGCTTAATTACTGGAACCAAAACCAAAGTAACATAAGCGCAGTATCAAGCTTACCTAGCGCTAGAATGGCCGAACCTTCTTCGTCTCAAACGCTGCATGACCTGCTTAACGCAGAAGACAGTGATGATGACGGTGAAGAAAAGAAAGAAGAGAAAAAAGAATCAAAAGAATCAAAAGAAGAGGTTCTTTTAAGACCTCAAGAAGCAGATGTAGCTAAAGAAGATGCCGATAG
>JAMCWR010000075.1 GCA_023480665.1 Gammaproteobacteria bacterium
TTTCAATCGCGCAAAACCAGTAGTACTAATCCCTGTATAAGTAAAGCCTTGTTCCCAAAGCGGATTATAATTAATACTTATCGAGCCATCTTTTTTAGTTAAATCATAATTGCTCGGATCAAGGTATAAAACTTTTCCAATATAACAACTACGTAAATCAACTTTTGTTTTATTATCTAATTTAAATAACGACAATTCACGGCAGCTGTCTTCACCAATTATAAAGTTGGCTGGTTTAAATGAAGACCACCCAATAAATGGCGGCATCATTACTTGACCGCCAGAAATTTTTATTTGTAGAGCTTTTTCACCAACGTTAATTTTTTCATCTTCAGAAATATATTTGGAACTTTCTGAAGAAATTTTTTGATAATTCCCAAGTAATTGTTCTTGTAGCTCAGAGTCATAATTGTTCCATTCTTTTGCTGGAATACCAAGCATTGCGGGCGATGGTGTGTTGGTTGTAGCGCAACCAGCTAGAAATAGCATTGCCACATTAAGACAAAAAACCAGATAGACTTTTTTCTTCATGTTACTACCTTTTTAAGAGCAAAACGCACAAGATCTCTTTTGTTGTCAGAGACCATGTGCGTTTCAAACATTTCACGCAAAAATTGGTGCTAAATATTAATTAGTCAGCATCAATTTCTTGCGACTGATCGCCAGTTGATGTATCTGATAAACTATCAGCAGAATCATCACCAACGTCAATATCACCACTAAAATCACCATCTTTTGCGGTCAATTTGCTATAAGATGTTTTGCTTTTTACTGCGTTAACATTTGTAGTTGTTGTTGCTGCCGCTGGTGCTGGTGGCAACTGACTATTTGCACTTGGTTGCGCTGGAGTAGTTGGAGCTGCTGCTGGTGCTGGCGCTGCCTGCTGTTGCATTTGAGCTGGCTGTTGCCCTGTTGCTGGTGCCATCTGCCCTGCTTGCGCAGTTTGAGCATTTAAATTCTGATCAGGAGCTGCTGCTTGTGGCGCTGCCAAAGGAGCTTGCTGAGCAGAAGACGCTGCCGCGGCATTTGCTGAATCTTGAGTAGCCGGTACTTGCGCTGCTTGTGCTTGAGAAGCTCCGCTATCTGCTGGCGCTTGTGGCGCAGGCGCAGATTGTGGTGCATAGATATTCTGCCCATTTTGCGCATCTTGAGTCGCAGGAGCTGCTGGCTGACCTGGCATAGCTTGCTGCTGTTGCATTTGGCTATCGGGTGTTGCCTGTTGTTGTTGCGGAGCACTCATATCTGGGGCTTGTGTTTGCGGCATGCCTTGAGCTGCTTGAGCATTTTGATCTGCAGTTTGTGGCTGCACTTGTGCTTGTCCTTGAGCAGAAGCGTTTTGTTGATCGCCAAATTGTGCTGGCGGTGTAGCTATACTGCTTCCTGGTGTAGCATTTTCAGTTGCTGCTGGTTGGCTTTGATTTGTAGCGTTTTGACTATCATCGCTCTTGCTGCACCCAACTAATCCGAGTGCAATTAGCGTTAAAACAATAAGTAATTTATTACGCATTTTAAATAAACCTCCACGGAAATTTTTTTAATCAGAAATTGTAAACGCCATTAGTGTAGACCAATTCTTTTGAATATCAAGACCCAGGATTTAATTTAATTGCCGGCTTAAAAAAATATCAATTTGATTTTAAAGAGTTTTTTTATAACTTTAAGCTAATATCAGGAAAAATCACGGGTTGATTTATTAAAAATATGTGCTAAATTACGCGAGTTTTTACTTTTGATCAAAAGCAAAAATACAAGTAATGTTAACGACAAGGAATGTTAACGTTCATTTAATTAATTAAACAATAATAAAGAGGTAAACAATGAAAAAACTCCTTATCGTATCTGCAATTGCTTTAATCTCAACTTCCGCATTTGCTGATGAAAATAGTGGACCATATGTAAATGTTAATGGCGGGGTAAATCTTATTGGCAGCTCTTCTGATGCATTCAGTGACAATATGAATAGAGCTGGTCTAGATGTAGGTGGTGCTTTGGGTTATCGTTTTAACGAAAACTTCCGTGCTGAAGCAGCCTTTAACTATTTAAGAAATACCGCCAAAGTCTCAGATGATATTACCTTTAGCCAATATTTATATATGGCGAATGTCTATTATGACTTTGGTAATTTCAACAACTTCGTTCCTTATGTTGGCGTTGGCGCTGGCTGTGCCCATCAGGTTTCAAAAGTTACCGTATCTGGCATGAGCGAAGAATATTCTAAAAATAGTTTTGCTGCCCAAGGTATTATTGGGGTTGATTACAAAATCAATCAAAATGTTGCCCTTGGTGTAAATTATCACTTTTTGCCAGTATTTCTTACAGACCCGAGCGAAAAGATTTACAACAACCTGCTTGGCGCTTCTATTACTTTTTCATTCTAAGAAAATACGCGTCACAAAAAAACGGGGGAATTTTCCCCCGTTTTTTTTCACCTAAATCTAAATCATAATTTTAGGATTATACGTCGCGATATTCAAGCAGGCTGGTGTCATCTGAAAGAATGTAATCAAGATTGCATTTTGCCTGTGGCAATGCTTTGGCGATAAATAAATGTGCAATAATTTTTTTGCGATCCAGCTTTAAAGCATCAATACATAATAGATAACTAATAACTACTGCGTTCGCAATTTCGACACAACGACGCTCATGATACTCTTGATAAGATTTATCACCCTTCTCTTTTATGTGTACCACTGCCACTTCTAAAATTTTGCGTAAATTCTGGGCTTTCTCAAATAAAATTGCCACCGGGGAAAAATCATGCTTTTTTTCATATTCATCAAGTCGTTCAAAAACTACTCCAGAGATTACCCCGCCAATTGCAGCCAACACTTGCAATTGCGTAGTACCCTCGTAAATATTGGTAACACGCACATCTCGGAAGTGGCGTTCGACATTAAAATCTTGCATAAAACCACTGCCACCAAAAACTTGAATTGCATCATAACAAACTTTATTTGCCATTTCAGTGACATGAGTTTTCACAGCGGGTGTAAAAAATGCTGCATATTTTGTAAAACGTTTAAGCTCGTCTTTGCGCTCAGGATTTTGCTCAATGATTTTTTCCAGCCCATCCTTTAAATCTACCATACATGCAGCTTCGTACATGAATGTGCGACTAGCTTCAATCGCCACTTTCATTTCAGTTAACATTTCATAGACTGCAGTTAATTCGCGAATTGGTTTACCAAATTGCATTCTACTGCTCGCATATGCATTTGCTTCGCGATACGCAGCTTCAGCAATACCAAGTGCTTGCGCTGAAACTGCTAAACGTGCGCCATTCATTAACGCCATGGTATATTTAATTAACCCAAAGCGTCTCTGACCAATGAGCTCTGCCTCTGCGTGATTAAATTGCATTTCGCAAGTTGGTGAACCATGTATTCCAAGTTTATTTTCAATGCGCCTAATCCGCATATTTTTATCGCGCTCATAAATAAATAATGAAAGACCGCGGCCACCGCTAACCCCCTCTTCCGAACGCGCTAACACCAAAGAAATGTTAGCGCAACCATTAGTAATAAAACGCTTTACACCATCGAGATACCATTTGCCATCATGCTCACTTGCCTTTAATGAAACTGCTTGCAAATCAGAACCAGCATCTGGTTCAGTAAGCGCCATCGCTCCTAAAACTTCACCGCGCGAAAAACGCGGCAAAAATCGAGATTTTTGTTCTGCTGAACCAAAGTTACAAATTGTCTCTGAAATTTCTTGTAAACCAAAAATATTCATTAATGCAGCATCTGCGCGCGAAACAATTTCAATAGCCATTGCGTACATTACTTTCGGCAAATTTAATCCACCAAATTCACGTGGCAAAGTAAAACCCATTAAATCTGCTTTCGTTAATCTATCAATTGCTGCAAGAGTTCCAGGTGCGTATTTTACTTCACCTGCAACAAACTCTGCGCCCACCGCATCTATTTCTGCGGCGCGCGGAGCTACAAATTCTCCAGCAATTTCACCAACTATATCTAAAACTTGATCATAATTATCTAGTGCGTCTTTTAAATCTGCAGGTGCTTCTTTGAATTTATCTTTTTCAGAAAAATTTTGCTCACGCATTTTAATGATTGTGGTTAAATCAAGATTTTGTAGATGAAAAAGAATGTCGGCATTATCACGGTAAAAGTTTGTCATTGGCGGTCCTCAAAGTCTGATACTTAATCGCTCTCTTTATATGCTTTAATCATTTTTGGAATTACATCATTTAAATCACCGATAATTCCATAATGTGCAACCTTAAAAATTGGCGCTTTTGGATCGGTGTTAATTGCAACAATTCGTCTTGATTCATTAACCCCAGCTACATGTTGAATTTGCCCAGAAATTCCACAGGCAATATATAGATTTGGACGCACCGTCACACCGGTTTGGCCAATTTGATATTCTGCGCTTAACAAACCTGCATCAACAACTGGGCGAGTACACCCAATCTCTGCGCCAAGAGTTTTTGCAAGCTCCTTGACTAAATTTAGCGCGGTTGCCGAGTTAACCCCCATCCCAGCAGCAACAATTATTTTTGCAGATTTTAAATTAACCTGCTTGGCATGTCTCACTACTTCAATCACTTCGGTCACAA
>JAMCWR010000006.1 GCA_023480665.1 Gammaproteobacteria bacterium
ATATAAGGCATAAACAAACCGTTCGCGATAACGTGCCCCAGCAACCCTTAAGCGAATTAATCTACCAATCCAACTTGTTGCAATAACGACAAAGCTAAAAAAGAAAAAATTTGATAAATAATTAAGATTGGCTATTGCAAAAGAAAAAATTGGTGGCATAAAGAAAAAATCTGCAATCCCTATAGCAACTATAGAAGCAAATATTGCGACGCGAGTTCCCCATAATACACCAGCAGAAACTGCCGGCAGTAATAATAAAAACAAAACATTGATTGGAGTAATCCAAGGAGAAAATAACCAGCCTAATCCAGCGGCGAGTATGATAGTAATAAAAGTTAACCAGTATGGTTTATATTCAGTTTTAGCTGTTAAAAATGTTTGAGTGGGTAAATTGGCGTTTTCATCTTCACCCACAACCAAAACATTAATCGGGCCACTATTTTTGATTAATTTATTTAATACTGAGCCTTTAAAAAACTCTTGAATTTTAGAACGTTATTGCAATCCAGTGATAATAAGAGTAACATTTTTTTGCCTAGCAAAACCTAATATTTCATCAGCAATGCTATTACCACTTAAGGTAACTACTTTAGCGCCAAGCTCCTCAGCTAAATGAATATTACGATAAAGCTGATTACGCGCTTTTTCCGAAGTCTTTACCTGCTGTGAGGATTCAACATGTACTGCATACCAATCTGCTTCTAGATCAGTAGCCATACGATGTGCGATTAACAAAACTTTCTCAGTAACTTTACTAGAACCAATGCCAACTAATATTTTTGCTTCAATTGGCCAAACATTCAGTATTTCTTCACGCTCACGATAAGATAAAAGATCTATATCCACGCGTTTGGCAGTGTATTTCAAGGATAATTCACGTAACGCCAGCAAATTGCCTTTCTTAAAAAATTTCTGCATCGCTTGCTTGGCTTTTTGTGGGATATAAACTTTGCCCTCAGTCAAACGCTGTTGCAGTTTTTCTGGTGGAAGATCAACTAGTTCAATTTCATTAGCAAGCTCTAAAATACGATCTGGAATAATCTCTTCAACTTTAACCGTAGTAATCTGATAAATAATATCGGTTAAACTTTGTACATGCTGAATATTTAACGTTGTAAAAACATTAATGCCTGAATTTAATAATTCCTCAACATCTTGGTAACGCTTAGTATGCCGAGAACCAGGAAGGTTAGTGTGCGCAAGTTCATCTACTAAAACTAACTCTGGCTTACGCGATAAAACATTATCTAAATCCAATTCACCAAGCTTAATACCGCCATATTCAAACATTTTACGCGGCATCACTTCAAATTCCTTTACCAACCCTTGCGTCTCAACTCTGCCGTGTGTTTCTACAATGCCAACAACCACATCAGTATTATTTTTTTTACTGACAATAGCTTCTTGCAACATACGATAGGTTTTCCCCACCCCAGCGCAATAGCCTAAAAATATTTTTAACTTCCCTTTATCGGTTTGCGGTTCTTCTACTAAAGTATTTTTTTCTTCTTGCATGTTGTTATCTCAACTGTGGCTAAGCGCATCCAAATCTAAATTTAATTTAAGCACATTAACTCCAGGAGATCCCCAGATGCCAATAAAGTCTAGCTCAGTATTTTCTATAATCAAATTATGCAACTTGGCCGGAGCAATATTTCTCAAAAGTGCGATGCGTTTTGCCTGTAATTTTGCATTTCCTAATGAAATATGTGGATCCAAACCACTTGCAGAAGCAGTAACTAAATCTGCAGGAAGATTAATATTCATCGTTAGATTATTTTCTTTACGTACCTTTTGCACCATATCATTAACCATAGTAATTAATTTATGATTTGATGGAGCAAGATTACTACCGCGAGAAAAAAGCGGCACATAATCGCAGGCAGAAGGCCTTGCATGAAAATAGCGTTCAGACGAAAATTGTTGGCCAATTAATTCAGAACCTATAATTTTACCATTAAGCTCAATTAAGCTGCCATTTGACTCATATGGCATCATCATTTGTGCGATACCAGTAACAAGCAATGGATAGGCAACCCCTAATAATACTAAAAATACGATAAATGCTCTTACTGTGGTAAGTAATGTTTTCATCAGTAACCTATAATAAATTTAACAGCATATCAATTAACTTTATCCCAATAAACGGTAGTAATAACCCACCTAATCCAAAAATTAAAAGATTTTTTTTCAGCAGTGTTTTTGGATACACTTGGCCATATTTTACTCCGCGTAAAGCTAATGGAATCAAAAGTGGAATAATAATAGCTTTAAAAATAACCGCAGATAAAATCGCGCTGTGTGGAGTTTGTAAATGCATAATATTTAAAATTGCTAACATCGGGCATTGCGCGACAAACAAAGCGGGAATAATAGCAAAATATTTGGAAACATCATTTGCAACACTAAAGGTAGTTAATGCGCCTCGTGTGATAAGAATCTGTTTGCCTATTTCGACAATATCAAGCAATTTAGTAGGCGTAGAATCTAAATCTACCATGTTAGCCGCTTCTCTTGCAGCTTGTGTCCCTGCATTCATAGCAACAGCAACATCTGCTTGTGCTAAAGCTGGAGCATCATTGGTCCCATCACCAATCATTGCCACCATATAGCCATCTTGCTGGTATTTTTTGATTCGCTCGAGCTTCATAGTAGGAGTCGCTTGAGCAATAAAATCACTAACTCCTGCTTCTGCAGCAATTGCTGCGGCTGTTAAAGGGTTATCTCCAGTTATCATTACTGAGGTAATGCCCATATTTTTTAATTGCAACAATCGCTCACGTATTCCATCTTTTAAAACATCTTTTAGATGTACTACTCCGTAGACCACTTCTTTATCTGCAACAACAAGTGGTGTACCACCATCACTTGCGACTTTTTCTACTGTAATGCGTACATCATCAGGGAATGTAGCGCCATTATTACTAACAAAGTTTTCAATAGCATCAGCAGCACCTTTACGAATTTGCACTAGATTTACATCAATACCGCTCATGCGCGTATCTGCGCTAAACTCGATAAATTTAGCTCCCGCGGGAGACCGAATATCTCTGCCACGAACTTGTAATTTTTCTTTTGCCAGAATAACAATACTACGCCCTTCAGGTGTATCATCAGACAAAGAAGAAAGCATGGCAAACCGCGCCAATTCTTCAGCTTTAATTCCATGCGCAGGAATAAATTCAGTAGCAAGCCTATTACCCAAAGTAATGGTTCCAGTTTTATCTAGTAACACCACATTAACATCACCAGCTGCTTCAATAGCGCGGCCAGTAAGCGCAATGACATTACGCGATAAAAGACGGTCCATACCGGCAATGCCAATTGCTGGCAGGAGTCCGCCGATAGTCGTTGGTACCAAACAAACTAAGAGCGCAATTAATATTGAAATCGGAATAGTTACATGCAGATACCCAGAAAACATTGCCAAAGTTATCGTTACCACAACAAAAAGAATAGTTAATCCATAAAGTAAAATTTCTAACGCAACTTCATTTGGAGTTTTTTGGCGTTTCGCGCTTTCGATCATGCCAATCATTTGGTCGATAAATGTTTCGCCCGGACCAGCAGTAATTGAGATTTTTATTTTCCCTGATAAAACTTTAGTGCCACCAGTTACTCCTGTTTTATCACCTCCTGATTCTCTAACTACAGGAGCGGATTCACCAGTAATTGCAGATTCATCAACTAAAGCAACACCTTCGATAATTTCGCCATCGGATGGAATAATGCCATTATCTTCAACAATAACAATATCGCCTTTTTTTAACGAAAGAGCAGGAACCGATTCAATTTCACCATTGGAAGAAACTCGTTCTGCATAAACTTCACTTTTGGATTGTTTTAAGGATTCAGCTTGAGCTTTTCCCTTGCCTTCAGCTAAGCTTTCGGCAAAATTAGCAAATAAAACTGTAATCCAAAGCCATATGCTTATTTGCAACTCAAAAGCTAAAGATTGCCCTAAATAATAATTGTGCCAACTAATAATCAGTGTAATTACTGCACAAATTTCTACTGCAAACATAACTGGATTACGCCACATCCGCAGGGGATTAAGCTTTAACACAGCATTTTTACAACCCTCAAAAATAAGTTGCCTGTTCCACAAGATAGATTTGTGCATATGAACCCTACTACATTGTTTAAATAATTTTCTCTTTTGCCAAAATGCTATCGGTCCTTCGCTTTTTGGCCGTGCTAAATGCAATTAATATATGCTGTATCACTAAAAAGTTGTACCAAGATTAATAAATAGATGTTCTAAAATTGGTCCTAATACCCACACCGGGAAAAAAGTTAATGCTCCTAACACAAAAACTACTCCTGCTAACACAAAAACAAAAACTGGGCTTGCTGTAGGAAATCTCGAGGTAACAGGAATTATTTTTTTCTTTGCAATTGATCCAGCTATAGCTAAAGCAGCGAATAAAGTTATACACCTGCCTAATAACATTGCTACACTGGTAGTTAAATTATAAAACATATTATCAATATTTAATGCTTTAAATGCTGAACCATTGTTGCCAAAAGCCGATGCATAAGCATAAAGAATTTCTGACATGCCGTGAGGGCCAGGATTACCAATACTGCTAACGCCAGTTTTATTTGTAATAGCCAATGCACCAAAAATAAGTTGTAACACACAAGGTAAAAATAGTGCTATAACACACATGCTCATTTCGTATGGATCAAGCTTTTTGCCATAAATTTCAGGTGAGCGCCCAACCATCAAACCAATTAAAAACATAGCAAGCATGGCATATAATAATATCCCGATTAAACCAGAACCTATGCCACCAAAGATCACTTCTCCAATTGCCATATTAAAAATTGCAACCAAGCTAGTAAGAGGCATCAAACTATCAAGTCCAGCATTGGTAGCACCGGTAGCAGTAGCAGTGGTAGCAGAAGTAAACACTACAGAAGCAAGCGGTCCTAGCCGCACCTCTTTACCTTCCATGTTGATATGGTGTACACCTAGTTTAGTTAACAGGGGATTACCATGCATTTCAGACCAAATAGCGGCAGTTAAACCAAGCACAAATAATAGCATCATCGCGGTAAAAATTGCCCACCCTTGTTTACGATTATTAAGCATAGCCCCAAAAGTAAAAGGTAAAGCAGCAGGAATTAGAAGCATTGCTAATATTTCTAGGTAATCAGTTAAGGGTGTGGGGTTTTCATATGGATGCGCTGAGTTTGCGGCAAAAAAACCACCGCCATTAGTTCCAAGATGTTTAATCGCGATTTGTGAAGCAGCGGGTCCCTGCGCAATAACTTGTGCTTTGCCTTCAACCGTTACAGCATGCGTATAGGGATTAAAGTTTTGTACTGTACCCTGAGACACTAAAACTAGCGATAACACTAACGCTAAAGGTAACAAAATATAAACAATTGATCGCGTTAGATAAACCCAAAAATTGCCGATTAAATTATTATTTTTGCGCACAAAAGCATTAATCAAAGCAATTGCAACAGCAAGTCCCATGGCAGCAGATAAAAAATTCTGCAATGCAAGCCCCAATATTTGCGTTAAATAACTCACGGCGGTTTCACTATTAAATGATTGCCAGTTGGTATTGGTAATATAGGAAACAGCTGTATTTAACGCGCTATCCCAGCGAACTCGCGGAAGTTTTTCTGGGTTTAATGGCAAAAAGCTTTGCAACTCTTGAATGGCAAATAGTACAATTCCTCCAAGTAGCATAAACAGCAGTAAACTAAAAGCAAAGTTTTTCCAGGTCATTTCTTCATCGGGATCAATACCAAATAAATGATAAAGAAATAGCTCGATCGGTCTTAGTACAGGAGAAAGTAAAGTCCGTTCGCCAACAAAAACCTTAGCCATATACTCACCAAAAATTATGGCCAAAATAGTTAAAATGCTTAAAAAAAGTATAACCTGGAACAACCAGTTACCAGACATATTATTCCCCCTCGGCAGCTAATAAATCTGCCTGATGCTCACGGATTAATGGCTCAATTACAGGAGCTAAATCGCCATTAATAATTCTATCTAATTGGTATAGTGTTAAATTGATTCTATGATCAGTCAAGCGGCTTTGCGGAAAATTATAAGTGCGAATTCTTTCCGAGCGATCCCCTGTTCCAACCAAGCTTCGGCGCGTTGCAGCTTCACTACTACGCTGTTTTTCCCGCTCCTCGGCCAATATTTTCGCTTTAAGGAGTGACATTGCGCGCGCTCTATTTTTGTGTTGCGAGCGCTCATCTTGGCATTCAACCACTGTGCCAGTTGGTAAATGAGTAATGCGCACAGCAGAATCAGTAACATTAACATGCTGACCACCAGCGCCCGAAGCCCGATAAGTATCGATTTTTAGGTCAGCAGGATTAATAGCCACATCATCGATTTCCTCAGCTTCAGGAAGCACCGCTACGGTACAAGTAGAAGTATGAATTCTTCCTTGAGCTTCTGTTTCAGGCACTCGCTGAACTCGATGCACCCCTGATTCAAACTTAAGTTGCGAGTAAGCTCCCTCACCAATAATCCGAGAAATAATTTCTTTATAGCCGCCTTGTTCACTAGAACTAGAACTAATTATCTCAATTTGCCAGCCCTTAGCTTCGGCAAAATGAGAGTACATGCGAAATAGGTCGCCAACAAAAATAGCAGCTTCGTTACCACCAGCTCCGGCGCGAATTTCAAGAAAAACATTGCGCTCATCATTAGGATCGTGCGGCAAAAGCAAAATTTGCAGCTCATTTTCAAGTTCTTGCAACTTTGGTTTTAGTTCTTTGATCTCTGTTTCTGCTAGTGTAATTAATTCTGCGTCTTTTTCCGTTTGAAGAAGCTCTTCTGCCTCAGTAATCCTTTGGCTAGTAGCAGTATAATTTTTAAAACAGATATCGATTGGCTGCAGGCGTGCATATTCCTTGGCCAGCTCGCGATAGCGATTTTGGTTATTAATTACCTCTGCTTGGCTCATCAAATTGGCAATTTCTTGCACTCGAGCGCTTATGGTATTCAATTTTTTTATTAAAGATTCTTGCATTTTGGTGTTTTGTCTGAGGTATCAATTAAGTTTTCTTTTTATCACAATTTTTACTATAATAAAAGAAGAAGTAGGTATCCTTTTGAATTGATATTTATCACTTAAATATTTATTTTTACATAGTTCTTAATAATTAGGGGAAATATATGAGAGAAAGCTACGGGCGAGAGGGCGCTAGTTGGGGAGCCCTTATAAGTATTATCTCATGGATCATTGAGGTTATTGTTTATGCTAGTTCGCAAACTGTTAAGACTGCGATTGATAACACATTTAAGCCGTGGGAATTTTTCGGAATAGTAGTAGGTGGAATGATTACTCTTACATTAATAGGATATGGTATTGGCAAGTTAGTCGGGCACTTTTCTTCAGAAAATAGTAGCTCTGATCAGAGTGCTAGCACTCCATTAAAAAATAGCAATGCTATAAGAGTTACACCAAATACCGCCTCAGTTCCCATGATACAACAAGATGCCTCTCACGATACCCGCCCAAAAAGAGAGGGAAAAGAAGGTTGCTGTGTTCAATGATAAAGCTAATTCAAGCCTAAACAATTAATGATACCTGCCTGAGAACATTTTTATCATAAGTTGCTAATAATTAAAGCAAGCAAAAAACATCTACAACTACGGTATTGATTTTTTAGAGCAACTAGTACAGTGTTTAATTAATTTTGCCTCGATATTCATGTAGGGGCGGGTTTGTCATAAGCATAGCACCATGTTTATAGAAGCTAAATTTTATTTTAGCCTACAATGCATTGTAGGCCATCTGAAACCCGCCCGTTTAATTTGTGCCACTACACGGGCGGGTTTCTGCAGTATTTAATAAACTGCGGTAAATTTTGCATATCTAGATTCTATCATACCGCGTTACTTCCAACACAAACCAGCCCCTACAATATATATGGACAAAATTTTTTAAACGCTGTACTAAAATAATGAAAGATAATATTTACAGGATCAACCATGAAATTAATTACCTACGATCAAGTCAACGCAAAGATTATTGAAATCCGCAAGCAAAAAGTTATTTTAGATAGTGATGTTGCTGAGCTTTATGATGTTGCAACTAAAAGAATAAATGAGGCTGTCAAAAATAATCCTCACAAATTTCCAAATGGTTATTTAATTGATCTAACCTCTTATGAATGGGTGTTATTGAAGTCGAAATTTTCGACTTCAACTAAAGGTGGAAAAGTTAAACTGCCTACAGCTTTTACCGAACGTGGTTTATATATGCTCGCTACAATACTTAAAAGTCCCCAAGCGGTTGAAACAACTATTGCAATTATTGATACTTTCACCAATATTAAAGAGCTAACTCAAGCAGTTTATCAATTCGCTAAAGCAAAAACTGACAACCAAAGAGTAAAGATATTTGAAAACAGCACAACAATCATTGCCGATTTATTAGACAATAACTTAACTGTGAGTCAACATGAAACTTGCTTCAAAATTAAACTACCATTTTTTGAAATATCGAGAAAAATTACTCGGGTGAAAAAATAGAATTGCATTACCAATATTTGTACGAAATAATAGCAAGACACCACTATTCGAAGAAAATAAATGTCGAAGATAACAAAATCGTTGCTTATTGCTTTTCTGTTGTTGCAAGCTGGATGTGCTACGTTTGAACAAAAAAAACCGCATTATTTAACCTGGCAAGAAAGACATACTGAACTTAATAACATCAATGCATGGCAAATCAAGGGTTCGCTTGGTGTAATTTATAAAAATAAAAGCGATATCGTTTCTTTTAACTGGCAAGAGCAACAAAATAATTATCAAATCGAACTTTATGGTCCACTAAATATTGGCGCAGCAACCATAGTTGGAAATGATGATAATGTTACCTTACAAACCAGCAATAAAAAAACTTTCCAGGCAAAAACCGCTGAAAAGCTGCTTTACCAGCAATTTGGTTGGAAATTACCTGTTGCCAATATGCGCTATTGGATTTTTGCCAATCCTGCCCCACACAAAATTATCAGAGCAGAATTTGATAGTTATAATCATTTAGTCTTCCTAGAACAACAAGGTTGGCAAATCACTTTCACCAATTTTACTAATGTTAACGGTGTTGACATTCCAAGCAAAATCCGCATGCAAAATACCAAACTCAAAATTAAGGTTGCAATCAAAGAGGTTTGGTTAAAATAAATAGAAGAAATTGATAGCTTATTTTTGGAACAATGTCTGAACGGCGAACATCTAAAACCACAACGTGGTGATAGGCTCTACCAGCCCAGTTCTATCGAGCTACGAAGTAGCGAAGAAGAGCTGGGTGGTTTCACCCCAAAAGCGAAATATCTGCAATCGAAAGAAATAAGGCGCGCAGATCTCTCAACAAAGCCAACCGATTGTTGCGTAATTTTTCATTTTCAACCATCACCATGGTCGAATCAAAAAATGCATCAATCGCTGATTTAAAAGTTGCTAAAAGCTGGAGCGCTTCTTTATAGTTACCTTGCTCGGTAAGCGTAGCAATCACTGCTTTATTTTTAGCAATAATTTCTGCTAAAGCTTTTTCTGCCGTTTCCTTGGCAAGTTTAGGATTGAACTTAACTTCGTCACTAATTGTAGTTTTAGTTAAAATATTATTAACACGTTTATGTGCAGCAGATAAAGTTTCAGCTTCTGCAAGGGTCTTAAAAAAGTTAATCGCATCTAAACGATGTTGACAATCTAGCGGTTTTGTAGGATGGGTTGCAAGTACTGCGTTAAACACCTTTGCATCACCACCATTTTCAAGATACATGGCACGCAATCGTTCTAAAATAAAATCCAAAACTTGTTTTGTAGCTAAAGTATTTTCTAATTCAGGAGAATAGCAAGAATAAGCAAACTCCAGCAATTCTTTTAAATCAAGATTTAATTTTCTTTCAAGAATAATGCGCAAAATGCCGGTTGCAGCACGGCGTAGACCTTGTGGATCTTTTTCACCAGTTGGAGTTTTGTTAATACCAAAAAAACCTACTAGAGTATCAATACGATCACTGATAGCTAAAATCGCACCTAAATCAGTATCTGGAATCTTATCTTGCGCAAAACGCGGCAAATATTGTTCTTTGAGGGCAATTGCAACAGGCTCAGGCTCAAATTGTTGTAATGCATAATAATAACCCATCACCCCTTGCAACTCAGGAAATTCAAAAACCATCGTAGTTACTAAATCTGCTTTTGATAATTCCGCAGCACGTTTTGCTAAAGCAGTTGCCACACCAACTTTTTCTGCTAAAAAAGAGGTAAGTTTTGCTAGGCGCTCGGTTTTTAAATAAATACTGCCAAGTTTATCCTGAAATACCGTCTGTTTTAGTCGATCAATTAAGCTATCTAAGGTAAACTGCAGGTCAGTACGATAAAAATATTCTGCATCAGTAAAGCGCGCACGAAGAACTTTTTCATTCCCAGCAATCACACGTGCCGGCTCCTTGCTTTTGATGTTACTAACTAACACAAAATGCGGTAATAATTTGCCATCTTGATCAACAACCGGGAAATAACGTTGCTGCTCTTCCAGTGCTACTAACAAAACTTCTTGTGGCACCTCTAAAAAATGTGCATCAAAAGTTCCAAGTAATACAACTGGCCATTCAACTAAACCAGTAACTTCATCAAGCAGATTTTCATCAATTAGAACTTTCCCAATATTAGTCTTATTTTGAAGTGCGGAGAAAATCATCTGCTTTCGTGCTTGAAATTCGGCAATTACAAAACCTTCTTCTGCTAAAATTTCTGCATATTTTTCTGGAGCAGTTATAGTAATTGCAGCAGGATGATGGAAGCGATGGCCATATGTTACATTGCCGCTGGTTTTACCAAAAACTGTAGCTGGAACTATTTCGTTACCATATAACATCAATAGCCAATGTACTGGGCGAATAAAAGTATACTTACTATTACCCCAGCGCATCTGTTTTGGCGTATGTAAGTTTCCCAGCGCTTGAGCAATAATTTCTGGTAATAATTCATTGGTGGTTCGACCTGGTTTATTCTTATGCGCAACTACCCAAGCGCCCTTTGCAGTTTCGAGCCTTTCGAGCTGATTAATAGCAATTCCATTATTTTCGAGGAACTTCCGCAATGCTGTAGTAGATTTTCCTTCTTGATCATAAGCAACACTTACTGTCGGGCCACGCAATTCTAATGTGTGATCTGGTTGCTTCGTTACAAGATCAAAAACCAAAACTGCAAGCCTTCGCGGTGTGGCAAAAAACTTTATCGCGCCGTGAGAGAGCCCTGCATGTTTCAATCCACTTTCAACATTGGCAGCTAAACTAGCTGCAACTTTAAACAAAGTTTTCGGGGGCAACTCTTCCGTACCAATTTCAAATAAAAAATTTTTCACTTCACTCATGTGACTTCCCCAACAGCGGAAACCCGAGATTTTTGCGCACATTATAATAGTTTTCAGCAACTAAATGTGCTAGCGCGCGAATGCGTAAAATATAATTCTGCCGCTGTTGCACTGAAACTGCGCCACGCGCATCGAGCAGATTAAAAGTATGTGAAGCTTTCAATACCATTTCATATGCTGGCAAAGGTAAGGCTGAAACTACAAGATGTTTGCACTGCTTCTCATAGGAATTAAACTGCGCTACCAAATCATCAATTCTTGCATGGCCAAAATTATAACGCGACATTTCAACTTCATTTTGTAAAAAGATATCTCCATATGTAACAAAAGGGTCTGCTGACCAAACTAAGTCATACATACTATTTTTGTTTTGTAGATACATGGCGATTCTTTCTAAACCATAAGTAATTTCTCCTGGGATTGGCATACACTCTAAACCACCCACTTGTTGAAAATAGGTAAATTGAGTAATTTCCATACCGTTTTGCCATACTTCCCAACCTATTCCCCATGCACCTAAAGTTGGTGATTCCCAATTATCTTCAACAAAGCGAATATCATCAGTTAAAGGATCTATCCCCAAAGCACGCAAAGAATCTAAATATATTTCTTGGATATTTTCGGGTGATGGTTTCAACATCACCTGAAATTGATAGTAATGTTGGCCACGATTTGGGTTATCACCATAGCGCCCATCTGCAGGTCTGCGGCACGGTTGAACAAAAGCTACATTCCATGGTTCTGGACCAATAGCTTTTAAAAAGGTAGTCGCATGAAAAGTTCCAGCACCAACTTCCATATCGATTGGTTGTAGCACTGAGCAGCCATGCTTTGCCCAAAACTCTTGGAGCCGAATAATTAAATCCTGAAATGTGATAACAGAGTTTTCCAATTACCTAACCTGTTTTAATGCATTATTAAGATCACCCTCAACATCAGGAGTTTGCCCGGCAATTAAACTAAACTTAGTCAATTCACGATTGGCAAAAATTAATGTTGGAGTTCCTATTAAACCAAGATCTTGGCACAACTTAAAATTAGCTTTTAAACCATCATCTAAAGATTTATCTTGCATATCTTGCTTCAGTTTATCCACATTAAGACCACTAATAGATTTAATTAATGCATCAATCTTTTCCATATTTAACAACTCGTGGCTCGACAAGAACGCTGCATTTAGTTCGGCAAATTTTCCTTGTTTTTGTGCAGCTAGAGCAGCCTTTGCAGCATAAATAGCTTCTGCACCAAAAAATGGCCACTGCATTATAATTAAACCGACATCTGGATTTGCCTTAAGTAATTTTTCTACTAAAGGCTCCACTACTTGGCAATGACTACATTGATACTGTAATACTTCAACTAATAATATTTTAGCATTAGGATTACCAACAAAGGTACGCCCGGGACCTGTTAGAGAAAATATCTCATTTTTATATTTAGGAATTTTAGCTTTGATTTCTTCAATCTTGGCATTAGTTTTAGCATTATCTTGCTCTTGTAATTTCTGTGCAGCTTCTAACAACACTTGCGGATTCTTGAGCAAATAATTGTGAATAATAGTTTCGATTTGTGCAGTCTGTTCTGAGTCGAATGCAGTTTTTTTATCTGCAGCTTGCATAGAGGTAAAGAAAATCAGAAAAAAACAGGTACAACATACTAGCAAAATTAGTTTTTTCATTACTATTCCCTTAAATAATTATTGTTCAAGTATAAAACATTATCACTAACTCGAAGCATAGTCTAGTAGCGTGCCAGGCACCGACAGTTTAAAAAAATTAATTAAAAATCAAAATGATTTTTTGCAAAACTATGCGTACCCGACATAAGCTAGTTAAACCTATTTGATTTTGCAAAATTATTTCAGCAACTATGTTATATCGGATACACACTGTTTTTTAAAATAAAAGCAATGATTTCAAGTGGTTGGTGACAACTGTCGATGCCTGGCACCGTATAAAAAAAGGGATCGAAACCATAAATCCGGATTCGATCCCCCCTTTTCTTACTCTAATTACCAATTAAGCAAAATCTACTCCTTGAAGAAAATCACTAGCTAAAACAGTATCAACTAATTCATATTTAGTCTTACAATTTAATTTCCCTTTCATATTTTTTAAATAAAACTCAACTGTTCGTGGTGATAAACTTAAAATTTCAGCTGTTCTGCTGACGGTTTTTCCCTTCAACAAACATAGCATACACTCAGCTTCTCTCCTCGTGAAATAAATACCTCTATAAGCGCTTCCCAATGCATAACTTTTTATTATCTTTTGTGTCTGAAGTGTATAGGATTTTAGTTTCGTTGTTTTGCGTTTATCAGCTCTGGTACAGCAGACGGGCTGATTTTTAGAGTTTTTATTTAACACTTCTTTTAAAACGTCATCCCAATACATTTTACCTCCATATGTTAAATTAATTGTTATACCTTTTGTTTGTAACAGCAACTACAAACCCATGCCCATCCCTGCAACTCTATAATTCCACGTTCAGAAGAAACAAACAAGATAAACATCTAGCGGTACAACAATTTATCGGCACATAACCATGTGTCAAATTATATGCTATAACCTGACTTATCTGGTTGTCAATATAGTATAATCCTAAACCAGGTAATTGCAATCTACTGCCGGGTTTAGAATAAATACTTGCAATTAAATATTGAAAATTTTTTCTCTTGGTGTATAAAGCTTATTTATGGAGAAAAATATCTTAGGACGAGCTATCACTGCTTTAATGCAAGCAGACAATATCACTGAAAGTGAACTTGCCCGCCGCACTGGAATAGTGCAACCCTTAATTAATCAAATTGTCAACGGTAAAAATGTCAATCCAAAATTAGCAACTATTAAACCTATTGCTAATTATTTTTCTGTTTCCATAAGCCAACTAATCGGAGAAGATCCGCTACCAACTGCTTTACAAATGGAAACATTGCGCAATAAACAAAAGACCTGGTTTGAAGTTCCACTTTTAACTTGGGAAAAAGATAATTTTCATCCGCAAGTAAAATTAGATACCTCCATTACTTTTACCTTAACCGACCTTTGTATTAGTGATTCAGCATTTGCTGTTGAAATGCAGGGATCATCGATGGAGCCACTCATACCCAGCAAAATGACTATTATCGTTGAACCAAACCGTAATCCAATAGATCGTGATTTAGTATTTGCTTATCTTGCCAAACCGAATTTACTCCTTTGCCGACAAATTCTAATTGATGCAGATGACAAATATTTGCAAACTGTCAATCCAAATTTTGTTGATGCAACTTTGCATCGGCTTAGTGCCAAAGATAAAATTCTTGGAGTTGTGGTACAGGCAAAAAAGAATTTTTAATCAAGCTTGCTAGATTGTTGTTTTTCATCTCCATCATCATAAAAATCATAAAGAAAAGTATTACCAGAGCTTTTTGCTATACTTTGTGATAGACCAAATGAAGTTGCAGCAATTGAATCTGCTAATAGAGACACTGCTTCAACTTGATTATGCTGTTCCTGCACTACTGTATTCCCACTAAAAGCAAGTGCGTTGTCAATTTGCCTATCACCTAATCCCTTCTTAGCTGTAGAAATATTCTGTATGCTATTATAATTTGCACCCATTTCTTCGCGTAATCTTTCCTCTAACTCATCATTATGGGTATAAGTGTTTCTTGTTACCACAACACTAACAAAAATAGCAGCAATGACTAACCATGGAGCAAAAGCAGTTATCACCTCTGCTAGCTGGGGTACTACAGAAACACCTCCAAAAACTCCTAATGCAAAACAACTAATTGCGACTATTGAACGTTCTTTGTTAGACCAGCTTGCTTTTTTCGCAAAAACAGCAACTGTAATTCCAAGTACTGCAAGCGGTAACCCTACCACAAAACTAATATTGCCTAGTCCTGCAACAAGTTCTGGTGAGAATAAAATTCCGATTAACTCAACACCGCCAAGTCCACCACAAACAGCAGTAAATAAATACCAGATGCGAGAGCGTTTTTGTTTATTGATATTACCCTCAAGTTTGTTATTAGCTTCAAGAATTTTACACTGCTCTTTATAGCGCTGTACTGCATCCGTAGCTTTTGTTGTTAGAGTAGTAAAATAATTAGCATCATAAGGAAGTATTTGGGTTGCATTTTCAATACCTGCAATATCTTTCCGTAAACCAGTTGCAACCATCTGCTGCAAAGAATTTAGTTTTTTTTAGCGCTGCATTTTCTTTTTCATGTTGAACTAAAAAGCTATACGGTTTATAAAAAGCATCTACTTTAGCGCAAAATTCATTTAACCTTTTCCAAGCATGTTTTCTAGTATCAGGAGTTGCAGCTTCCTGAGCTTCGGATATAATATCATAAACCCTGTTTTTGATTGCATCACCGTTATTATCACCGAAAATTCCGCTTGATATTGCCACATCAAATTTAATTAATGCTGCACTACTAGCAGTAATAAGTTTTTCTTCCTCCGCATCAAATTCGATTGCTACCCCAGCTTGGATAGGTTGTGAAAAAAGTAGTTGGTCATTATCTAATTCATAGTCTTTATTTACTAAAAAATAACGTAGATTGGCTTTAACCCGTTCTGGCAATACTTGAGAAAGTAAAGCTCCTTGTACTGAAATAGCTGGTACAGCTTCTTTAAAATCAGATATTGATATGTGCTGTCGAAATGGTTCAGCTGAAACTCCAGGATCCCAACGATAAGTTTGTTGAGCAACAGTTTGAAACTGTATGGGATTTAAATTAGCTACTTGCTGTTTAAGTTCAGAATCTTCGCTAAGTTGAATAAGAACATTATCAAAATCATCTTGCTGAATATCGTGAGCAAAATAGAATTGCGCAGCGGCCTGATGAAGCGTTGAACTATGTTTTTCATCAAGTAAACTGTCAATAACTGCAGCTGCTGGCTGATTTTTAGAATCTGGATGTTCTAACCCTGCCATCATATAACTACTTCGCGGCCAAATCTGTCGCATCACGCGCAATTAATAATTCTTCATTGGTTGGCACCACTATTGCAACTTTACTTTGTTCAGTTGTAATAATACCACCACTAGATTTTCCGTTCGCATCATTACGCGTTATATCTAAATCAAAACCAAAAACTTTAAGCCAACCTAAAGTCTTAGCACGAACCAAAGGAGAATTTTCGCCAATCCCACCAGTAAAAATTAATGCATCAATTTTTCCTAATGGCACAATAAGCGCGCCAATATATTTTGCTAACCGATAACAAAACACATCAAAGGCTAAAGTTGCGCGGGCATTACCTTCTTGCATTTCGCTTTCAATTGAACGCATGTCTGAAGCGCATCCGGATATGCCTAAAAGCCCGCTCTTTTTGTTTAAGATATCCACAACTTTATGCACATCGTAACCTAAATTATCAGCTAAATAAGAGTGCAAACTTGGGTCAACATCACCCGAACGTGTTCCCATGGTTAACCCTTCAAGTGGAGTTAATCCCATAGTTGTATCTATACTCTTGCCATGTAAAACAGCAGCTGCGCTACAACCATTACCTAAATGCGCAGACACAAAAGCACATTTTTTTAGGTCTTTACCCAAAAGTGTGGCTGCTTGTTGGCAAACAAAGCGGTGGCTTGTACCATGAAAACCGTAACGCCTAACATGATTTTCTTTATATAGCTCATAAGGAACTGGATAAATATAGGCGTATTTGGGCATGGTTTGATGAAATGCAGTATCAAATACAGCAATTTGTGGCAAATCTGGAAAGGCTTTCATTGCTTCTTCAATACCAATAATATTTGCAGGGTTATGTAGCGGCGCCAAGTGTACGCAGTCACGAATTACACTTAGCACATCTTTATTAATTATTACTGAATGAGTAAATTTTTCTCCGCCATGCACTACGCGATGGCCAACTGCAAAAATGCCATCTTTAGCCGCAACAAAATTATGAATTAGATCGATTATTACTTGTAGTGCAGAACGATAATCAATATCTGGTAATTCTTGGGAACGTGTTTCGCTACCCATAGTGCATTTAATACTCGCTTCTGGCGAGCCAATGCGCTGGACTAATCCAGTAGCAATATTTATTCCCTCTTTTGGTTCAATCACTGCAAATTTGATCGAGGAACTTCCGCAATTAAAAACTAAAACTGATGCTTTATTCATATGGTACCTTTGATTTTATAATTATCTAATTCGCCAAACCATTCATGTTTCCCAGGGTAACGACCGAATAAAAAACATTCGGTCTAACCCTGGGCTATAATCGAAAACACCTTCGGTGTTTCATTGTTAAATTATTTTCCTATTCCACTCATGTGCCTTAGCAAGGATCTCTGCAACATCACAGCTAATAACCTCACCATTATGCAATAAAATTTCACCGTTAACCATTACATTTACCACATCAGCTGCATTTGCTGCATAAACTAAATGTGAATAAACGTTATATAATGGCAATAAGTGCGCCCGCTCTAAATCTAGAGTAATAATGTCAGCAAGTGCACCAGGGGCAAGAAAACCTAAATTATTATATCCTAGCACTTCCGCGCCACGTTTCGTCGCCATTAGCACTGCGGTTTTCGCATCAAGCGCTGTTAAATCTTTAGCAAATAATTTATGCACTTTCGCAGCAGTTGCAATTTCACTAAACATGTTTAAATCATTATTACTTGCTGCTCCATCTGTCCCCAAACCAACTTTTACACCTTCCCGAAGCATTGCAGGAATTGGCGCAATTCCTGATGCAAGTTTTAAATTGCTTTCGATACAATGAGCAACACCAACTTTTCGTTTCGCGAGTATTTCAATTTCATGTGGATCAAGCCAAACACAATGTGCAGCAATCACATGTTCATTTAAGAATCCAATTGCATCTAAGTGCTCTACTGGACGCTTACCATATTTACTTTTAATCTCTTGAACTTCCCACTCGGTTTCAGCTACATGAATGTGAATTGGTGCATTATATTTGTGTGCAATGTGCTGCACTTTTTTTAATGTCTCTGGGCAACAAGCATATGGCGAGTGCGGCGCAATCGAAGGTTTAATTAACGCTTCATCTTGCCATAGTTGAATAAACTCTTCGGCACGCTGAAAATATTCAGCTAAACTTTTTACAGCTGCCGTTGGAAAATCAAAACCAGTTTCACCTAAAACTGCGCGTAAACCGACACTTTTTACTGATCTTGCCATAGCATCACAATAAAAATACATATCCGCAAAAGTTGTGGTCCCACCTTGCAGCATTTCAAGGCAAGCAAGTTTTGTTGCATCACTAACAAATTCAGATCCTACCCATTTACCTTCTTTTGGCCAAATGTGTTCTTCTAACCATTCTTTTAGCGGTAAATCATCAGCAATACCGCGTAAATAAACCATTGGAGCATGATTATGCGTATTGACCAATCCTGGCATTACGAGCTGTCCTTTACCACCTAGAACTTTTGCCTCTGGATATTTTTTAAAAAGTGTCGTAGCATCGCCAACTGCTATAATAATGTTATCTTTGACTGCGACGGCACCATTACTAATTACATCCATAGCAGTATTGACTGTAACTACATAATCACCGTAAATAATATAATCAGCAGGGACTTTTGCCATAAAATTCTCCTTGAGGGTATAGAATTAGAATATACTCGGAGAAAAACCAGGGCTCAACTATTAATTTGTGATAAACTTATACCATGGCTGCATTTACTTTTAGTAAATTTTTTAAAAATTTTTTCTTAATTCTGCTTTGGATTTGTACTACCCTTGCAGCTAGCTTAATTTGCTTTTATGGGATGTCGTTTATTACCTCAATTGTATTTTTAGCTACCATCGCTTTTCTAATTAATTTTGCTGTTGAAGGTGAAGTATACAGGCAAACCATTATCGAAGGATTTAAGCGTCTTCAAGCAAGATATACCAAACATGAGATGGTAAGAAATTTTCTGCTTGAATTATTAAAAAATGATAAAGGTGCTACATTTTGGTACGAACTCTATCAAAACACTCTGATAAAAAGGTTAAAAGAAGAAAGCGAAGGACATTTAAGTGATGAAGAAATTGGGCATATCGACCATCTCGAAGAAGCCGCTCTCTACTGTATAGTGAATCCTAGTAGCACGTATAAGCAATACGAGGCAGAAGCTTACCGCTTAAAGGAAGAACCAATTCCCAAGAAAGCTTTCGATGAATTAACAACTCTAATCAAAAAGCATGAAGATGAACGCAAAAAGCTCCTCGCTGATATTAATGGTACAATTTGGAAAACGCGACTTACCCTATTTTTGTCTTTTTGCGCCGGTTTTGTTATGGCACTGGTCGGAGTGCTCTCGCTGCAAGCTGCAACAAATGCATTTGGTTTTTTATCTTTTTTAACTTTGCCATATATTCTAGCTATTTCTGCCGTCGCTGCCATAGGTTTCACGTTAATGTATTACGGTGCTGTTGCTAAATTTATTCAAAATTCTTCATGGTCGAAACTTAAAGAAGCTTGGCATTGGTTTTGTCATGGTAACGAGGATGACTGGGCAATAAAGATAGATCCGAAGAAAAAAGATAATTGGGTTAAATGGCAAAAATTTTGCGCCTGGTGTAAGTTTATTCTTGGTAGAATTTTTATAGTAGTTGTTATTTTAGCTTTTGTAATCTTTTCTAATGTGATTACTGCAGCATGTTGGCGTGGTGCAAGTGAAGAAGGCCTCTCCAAATTTGCTGGAGATAATACCGCCATATACATAAGCAGTTATTTGTTGGTAGGACTAATGTTTCTGCCAATTATGCTATATGGCCTATCTACTACTCTTGTAACATTAGAAAAGTGGTTCGGATTTAAAAAGAAAGAAAAACAAAACTCCTCTGAAGAAAAGCTCGAACAAAAAGATCATCAAACTGATCAAAAAAACACACCAACAGAAACTAAAGAAACGCAAGAAAATCCTGGCTGGGTTGTTAACAAACCTGAACAAAGTGCCTCTGAAAATGCTCCTGCAAATAATCCAGAACAACAAGAAGGACAGGGTAAAAACGATCCTGGGTGGACTTGGATTAATCCTTTTCGCATAATAGATTATATTTTAACTAGTTCGATTCAGTTTATACTTTTTTGGGGCCATATGTTTGCTGCAGGGTTAATGGCAGACAATTGGGGACCAATCCCAGCGATAGTTTGTATTATACTTGGCGGCCTTGGCGATGGGATTTCCGATGGTGGGTTCATGCCCAAAAAACCAGGAAAAACGGCCAAAGGTAAAGATGAAGAGGGACATTCACATACCTCCTGGTTATTGATGGTAATGTCGTTCCCAATAAATCTAGTAATTTTTGTTTTTCGAGCTTTAGCTGCTGTTTGGGATTTCGTTTTAGTTGGGTTAGTTAACCTTTGCCGGTGTAGGTGTACTTGGAGCTGGGGGGCTTTTTGTAATGCTTGGAGCGAATCCTGGAACAAAATGCAGCCATTCATGGCTTTTCGTTGTGATGAGCCAATAGAAAAGCATGAAGAAATAGAGCAAACAAAACTACAGGCAATACGAAGGGATGGCTATGCTGCTGCATCATCAAGTGAAGCTAATGATGATGATAAAGAAACCACTTCACTTTTGAGTGGCAATAACGACCATATCTCAACTACCGGCGACCAGAATGGTTATCCCACTACGGTAGATTTTAATGCTGGTGCTGGTGCTGGTGCTAGTTCTAATTCTAGTACAGCCTCACTAACTTCAGTCGCAGTGCCCTGAAAAATTCTAATGTATCTAGCAATTTAACACTAACCTATGCTACAATTTGCTTTTGCTATAATAAATCAAGGAGAGTCTTATGCCATTTGGAATTGATTTAAAAAAATTTAAACTTGATGAAAAATCGCCTGCTGCGAAATTTGTGAATCCAGCGTTAGAAAAGCTTGATGCATTGCTGAGTAAACTGGAACAACCAAAAGCACCAGAAGCGCCACAAACTCCTCCTGCAGAAGAAAAAAAGGAAGAAGAAAAAAAATAAACTATGAAAAAATTATTTTTAGTCGTTATCACATCTTTGCTTAGTTGTTACTCAATTAATGCTCTAGCGGTAAATCTACTTGATGTCTATGCTGAGGCGCAAGCAAATGATCCTCAATTCAAAGCAGCTAATGCAAAATGGCTTGCTGATCGAGAAGTATTGCCTATCAGTAAAGCAAGCTTATTACCGCAAATTAGTGCTCAAGGCAGCATTGCACGCACTCGCACTGATTTTGAAGGAGGGCAGATAGTTTCTCCTACGCCTATATTTGAACAAGAAAATGGCGGTTTTTACAGTAATCTTGCTGCTTATAGTGTAAGTCTAACTCAACCAGTATTTAACTTCGGTAGCTGGGCAAATGTTTGGGGTGCTCAAGCCAAAGTTAAACAAGCTGGAGCAACTTTTGCATCCGCTATAGAAAGTCTAGCTTTTCGCTCCGCGCAAGCTTATTTTGCAGTTTTACAAGCAGGAGACGTGCTACGTTTTACTCAGGCCAACAAAGAGGCGGTTTGGCGTCAACTGGAACAAACTAAACATCGTTATGAAGTTGGTTTAATTGCTATTACTGATCTTGAAAACACTCGCGCTAGCTATGATAGTGCTATTGCAGATGAAATTACCGCGAAAAAGAACCTTACTGATAATTTTGAAAAACTAACTCAACTCACCGGAATAAAATATACTGAGATCAGCGCGCTCAAAGAGAATATTCCACTAATTAATCCTAATCCAAATAATAGTGAACGTTGGGTAAAAGGTGCTGAAAAACAAAACTACGACTTAATTGCAGCACGTTTTGCGGCCCTTGCTGCTCGTGAAAATATAAAAACTCAATTTTCTGGACATTTGCCCACTCTTAGCGCTGTTGGTTCCTACAATTATAACTATAATAACGATAATACTGGCCAACAAGATTTCAGCCGCTCTAAAGTTGCTTCTGCTGGCTTATCGCTAAATGTTCCTATATTTCAAGGTGGCGCAGTTACCGAACAGACTAAACAAGCTTGTTATCTATATCAGCAAGCCTTGGCACAGCAAGAACAAACCCACCGAAGTGTGGTCAGCCAAACCAATCAAGCATTTTTAGGCGTAATTGCCGGTATCAGTCGTGTTAAAGCTGATAAACAACTTGTAAAATCTACGGAAAGTGCACTACGTTCTACCGAAGCAGGTTATACCGTAGGAACTCGTACTATGGTTGATGTATTAAAGGCTGAATCAGATTACTATAATTCACAAAAAAGTCTGGCAATTGATGAGTATGATTACATTACGCAAACTTTACTACTAAAACAACTTGCTGGAGTATTGGCGGTAGATGACTTGCAAAAAATTAACTCTTGGTTGCAGCCGCTAACGGTTACACAGAAGCCAAATGAAATCTCTAGCTCTAATAAAATAGTAAAAAAAGATCTCCACAAAAAGAAAAAAATTACGAAGCATAAAAAATAATAGGGATTAATCTCGCCTTTTATTATGAACTTTACAGACATTTTTATTCGCAGACCTGTTTTTGCAACCGTGCTAAGTCTTCTGTTAGTGCTTGTTGGCGCGCGCTCTTATTTTGCCTTACAAACTCGTTTATTCCCCAAAGTTGATGCATCTGCAATCACTATTACTACAACTTTTGCAGGCGCAGATGCTGAGCTTATGGAAGGTTTTGTTACTACACCAATTGAAAATGCTCTTGGCGGAGTTGATGGGATTGATTATATAACTTCAAGCAGCCAACCTGGTGCTAGCACCATAACCATTTATTTCACTCTCGGTTATGATTTAAATGCAGCTATGGCAGATGTTAATGCCAAAATTAATATCGCACGTAAAGTAATTCCCAAAGAAGTTGATGATCCTATCGTTAGCAAAGTAGATCCTAATGCTACTCCAACTATCTACATGACATTTTACAGTAACACGGTCCCAACAGAACAAGTCACTGACTATCTTATTCGCGTTGTGCAACCTCAACTACAAACTTTGCCTGGTGTTGGCAGTGCTCAAATTTGGGGCGTTGGTTATGGTATGAAAATTTGGCTTAACCCACAGCAAATGTCGGCACGCAATGTTACTGCCACTGATATCTTACAAGTTTTATTAACTCAAAGTGTGCAAGCACCATCTGGACAATTAAAAAGCTCGTGGCAACAATTTAATGTTAAAACTTACAGTGAGGCAACTACTCAAGAACAGTTTAATCAGCTGGTTATTAGAGACGATAATGGAACTTTAACTCGCATTCAGGATGTTGGCCATGCTGAACTCGGACCTGAAACCACTGATGTCAATGTTAATGTTAATGGGAAGTCTGCTGTTGTTGTTGCTATTACTCCATCACCCATTGCTAATCCACTAGACATCACCGCTGAAGTAAATAAGCTTTTCCCACAGTTATTACAAACTATGCCGCCAGGTATCCATGGCGAAATAATGTGGGATAGCTCAAAATTTATTTCTGAGTCAATCAAAGAAGTCAAAAAAACCATTGTTGAAGCAACTTTGTGCGTTATCTTTGTGGTATTTTTATTTATTGGATCTTGGCGCACGCTATTAATCCCAGCAGTAACAATTCCTATTTCTCTAATTAGTGTCTGCGGCATTATGCTAGCAATGGGATATAGCTTAAACACCATAACTTTTCTCTCTTTGGTGCTTGCGATTGGTATGGTAGTTGATGATGCTATTGTGGTTTCGGAAAATATTCATCGCCATTTAGCTGAAGGCAAATCACCATTTGATGCTGCAATTATCGGTGCTCGAGAAATTCAGTTCGCAATTATTGCCATGACTTTTACTTTAGCAGCAGTATATGCTCCGATCGGATTTTTGACTGGGTTTCTTGGTTCTATCTTTAAAGAATTTGCCTTCACTTTGGCAAGTGCTGTAGTTATTTCTGGATTTATTGCCTTAACTCTTTCGCCCATGATGTGTTCTAAAATTATCACTGGGAAAATCAAACCCGGGAGCTTTGCTGATCGCGTGGAAAAGCTTACAGAAAAAATTACGGAAAAATACCGAGTTTTTCTTACCAAGTTATTAACTCACAGAAAAAAAATCGTATTATTGATCCCTGTGGTATTGTTATTAACCTATGTTGTCAGTTTATACGTACCCTCAGAACTTGCCCCGATTGAAGATGGTGGAGCAATTATCGTACCCATTATAGCTCCAACTTCAGCTAACATAGACTACACAACAAAATACACCAAATATTTAGAGCCAATTTATAACTCGATTCCTGAAAAACAAAGTTATTTGATTGTTAACGGTGCTGGTGGCACTACTTCATCACCAAATACTGCATACTCTGTAGCAATTTTAAAACCATGGTCAGAGCGAAAGCGTGGCGCCGATGAAATTATTGCGAGTATTTTCCCACAAGTTTGGTCTATTCCAGGTATCTTTGCCTTCCCGCTTAATCCACCAAATTTACCAGGAGTGGGTGGTAAAAGTATGCCTATTGATGTTGAGCTACAAACTATTGGTGACTACCAAACGCTTAATCGCATAGTGTTAAAGTTAGCTGCAGCAGTTCGCGCAAATCCAAAAATAACTAATGTAGACACTTCTCCCAAAATCGATCAACCACAACTAGATATCAACATCGACCGCAATAAAGCAGGCGATTTAGGCATTTCGGTACGCGATATTGGCGAAACTATTAATTTGGGCCTTGGCCAACCAACTGTAGCGCATTTTAGTATTTTAGGGCGAAGTTATGATGTGATTCCAGAGATTTTACCAGAATTCAGTAATCAACCAGATACTTTAAATAATTTATATCTGCGCACTGCTGGTGGCGATACCGTACCACTTTCAAATCTAGTTTCAATAAAAGAAACCACGCAACCACAAAGTATTTCACACTTCCAACAACTGCGCTCAATTAGTTTAACCGCAACCACTGCTCCTGGATATACGATTGGCCAAGCATTAGATTACATTAAACAAATAAGTAAAGATATCGTACCATCAAATATTAGAATGGATTACGGCGGCTTTTCTCGCATGTACCTGCAAACCAGTGGACAAATGCTAGTGACTTTTATTTTCGCTATTATTTTCATTTTCTTAGTTTTAGCAGCACAATTTGAAAGTTTTCGTGATCCATTGATTGTACTGTTTACTATCCCTCTTTCTAGCTTTGGTGCGTTTTTAGGCATGTGGCTTGCTGGTTGCACCTTAAACATTTATTCTGAAATTGGTTTGGTTACTTTAATTGGGTTAATTAGTAAGCACGGTATTTTAATGGTTGAATTTGCTAATCAATTACAAGAAACCGGAAAATCTATAACTGAGGCAATCACTACCGCTGCTGCAGTTCGCTTACGCCCAATCTTAATGACTACAGGTGCTATGGTGCTTGGCGCGATTCCGTTAGCTTTTGCACATGGAGCTAGTGCAATTAGCAGACAACAAATCGGCTGGGTGATTATTGGCGGTATGTCAATTGGAACCATTTTTACTTTATTTATGGTTCCAACTATTTATACTTATTTAGCTACAAAAAAAACCTCAGCAAATAAAGAATAGATTTGAGGACGGATTTCCAAGGACAAACCCGCATGCACGGAGGAAATTATGAGCGACACCATTATCGGAGTTGGGAAAAGTAATTTAAGCAACGCAGTTCAAGCTGCTAAAGAAGCATCACAAATTGCCATTGAAAAACTTAAAGGCAAAAAGGCTTCATTTGCCCTAGTTTTTGCTACCACTGGATATGACCAAGAACAATTAATGCAAGGATTTAGCACTATTCTTGGTAATATCCCTATGTCAGGATGCAGTGGTGAAGGAATTATAACTCCTTCAGGATCTGATGAAGGAAGCTGCATAGTAGCAGTTATGTTATTTGCCGGAACACAATTACCAATCCATAACTTCATCGCTTCAGGACTCAAAGAAAATTCTTATCAATGCGGTGAAAATCTTGCCGGAGCAATTAATAAATACCATACAAATGGCAAAGAAACTCTAATGGTATTTTTAGATTCTATGACTGTAAATGTGACTAAAGTTTTAGAAGCATTAGAAAAAAAGCTAACATGGAATCCATTAATTATTGGTGGAACAGCTGGCGACATGATGAAATTTCAAAAAACCTACCAATACCATAACAGTAAAGTTTACACTGATGCAATAACTGCAGTTATGCTACCAAGTGATTATAAAGTAGATTGGCTAGTTTCACATGGTTGTGAAGAAGTTGGGTTAGAGCAAAAAGTTACCAAAACTGATAAAAACGCGATTGTGGAAATTGATAATCAACCCGCCTGGGAGGCATTTCGCCAATTTCTTCCAGACAATCCAGAAAATTTTAAGGGAGAAGATGCTTTCCACTTGTGTTTGGGAGAAATCAAGCAATGCGAAGCTCCTTATGGCGAACAATTAATAATAAGAATGCCTGTTGGTATAGATCAGACTACTGGTGCAGTAAAATTTTCAGTTGAAATCCCACATGGATGTCCAATTCATTTAACCAGGCGTGACCCACAAGTTATTGCAGAAAATGTTCTTACTGCTTTTAAAAGCCTTTTAGCACGCAATCAAAATAAAAAAGTTCTTGCAGTATTTCAGTATGATTGCGCAGGAAGAGGCAGGGTTATTTATGGCCATAATGTTAATGATATATTAATCAAGCCAGTACAACAATTATTACCAGCGGATACTCCTTGGATTGGTTTTCATACTTACGGCGAGATTGCTCCCATCGGCAATAAAATATTTTTTCACAATTTTACTGCTGTAATTGCTGTTTTATTTGATAAGTAATTAGCTAATAAAACTATATGAAAAATAACTCTTGCTGCGAAGATGTTGAAAAAAATTTAAAGCTCACGGAACAAATACGCCGCCTAGTAAGGTCAGAGCTCAGGCTTTATGAAACAAGAGACAATTTAGAGCAGCAGCTCCAAAGAATCAATCTTCTTAATGATTTTGGTATAACCATAGTTAAAGCAAAAAATCTTGATGAAGTATTAACTGCAGCTATTAATTTGTTATCTGATATTTTCATTACATATCGTGCCGTTGGCCTTTTTTTTGATTTTACTAACAAAACCTTAACGGCAAAAGTTAGGAAAATACGTGGTGCTGTTTCTGAAATACTCAATATTAAACTTCCATACTTTGAGCCTCGCGCTATTGGCATTACATCTGCAGAAGAAATAATTACTTTACCCAATACTAACAAATCTTCATTGCTTAATTTTGCTACAAATATTTGCCCCTATATTTTTGAGGATGGTTTTAATTTGGATACTGGCGCCAAGATGCTTTATGTGTTTAGCGAAGATGAAACTTATACATTTGCTTCTTTGTTGTTGTTTTGTTTTCCGCCACAAGATGCTTTGGCTTTTGGTGAAAAAACCCCTAAAGATTCTGATTATCCTTTTATTAATTTAGTAAGCAAATATCTTAATAGCATAACCCGCAATTTATTTTATCATGAAAAATTACTTACTTTTACTGCTGAACTCGAAAAACAAGTAACATTACGCACCGCAGAATTAAAAACTAAAGCCGAAATGCTCGATAATACCCTGGAATCAATTTATGTTAATGACATGGATGGCAAATTTGTTTGGATGAATGAGGTTATGTGGAAAACTCGTGGTTATACGCAAGAAGAGTTAATGGCGACTAATTTACACCAATTGGTTGTGCATAAATATGAAAATATGATCATGAAAAGAATTAACGATATTCCAGATAATAGTTCCATATTATTTGAAAGTGCACATTTCAAAAAAAATGGCGAAATAATGCCAGTAGAAGTACAGGCACGTTTTATTACTATGGAAGGTAAAAAATATGTTTTCTGCAGCACGCGTGATATTTCCGAAAGGAAAAAAACCGAAGCAGAATTAGAAAAGTATCGTGAGCATCTTGAAGAATTAGTCAAATCACGTACCCAAGATTTAGAAACCGAAATTAAAGAAAGAATCAAAGCAACTGAGGAAATGAAAGCAGCAAAAGAAGCCGCCGACCTTGCAAATCGCGCAAAAAGTGTTTTCTTAACCAACGTCAGTCATGAAATCCGTACACCGATGAATGCAATCTTAGGCTATTCACAGCTTTTACAACATGATGAAAATTTGACCCCAACTGAACGAGAATATATTAATACTATTAATAGTAGTGGCGACCATCTTTTAGCATTAATTAATGATGTCCTTGAGATGTCAAGAATAGAGTCAGGCAAAATACAGATTATCGCAGAGGGTTTTGATTTTCACCTCATGCTTAGTGACATTGAGCGCATGTTTGCTGTTCGCGCTCAAGAAAAAAATTTGAGTTTTGAGGTTACGAGAAACTCAGGAGTACCGCGCTATTTAATAAGTGACCTAATTAAAATCCGCCAAGTAGTTATTAACCTTATAGGTAATGCTATCAAATTTACCGAATGCGGTGAAGTTAAGATAATTACTTCTTGTTCACCACTTGAAACAGAATCAAATAAAGTCAATCTAAAAATTACAGTTAGTGACACAGGAATTGGAATTCCTGAAAATGAATACGAAACTATTTTTAATGCTTTCGAACAAGTTCAGACCAGAAATACTATGGAGCGAGGTTCTGGATTAGGCTTAACTATAAGTAAGCGTTATGCTCGTTTGCTAGGTGGTGATATAACATTTACTAGTATGGTTGGTAAAGGAAGTACTTTTGTTTTTACTTTTAAAGCCGAGCTAGCTACTGAAGCATCTATTCAAACACAAAATGTAGTACCACAAAAACGAGTTCTTGGTATTGCGACAGAAATATCAACACCAACAATTCTTGTAGTTGATGATAACGAACCAAATAGAAAAGTTTTACAAATATTGTTGCAACGTGTTGGATTTAAAACCATCGAAGCAAGTAACGGGCAAGAAGCCATTGAACTATTTAAACAGAAACAGCCAGATTTAATTCTTATGGATTTGCGCATGCCCGGATTAGACGGTATTGAAACCACAAAATTGCTGCGAAGACTTCCTGGAGGAAGTAGTGTACGAATTTTAATGGTAACTGCAAGCGCGCTTGAAGATGCTAAAAAAAAGGTGCTGCAAGCTGGAGTAGATGGTTTTATTCGAAAACCTTACAAAGAATCAGAGTTATTTGAGCAAATCAGGCAGCATCTAAACGTAAAGTATAGTTATGCAGCTACAAGCGAGAGTCTAGATGGAAAAGTTAGTTTAGAAGATGTGAGTGACGAATTGCTACACAAAATTCCCTCTAGTCTTGTTAACGCTTTACTTGATGCTGCAGAAGATGGAAATATCTCGATGTTACTTAGCTTAATCACACAAGAACTAAGTAAAATAGACTCAAGGCTCTCGAATATTTTCGGGTACTTAGCAAAACAATATGATTATCAGAAAATAATTAAGTTACTTGAAAGAACAAAACTTGGTTAACTGGTTTCTGTGTTAGTTAGAAATATCTCTGTAACACTTATCAAATGCATCACCAATTTTCATAAAGGTTTCAACAATAATAGGATCAAATTGAGTACCGGAAGCATCTACTATAACCTGAAAGGCTATTTTGTGATCAACTGGTTTTTTGTAGCAACGCTTAGAACGTAAAGCATCATAAACATCAGCTAACGCCATTATCCTAGCAGAAAGTGGTATAGTTTCACCAGATAATCCTAAAGGATATCCTTTGCCATCCCATCTTTCATGTGAAAAACGCGCAACTTCTACACCCATTTTAATAAAAGCATTTTTTGGATACTTGGTTAAAACTTCCTCAAGGTATTCACCTCCAATGTTAGCATGGGTTTTCATAACAGCAAATTCTTCGTCATTAAGTTTGTCAGGTTTTAACAAGATACGATCTGGAATTGCAACTTTTCCTATATCATGCAAAGGAGAGGCTAAAAAAATATTTGTTATAAACTTGTCATCAATTTGATTTTTGTACGGAGAATCTTTTTGTAACGCTTCGGCTAGCAAACGACAGAACTCTTGAACTCGCTCAAGATGACCACCAGTATCTGCATCTCTATATTCAGCAAGTTTAGCCAGAGCGAAAATTATCGACATTTGTGCTTCTGATATCTCTTTTACTTGATCTGCAACCTGTTGCTGCAGATTATTGTTGTATAACTCCAGTTTTTCTTGGAGCTCTTTAATTTTAAGATGAGTACGCACTCTAATAAGCACTTCCTCAAATTGAAATGGCTTGGTGATATAATCAACCCCACCTGCGTGAAAAGCTTTTATTTTATCATCGAGATCACTCAAGGCGCTAAGAAAAATTACTGGTATCTTGGTAAGTACAGGATCGGCTTTTAGTTTTTCACAAACTTGGTAACCATCTAGACCAGGCATCCTGATATCTAATAGAAATAAATCTGGCGGAGTTTTTTTCGCAGCATTTAGCGCTAGTTCACCCTTAATAAAAGCAAAAACGCGATAACCATGAGCTTCCAACATGTTGGTTAATAATTCAACATTTTGTGGAACATCATCCACAACCATAATTTTCCCCATTATGGCATTCATGTTGCTTCACCTTTCATGATTTGGAAAGAAATCTATTCGCGTAACCGCACTGCCAACACATCGCACTTGGCGCCATGTAAAACGGCATTTGCTGTTGAGCCAAGCAAAGCACGAATACCGTGCCGACCATGGCTTCCGACAACAAGTAAATCAATACCCAATCTTTCAGCTTCTTCTAAAATTACAAATTTTGCAGGACCAATTCTGGCAATAAGTTTCTGCTCAGGAATATTTAGGCGTCGCCCAAGACTATGTAAGCTTTTTTCTGCGTTCTCAAGCAGAGCTTGTTCAACCTCGACGCCAACACCCATTCCATAAGCTCCATACCCGCCAATATGTTCAACCGCATGTACTAGCACGATATCAGCATTAAACTTTTCTGCCATCAAAACACCTTGTTTAATTAAGGCGGCATCAGTTTTATCGATTAATTCAACAGCTATCAAAATATGTTTATAATTTTTCATACTAACCTCCTGTTTTTCTCTAGCATAGCAAAAATTCAAGAAGAGTTAAACTCATTGTTATATTTTTTAATTATGTTGTGAATTTCCTTTGGATAACTTTTTGCAGATTTTTTTGGGTGCTATTATCCACTTGCTTAGCTTGGTTATGAACAAGATATCCACTTTTTGGTTTGGTTTCTTTTTCTTGAAAAACCAGATAGATATGAACTTATACACAAGAAATATGGTAGCTAATAACAATAATAAGCTTAATATATATAAATATAAACTATTAAATAAATCATTTTTCTTATTTTATTAATGCACACTACACACTTATTGCGTTATTTCTTATCTTGAATAGAGTAAAATATTCGGTTAAAGTTGCTTACTAGTGCTGGCGTAGCTCAGTTGGTAGAGCAGCTGATTTGTAATCAGCAGGTCGCGGGTTCGATTCCCATCGCCAGCTCCAGCTCCAAATAAATCAACAACTGAATATACAGCATCTTTGACTGTCGCACTTCAAATTAGAATTTACCAAACATAATTTAGAATAACTAATTGATTTAACTGTTGTTATTTGTTGTGAGTCTTTGTAGGTTATCACTTAACAACTTGGGATAGAGATTATGGTGAGCTTGCTACAAAATCGTAATTTGCAAGGCAAAGGGGATCTGATGATGGGCTAATCAAACTGATAAATAAGTCCCAACATAAAGGTGTTCATTTTTGGTTGTATTTTAGTTTTTATATTTAAATTTATATCTATATTGTCTGGTGGTGGTACTACTATATTGATATTGCGTTGAGCTTCATAGGTTTGGTAATCAGTAAAAAGATATTCTAATCGTAGTTGTATATGTTTATTCAAATAGGTTCCAATGCCTATTCCTAAATTAAGTCCATTGGAATAAAAAGGGGTATCAAAAATAGCAATGCCATCATTTCCAATATCACTGCCCGCAAATTTGCCGCGCACAACACCGACTTTCAAATAGATTAGGTTTCGTTCAGTGATATAGTATCCGGGAACAAAATTAATTCCGTAATTATAACTAAATTTATAAGAATAAGAATCATCCTCAGTGTTTTGATAGTGTTGTGTTATTGTCGGTAATTGAGAGGTTATTTCAGCTGCTATGTTGAAGTTATTTATATCATAAGCAAAGCCAGCAACCAATTGCCCTTGAATACCTCTTACTATTCCTGCAAATGATTTTTGGTGCTCTCTAGTAATAGTTCTTATTATAGGGATATTGGTTATAGTTGCGGTGGTATCTTGGTTGACGTCAAATATTGCATCGGTGTAACCAAAACTAACACCAAGGTATGGTCCGTTTTCTGCCAAAGCTGAACAGGAGTAGATGGCGCTAATAATGGCAAAGATTGGTATAAATATTTTGTTTGGTTTTTGCATGTTGTACTTTTCTTAAACAACGATATCCCTGTATGAGGTGTCAAAAAACTGTATCTGTAAACGTGTGAAGGTGTCAAGTCCTTTGCAGTCTTCTTAAACCTTTTCAAACCTTTTTATTTGTTATTTGCAATTCGCGAATGATATGTGCACCAACAAGCATAGTCACTTTTGCTGACTTATTTAGTGCAAGACACAGCAGATCGCTGGTTCGAATCCCATCGCCAGCTCCAAATCCCATTTTAAATTGCACACAGTTGCTCTTTCAAGTATATTAATAATTTAATTTATAATAAACAAAGGGCTATTTTATATGAGTATTTTTGTTGAAACAGCAGAACAAAAACAAGAACGAATAGACGCATATAATTTTGTTTTTATCCAAAGAGAATATGATAGACGCCAAAGAAGAGGGGCTGCGATTCCAGAAGAACTTTTACAACAAAAAAAAGAAGCGGAAGCTAAAATTAACGCTAGAAATGCTTATTATGTACTTAAAAATTTCAATCCTGGTGAGCGTTTTGATTTTCTTCGCGGTCAGTACGCAAATAAAAATTGGTATAATTTATTTCTTTCTCAGAGCAATTTACCAAAAGTGCTTGGTTATGTAACGCCACATGATCGAGCAAAACTATTGACGGAAAATCATTGGCAAAAATTACTTACCGAAGAAAATATTGTTCAAGTACTTGGTTCTTTGGGCCCAACAGATTGCTGGCAAATGTTAAATAGTGAATATATGCGTAATAATTGTCATAAATTATTTACTTCGCAAAATATTCCACAGATACTAAAACTTCTCAAAGAAGCTGACCAAGGAAGATTGTGGGAAGTAATAAGCGCGGGGAGAGGTGATGCTAAAGTTGTAGATAATATCATGAGTGATGATTATCGACGTTTTTTTGCGGATGCAATTTTTTTAAAAGTTGTGTCATCCTGTGTTACTAGAGACAATGCTGCACTAATTCCTTCTGAATATAGAGAAGTATTAAACATTCCTGCGGTAGCAGGTGATGCGAAGGAAGAAAAACGCGCGCCTAATCTATTATCTGTAAATGCTGAAGCCGAAAAAAAAGAAGAAAGAAAGGCAGGAGACTACGATTTTCCTGCTTGCTCTTAATTGACAAGCTTTTTACAGTTCTTCAAATCTGGCGATTTATAAAAAATTATATCTCGCCAGATTTGGTTGGTTTTAAGATCTATTTCTCCTCGCTAAAAAGCTCTTTCATACCTTTTTGCATTTCTTCTTCGGTTGGCTCTTTGGTATGAGTTGCAATTGCCCAAAAATGTCCAAATGGGTCTTTGATTACTCCCATTCTATCGCCCCAAAACATATCTTCTACAGCCATTGAAACTGTTGCACCATTTGCGACAGCTTTATTAAATACTTTGTCTACATCTTCTACATAAAGATACATGCTCACGGATGTTCCACCTAAATCTGCAGGCGACATTACACAATGTTCTTTATGGCCTTCATGTGGTGGGCATTCATCAGCAAGCATCAGAATTGAATCGCCGATGGTAATTGTTGCATGCATAATTTTGCCATCAGGTCTTTCTTGCTGAAAGGTAACTTTGGCGTCAAAAACTTTTTTATAAAATTCGATTGCTTCTTTAGCGCCACGAAAAACCAGGCTGGGAGTTACAGAGTGAAAACCAGCGGGTATTGCTTTAACTTTTTTTTCCATGTTGTTAATCCTCCTTGTGGTTAATAAAAACTAAATCCAAAGCAATTATATAATAAATCAGTGCAAATTTATAGCAGAGCATAGCTAGTACAATGTCGGTTTAATTTTGACACCAACCAAAGCTTACTTTAGGCTCGGACGTAGCTCTTTGACTCACTGCGTAAACTTATGAGAAGAAGTAGGTTGGGTTACGCTCAAAAAGCGAGCTACCCCCCAACCTACATGACTCTTCGGTTCGCAAGAGCTTTCATCCCAACCCTACGCCGCTTTGGCTGTGTTACAACAATGTGCTAACTTTTCGATACTTAGAATATTTTGCTTGATTACAGGTGGTGCATTTTTCCAGCGAGAGAAGTTTGTTTAAGTACTCTTGGATTGCTGCGATATAGGTTGCATGGCTCCAGCTCAAAGGTGATATAGAGAGTGGTTCGTTAGTGTAAGGATCAACTTGTTCAGCGAGAACCCCACTAGTAAGTGCATGCTCGCAAACCCATTCTAATATTGGTAATGCTAAATCTAACTCCTCTCGAGTATTTGCAGCATGAATTAAATACTCTGCATACCAAAGAGTAGTAACAAACCAAGGATTTCCCGGGATATCATTATTTTTGCGATAATAAACATCATCTTCGTAGCGCGCTAAACCTCCAACTGGAGTGTGGCACCATAATTTAGCATAAACTTGTTGCATGGTATTTTTTACTTTTTGATCATTAGCGGGAAAAGCACCAAAAGCGAACAAACCAAAAAGACTCGAATCAACTGTTGCGTCAACTTTAATCACGCCATCAGGATTAAAATTAATGCCGCGGCAAAAACGCTGCTCCACCTCAAGATATAAATATTTAACCATCGCTTCGCGCAGATCATTTGCGCCTTTTTCATACTCTTTCGCAAGCTCTATATCACCAAAAATTTTGGCGAAGTTTGCTGCTGCGACTAATCCGCCAACAACTGCAGCTGCAGTATAAGTAAAAACTCCTTGCCGTTCTTCCCAGATGTCATAACTCGGCATTGGTAAATGGGTTTTGGCATCGCGATAGTTCATCATAAAATCAGCCGCATTTTTAATTAACGACCGATAAAGCGGTTTAATAAATTCTATGTCTTTATATAAATTAAAATGTTGCCATAAAGCCCAAATTACTAATGCAGTCTCATCTTCTTGAATTGGTAACTGCATTACCCCATCTTTTTCCCAAGGATGCCAAGAGCTAGCCAACATTCCTGAAGGAGTATATTTATGTAAAAAATAACCGTCTTTTTCAATTATTTTGCTGCAGAAATTAAAAAAACGGCAGGTGATTTCAGCGAAACCAGCTAAGTCGAGTGCATATGCTGTTAATGCGCCATCGCGTGGCCACATATAACTATAAGTATCACGGTTAAAATAAATCGCATCCGAATCATTAGCAGCAATAATACTACCAGAATTATCGATTTGCGTGCGCAAAATCAATAAACTACGTTGATAAAGCTTTGCTAATTTTTCCGGGAGCAAACTAAAATTTAGCTGTTCTTTGTCAACCCAGAGTTTCCAATAATCAATAGTCTGTTTAAAAATAACTGCGGGACGTTTTTTCTGTAACATGGAGTTAAGAGCTAATACTTCATCCCAATTTTTTCCAGCACAAATCCAGTAATAACAAGTTTCTGGTTGCTTAGGGTTAATAGTTAGGTGAACACTAATTACTGAATCAACTGAGCCTTGAGCAATTGGATTGCCGCTTAGTATTCCATCTTCGGCGTCGCGCCAAGTTCCTTCCTGCATTGGTTGTTCTTTATTTCCGGTAGCAAAAAAATCGATGCCAAATTTTTTATTAGCATAAATGTTTACTAAAAAATACCGATCTTTTTTGTAATGTAATAAACTTTTAATTTCTGGCCGAAAAACTGCAGTATCTCCGATGCGGCTTCCAAGAATATGAAAATCTTGAGCGAAAAAAAGGCGTACTTCTCGAGGAGTTTCAGCTAAATTTTCTATAGTTAGCTGTTTTAAATAAATATTTTCATCACATACCACAATATCATTAGCAAGAATACGCAGCGCGAGTTTTTTATTGAACAAAACTACATTAGTGACTAAAGTGTCATCAAGATAATCACAGCTGATTTCCCAATTTTTTCCTAACCAACTGAACTCACCATCAACCCAAACGCCAAAGCGAAATGGATCGCCCTTAGTATGGTTTTCCTCACCAACATGGGGAAAATAAAACTCACGCAACAAATAATTATTATCAAAAGCAACTAATAAGTTACCATTACTGATAGGCAAATTGCGTGGCATAGTTCCCTCTTGTTACTAAAATTGCGTTGCAACTTCTTTAGCTTTTTGCTGTGCTTCTTTTATTCTTTGTTGCTGTAGCGCTTCTCCCATATCCATAGGTTGGGCATTGACAAAGGTAATGTCAGTAATTCCAACAAAGCCAAACACCAAGCGTAAATATGGCTCTTGGAAATCAGCACTACGCATTGATGCAGTATAATCACCGCCACGGCTAGTAATTATGAGCATTTTTTTATTTTTTACTAAGCCTTCCGCGCCAGATTCTGTGTAACGAAATAAATATTTTGGCTGAAGAATAATATCGATATATTGTTTTAATGTGTAAGGAATACTGAAATTCCACATGGGTGTGCTAATTAAATAGGCATCAGCAGACATGAAGCGCTCAATATGCATTACAATTTCATCCCACGCTTCACGCAATTCACCGTATAAATCTTTGCCACTAAGCAACACATATTTACCATCAACGCGCTTGAGTGTAAGTGTAGGTAAAGATTCATTAGGCAAATTGAGCTCATCAATCACCCAATCGTTGTGTGTTGATTTAAAAGTTTCTAGAAATGCATTTGTTACTTTTAACGTGCGTGATTCGCTGCCTCGCGGTGTGGCAATAATGTGAAATAGTTTTTTCATAATATACCTCCATGTATTAAGATGATAAGGGATGTCAGCTCCACGACCAATAATCATTACTAATAGGTTTTTCTTGTAAGGTGTTAATATCAATATATTGCATCCCAGCTTTTTTAGCTGCTTCAATGCCAATTGTAGCATCTTCGAAAACTAAACACTCTGCGCAATTAGCAATTTGCGCCTGTTTTGCTGCTGCCAAAAAAATATCTGGGAAAGGTTTACATCTTGTAACGTCTTCAGCAGCTACAACTTTTAAAAATAATTCATGAATGCCGATTGCTTTTAATGAAGCATTTACTACCCCAGAATTGCCTCCTGAGGCTACCACCATAGGTAGCTTACCATGATAATCTTTGGCAATTTGTACTACTCTAGAAACGGGTTTGACTTGGTGCACATATTTTTTTGCAAAAGATTCGTCTTTTTTTGCAGTTAAAGATTTTGGATTAAATTCGTAACCAAGTTTTTCATTAATGATTGTTACAGTATTTGTACCATTTCTTCCCGCCAGTTCATGCATAAATGGTTCTTTAGCATAAAATTTTTTTCCATGCTCGGCATAAATTTCACACCATGAATCATAATGTGCGCCCATGCTATCAACCAAGGTGCCATCACAATCGAATATTAATAGCTTTATCAAATCTAAATTTATATGTAGTCGCATTAGGTTTTTTCTCTATTTAGGTATTATAATAATTATAGTGCAATTTAATAATAACCTAAACAAATTTTGTTCCCATATAAATGGTGAGCTAAACATGGATAATTATAAATAACTTGATAATCATAATAATCTGAGTTATTAATAATAGTTTAATTAATATTGAGAGGGTATTAAAATGAGTGATATAGGAGGCGCTGTTTCCACCTCACTATGTACTATTCATATTCCAGAACTAGAATGTGAAGAATTGACATCTTTACATGGTAAGCTTGAAAATTTTGCTCACGCAGTTGACGATGTTGCTATGAATAATAAGGTTGTTAACCTGCGAAATACTATGCAAGATTTTTTCCAGATGATAGAAGATACGAATTTAGAACTTAAGATGGCTACTAGTCCAAAAGCAGTTGAAGAGATATTGAGATATCATGGTTGTTTACTAATTACTCTAATAGTTGCGCGTAATACTAACCCAGAAGATTCTCAACAAATTGAGGCACAGCAGATTGATCTTTTCTCTAATGTTTATGATAATGTTCAACAGGAACAATCAAAAGCTGCGCATGAACTAAGTAGGGTAGCAGCTAAGTACGAAGCAAAAGATGGGCAAGAAAGCAAAGCACCTCCTAGTGTAATTCAGGTTCAGCCACAAGGATCTCATTTGTTAGAAACTTGGAGAAGATTTTATGGAATCCTTTCTACAAATCTCAAAGATACTATGCCAAATTCCTTAAGCAGCTTTAAAACTACTTTAGACGCAGTTGACGTATCCAAATTGATTGAAGTCAAGGTTGCAAGTAATTCGAGCTGTTCTTGTGTTATGTTGTGATATATATTAATGGTATCAGCTAATATCTATAATATTCTGCTTTATATGGTCCTTTAACATCTACGCCAATATATTTTGCTTGTAGAGATGTGAGAGTGGTTAACTCTACACCAAGTTTACCCAAATGTAAGCGCGCAACTTTTTCATCTAAAATTTTTGGCAGAGTGTAAACTTGCGCGGTGTATTTTCCTCGGTTATGCCAGAGTTCAATTTGCGCTAAACATTGATTAGTGAATGAGGCTGACATAACAAAACTTGGATGTCCTGCTGCGCAACCTAAATTAACCAAACGCCCTTCAGCAAGCACAATCAATCGTTTACCATTTGGAAAGATAACTTGATCAACTTGTGGCTTAATATTTTCCCAACGATATTGGCGTAGTGATGCAATATCAATTTCAGCATCAAAGTGGCCAATATTGCACACAATGGCACAGTCTTTCATTTTTACCATGTGTGCATGAGTGATTACATTGGTATTTCCTGTTGCGGTAACAAAAATGTCACCATAAGTTGAGGCTTCATCCATATTTACAACTTTGTAACCTTCCATGGCGGCTTGCAAAGCACAAATTGGATCGATCTCAGTAACAAGAATATTTGCACCAAAACCTCTAAGCGATTGCACGCAGCCTTTACCAACATCGCCATAACCTAACACCACACAAGTTTTTCCTGCAATCATAACTCCTGTAGCACGTTTGATGCCATCAACTAAAGATTCACGGCAGCCATATAAGTTATCAAATTTAGATTTAGTTACAGAATCATTAACATTAAATGCGGGAATTTTTAGCGTACCTTCGCGCATCATGGCGTATAAACGATGCACTCCAGTAGTGGTTTCTTCTGACACACCATAGATATCTTTTAGTAATTCAGGATATTTTTCATGCATCAGCGCAGTCAAATCGCCGCCATCATCAAGTAGCATATTTGGGTGCCAATTATTAGGGCCAAAAATTGTTTGTTCGATACACCACCAATACTCTTCTTCTGTTTCGCCTTTCCAAGCAAAAACTGGAATACCTGCTTTTGCAATTGCAGCAGCAGCTTGATCTTGGGTAGAAAAGATATTACACGAGGACCAGCGTACATCTGCGCCAAGTTCAATTAAGGTTTCAATTAGCACAGCAGTTTGTAGGGTCATATGAATGCAACCAGCGATGCGCGCACCTTGCAAAGGTTTTTTGTCACGAAATTCTTCGCGTAGCGCCATAAGTCCTGGCATTTCATGTTCAGCCAAAATAATTTCTTTGCGCCCCCAAGAGGCAAGATTAATATCTTTAACTTTGTAATCTGTCATATGTTTGTCCGGGTCAGACACCGATAGTTTAGAAAAATGTTATTATAATCAATGATCTTTTTTCTCAAACAGTCGGTGTCAGAGGTAAGGTTCCTATTTTTTAATTAATGATTCAACCAATGTAAAGACCATCTGTATACTATACGGAATTACAAATTTTTCCAATTGGTTAATTATTTCTTTTGTGTGTTGATCCACATAATGAATTTTTTTGAGCAAAGATTCTGTGGTCAGATCTTCAGCAAAAATTACCTGGCTATAGCCATTTTTTGCACAATATTTCGCGTTCAAAATTTGGTCGCCGCGGCTTGATGTTTTGCTTAGCGGTAAAAGAATATTAGGTTTTCTTAATGCAATTAATTCATAAATAGCATTAGCACCAGCGCGCGAAATTACTAAATCTGCTGCTGCCATCAAGTGCGGGAATTCATCAGTTAAATATTCAAACTGTTTATATCCGGGGAAATTGATTGTGGTATCGATTTTCCCTTTGCCACAAACGTGTGCTATTTGATAATTAATTAATAACTCTGGCAAAAGGTTTCTGACAATTTGATTTATTTTTTTGGCACCAAGACTGCCGCCAAATACTAGAATAATTTTTTTTCCATGCGTGAAGCCACAAAGCTCTAGCCCTTTTTTAGCAGATCCTACAAAAAATTCTTCGCGAATTGGAGTTCCTGTTACAACTAACTTTTTTTGCGAGCGAAACATTTTTACTGTCGAAGGAAAAGTTAGACAGATTTTTTTAGCGAAAGGAAAACATAGCTTATTAGCTAAACCAACACTAAAATCAGACTCATGCACAATTACTGGGATACGATTTAACCATGCAGCCACAACTACTGGAAATGCTACAAACCCGCCTTTAGAAAAAATGATTTGGGGTTTTAATTTAAGGCAGAGAAAATAAGCTTGAAAGATTCCCCACAGAATTTTCCACGGATCAAGAAAATTATGCCAACTAAAATAACGGCGTAGCTTCCCCGAAGCGATGGCATAGTAAGGTATATTAAGAGGCGCAATTAACTCTTTTTCAATGCCATTTTTAGAGCCTATATAATTTATTTCCCAATTTTCTTGGCTAAATTTTTTGATTAAAGCGATGTTAGGCGTTACATGTCCCGCACTTCCACCACCCGTAAAAATTATCTTCATCATGGTGCCAGGCATAGATAGTTTTAATAATTATGTTGATTATATTACATTTTTTTAAAAAAACTATCCGTATCCGATATAACATAGTTGAAGTTAGTTAAGTTAACAAAAACTAGTAACTTCAACTATGTTATATCGGATACATACTGTTTTTAGAAAAAAAACCAATATTTTCAAAGAGAAATAACCAACTAGCGATGCCTGGCACCGCCGAGGTGTTCGAGGATTCCGTCTAGCTCATCGAGATTATTATAATTTATCATTATTTTCCCTTTTCCCGATTTACTATGATTAATTAGTACTTTTGCCCCAAATTTATCAGAGATTTGTTGTTGCAATTTTAAGATATTAATATCTTGGCTTGGTTTAGTTTCTGATGAAGGGTTTTGCATATTTTTAACCAATCTTTCTGTAGCGCGAACCGAGAGTTTTTTCGCTACAACTATTTTGGCAACCTGCAGTTGTTGTGGTAAATCAAGAGTTATTATCGCTCGAGCGTGCCCCATTTCCAGTTCGCCACGCGCTAGCATGTTTTTAACTTCATCAGGTAAACTAAGGAGGCGCAGCATATTACTAACAGTTGCACGTGATTTCCCAACTGTAATTGCTACGGTTTCATGCGTCATAGTAAATTCATCAATTAATCTTTGTAAAGCATATGCGGTTTCTATGGCGTTTAAAGCTTCACGCTGAATGTTTTCAATTAGTGATATTGCAATTGCTTCTTCGTCAGTAATTTCGCGCACAATTGCAGGAACATGTGGAAGAGCTGCAAGTTGTGCTGCACGCCAACGGCGCTCACCTGCAATAATTTCAAAACTGCCACCTGCAAGTTCGCGTACTACAAGTGGTTGAATAATACCTCGAGCACGAATTGAAGCAGCTAGTTCTTCCAAAGCTGTTTGATCCATATCACGTCGAGGTTGATATTTACCTGGTTGTAAAACATCTAATGGCAAGTTGCGGAGCGCGGTTTTTATAATTGTGGCTTCGTCAGTTTGCAATTTTTTTATATCGCTTAATAGTTCATTTAATCCTATCCCTAAACCACGTTTTTTGATCATGATGCCCCCACAGTGTTTTGTTTACTAATTTCCCCTGCCAACGTCAAATAAGCGATTGCTCCTGGTGAACTATCATCATAGAGTAGCGCAGGGAGTCCGTGGCTTGGTGCTTCTGCTAAGCGTACGTTGCGCGGAATTACTGTTTGATAAACTTGGTTTGGAAAATGTTGCAAAAGCTGTTCAGAAACTTCCTGCGTTAAGCGATTTCTTCCATCAAACATAGTGCGCAATAATCCTTCAATCTGTAACTGTGGATTAACAGAGTGTTGTAATTGTTCAATAGTTTTTAATAATGCAGCAAGCCCTTCTAAAGAATAATATTCGCATTGCATAGGAATAAGCACTGAATTTGCCGCAACTAATGCATTTACAGTAAGAATATTTAATGCTGGGGGACAATCGATAAAAATAAAATCATAATTATTTTGTATTAGGCGTAGCGCATCGCGAAGGCAATATTCGCGCTTTTCTAATTTTAACAACTGTAATTCTGCCGCTGTTAGCGTGGAATTGGCAGGCAATAAATCATAACCCGCATTGGTTTTTATGATGATTTTATCAATTGGTTCTTGATTAATTAAAACATCAGCTATACTGGCTATGATTTTTTCTTTATTGACACCACTTCCAGTTGTAGCATTCCCCTGCGGATCAAAATCGATTAGTAACACGCGGCGTTTTAATGCATGGAAAGAAGCGGCTAAATTAATCGTGGTTGTGGTTTTGCCAACCCCGCCTTTTTGATTTGTAATCGCAATTATTTTTGTCACAATATATCCTTTAAATTAACTATTACCAGATGGCGCTCAGCTTGTAGTTCTGGTACATGCAGTTTCACTACTTTCGCTCCATGAACTTCACTTAACTCATGTTCCGGATATTTGCCTTTCATTATTAGAAGTTGGCTATTTTCATTACCAAGATGCTTAGTTAATGCAATAAGTACTTTTATCTTGGTAGTTGCTCGGGTGACAATGGTAACAAAACCCGAAGCAAATTGAAATTGTTCAATGCGATTTTGTACTACAGTTACATTTTTTATCCCAAGCGTTAATATGGCATGTTGAATAAATGTAGTTTTTTTACGGTTGCTATCTAACAGTACAAAGTGCCATTCAGGAAAAACTAGTGCCAAAGGTATTCCGGGAAAACCGGCCCCAGTGCCTATATCCAAAATATTTGGCCCAATAATGTAAGGTGCAATGCTAAGGCTATCAAATACGTGCAAAATTAGCATATCATGTAGATTGGTAATGGCTGTAAGATTGTAAGTTTTATTCCATTTAGCTAATAACTTAAGGTAGCTAATAATTTTTTCTTGAGCATGTGTTGTTAGATGCAAATTAAGGCTAGTGACGCCTGATTGCAGAAGATTCTCTAACGAAATTTTTTCTTTGTGTGGCATAGGTTATTATAATTGTGACCAGTACGGCCAAAGCGGCGCAGAGTGGGATGATGTTCTTTGCTGCACTGCGTTAACAGCTGAATCAGAGAGTAGGTTAGGTTAGCTAGGGATTCGAGCGTAACCCAACAAAAAATGTTGGGTTACGCTCGAATCCCTAGCTAACCCAACCTACGTGACTTTCCGGCTCGCAAAGAACAACATCCAACCCTACGCCGCTTTGGCTGTGATCTATATAATTAGTACGACAATGTACTAGATTTCACTACCAATTATTTCTCCCATCTTAATTGGTTGGTTAATTTTAATCTTATCACTCCAGGTAATAGTATCTTTGGTGAAAAGCAAGATTACTGTTGATCCTAATTTAAATTTGCCAATTTCAGTTCCTTGATCAAAGGTATAGTATTGCTTGGTATAATCCCAGCTAGCAATTTGTGAGCTACTATTTGGCGTGACTACTCCATGCCAAGTAGTCTCAATGCTTCCAACGATCATTGCACCAACTAAAACTACAGCCATTGTTCCGGCAGAAGTGCTAAAAATATTTACCACACGTTCATTACGTGCAAAGATATTTTCGATAGTGTCGATGTGTTCTGGTCTAACAGAAAATAGCTTACCTGGAACATAAAACATATTTTCTAGCTTGCCATAAATTGGTAAATGAATGCGATGATAATTATGTGGTGCTAAATAGATAACCAAAAAATTACCATTACGAAATTTCTCAGCTATCGCTTTATCTCCAAGTAGTGTATTTGCGGTAAAAGCAAATCCTTTAGCTTTAATTAATTCCTCCTCGATATTGCCAAACTGTAATATGGTACCGTCGACAGGAGAAATATAACTATTTTTTATGTGAGCAATAGGCCTCGCCTCTTCTTTTAAAGCTCGGGTAAAAAAATCGTTAAAGGTTTTATAATTAAAAGGATTTGGTTCAATAGCTTCCTGCATATTGACTGGATATTTTTGTAGGAAAATTTTAATAAAGAGATTTTTTAGCCATGGCAAGTGTGAGCTCGCAAGTTTACCAATTAACCTTGAAATAAGATGTTGTGGGGTTATGTATTGAATAATGATTGCAAATCGCATGTTTTATTAACCTTAAGTTGTTTCGCGTAACAATAAGCTAAAATTGGGTGATGTACAACTGGTAGTAAATGGGGTCAAGTCTTGACAACAGACAACGACATTCTATTTTTTGCTGTGGTTGTCGGTTGTCAAGATTTGACCCCATTCATTAGACATTGCATAATCATGTCATATGATTAATTTCATGCAAATCTATCTAGTTGGTGGTGCAATTCGCGATAAGCTACTTGGGATTCCGGTCAAAGAGCGTGATTGGGTTGTGGTTGGTGCAACTCCCCAAGCGATGCTCGCCAAAGGGTTTCGTCAAGTTGGACGAGATTTTCCAGTTTTTTTACATCCTAAAACCAAAGAAGAGTATGCTTTAGCGCGTACTGAACGTAAAGTTGGCAAGGGTTATCGAGGCTTTGTTTGTAATTTTGATCCAACTGTAACACTTGAAGATGACTTAAAACGCCGCGACCTCACCATTAATGCAATTGCGCAAGATAAAAATGGTAAGTTAATTGATCCTTATGGTGGAGTTAAAGATTTAAACAAGAAAATCTTACGCCATGTTTCAAGCGCTTTTACCGAAGACCCGGTAAGAATTTTACGTGTTGCACGTTTTGCCGCACGGTTTGGCGATTTTAGAGTAAGCCGCACCACAACAAGGTTAATGCAGTCAATGGTAGCAAATCACGAAATTGATGCTTTAGTGCCTGAGCGTGTATGGCAAGAGTTTGAACGTGCGTTACAAGAGCAATATCCAGAACGTTTTTTTATAGTTTTGCATAATGCTAAAGCTTTGCAAACATTATTTCCCGAAATCAATCCGTATTTAAGTTATTGCCGAAAAATTTTAATTCTGGCGGCGAAAGTTAAAGCTAAAAACACTATTCGCTTTGCTGTGCTTTTTTCTAAAGCAACACTTGATGCAGTAAAAAGTTTTTGCAAGCGTTACTGTGTGCCTGCTGCTTATAAAGATTTAGCTATTCTTCTTGTGAAACATCAAAATGAATTTAAGCAGGCAAAGAAACTTAATGCGCACGAACTCTTGCATTTATTAGAACAAACAGATGCACTACGCCGACCGGAGCGGTTTAATGACTTCCTGCAAGCTTGTAGTTTAATTAGCGACAATCACATAATTACTTATTTGCAAAAGGCGTATAAAATAATTGCTGAATTACCTCTAAATAAAGTTTTAGAAGAAAAAACCTCAGGGCAAAAAATTCAACAGCAGATTCGTAAATTACGCCAAGAAGCTTTGGGGAAATTAATAAATTTATGCTGTGAATAGTATATTTTTGATATAATATATTATTAGTTTGAATATTAAACGGAATTAAATTATGTCTGTGGAAGAAGACAAAAAATCTTCAGAAGTGGAAGTAAAAACTGATTTGCAATTTAGAGAGGGGTATTTTACTCCAGCAGCCATCAACCCGGTTAGTTTCCTGTTAGGATCGCCAAGGCATAAACATCATGGCCACACAAGAAGCCGAAGTGTTTTTGATCAAGAAGCCCTTAAAAGAAATAGGGTAATTAAGATAGACGATGATATTCGTGCATGGATTAGTCAACACTACGAAGCAGAATATAAAAAAGCAACTGAAGAAAAGCAAGAGCGACCATCTGTAGCAGTAGCAGAAGAACAAAAAGCAGAAGAAAAAAAAGCAGAAGAACAAAAAGCTGATAATGAAGCTGCTAAAACAATTAGTGAAGTATTAGCTCTTTTTTTGCAATTTGATGAGTTTAATCCTGAAATTCAAGAGAGTTCTAATGCGTATGAGAGAATATTTGCAGCTAATTTGTCTAGCGCATTAAGTAAAAATCCAAGAACTAAAAGTAATTTATTTTCCTCACCATTAAGCATTCGAATTGCCTACAGAATACGCGAACTGCTGAATAATGTTTTACGTTCGTCTCAACCCGCATCCCAACCACAAGGCTTTTTTAGCAATGTATTACAGAATCAGGAATTAAAGTACGATGAAAAACATGGTCAGAATAATTTTGTTGATGAAAGAACTTATGCACAAATTACAGATGAGGTACCGTATAACATTTGTGCACGGATGCTGAATCAACTAGAAATTTATATCGCCTATTTTGAAGCATTACAGGCTAAAGCAAATAGAAATTTGTGGGGAAGTCGACTTCGATGGTTGTTATTGTTACCAGCTTTAGCCATATTATTACCAGTAGCAGGCTGGACTTTGTTATGGCTCTCTGGTGTTGCAAAAGCAGAAGCAATAAACATGGTTGTTAGTGTAGTTTCCCCTATTTTTGCTGGTGGTTGGTGGTCGTATTTAATTGATATTAGCCTTGGATTAAGTTTAATTATCGGGTTTATCATGATACTTATAGCTTACATCAATAAGCTTGACGCAACTGAAAAACAGATTATTGCTGCAAACGAGATTCCTCCACCACTTAACCGTGTTGATGAGTTTGCTAAGAAAGCTATTTATGGCAGGGTCTACTCAGTATTAATTGACTATATGAAACAGTGCGGTCATTTAAAAACTGATAATTATATTAAGATTAAACTTGCTGAATTAAATGAGGCTAGAACGCCAAAGTTAGAACAAGAGCTTATTGATTCATTTTGTCGCTTATATTTAACGCCCAAACAGATTCGGGAGATTCAAGCTGGTGATACAGAAAATAGAATAGTTCCTGGCTGTAAAGAACAGACGATAAATTGGGCAGTGAGGGAGCTTAAGGATATTTTGCATACCATACCGGATTTTTTCAAGGGGTTATCGGAACACAGACTGACTGAGGGGCAAATTCAACAGATCAAAGCATTAGCCAAATCACAACTTAGTATACTCCAAAAAAGCCATGCAATCTCCAATACGAAAACTAGCAAGCAGCTACTAGCACAAGAAATGAGAGCATACGAAGCTGTGCTTAAAAATTTTGATAGAACATTTCATCGACTAGAAGCTTTAGAACAGAAAGAGCTAGAAGGACGTATCAAGGCTTTTAATAGTAAGAAAATTGATGAGAGCACACTACATATTATACCGGATTTTTTCAAGGGGTTATCGGAACACAGACTGACTGAGGATCAAATTCGAAAGATTAGAGAATTAGTCGAATCAAACCTCATGCGACTCAAACAAATGCGAAGCTTACCTAATATACAAGTTAGTCGGCCGTTACTTGCACAAGAAATAACAGCATATGAAGCTGTGCTTAAAAATTTTGATAAAATGTTCCCCGTAATAGATTTAGAACGGCAAACGCTAGATGATAAGATTAAATTTTTTAAGGAAACTAAAATTGAAGAGAACAAGACTCATTGGTGGGACATTATTGCGCGGTTACAAGTATGGCAGATAACACAAGCGCAACTAGTTGGTCGGTCTGACTTTGTTGATAGGGAATTGGGCCAAAATTGGCTTTCAACACAGACACAAGCACTCAATCCAACAAAACATCGTACTCAGAGGAGTCGCTCTATTGATATAAGTCATATGTTTGCAGCTTCTGCTTCTATTGTTCTTGGCTCGAACTCAGTTTTAACCTCAGCCTCTAATATTGCTGAGCCTGTAGTTGACAGTAAGGAAGAAGCAGATAGTACTAGTATTTCCACCAGTTTTACAACAGTGGCTAGTACAAGTTCTGCATCAATTCTGACAGTGAGTTCGTCTGCTGCTGTATATACAGATACTCCGCCAAGTGTGTTAACGATAACAGCTCATACTAGTAGTATTTCATCAGGTAGCTTGTTGGCAGAATCAAGTATGAGTTCTGCCTCAGCTTTGACAATGAGCCAGTCTTCTACCTCTGCAACTGCTGCGCCTCAGATGGTAGTGATATCTGAAGAAACCGAAATACCAAACAGCCCATCTCTGCAATCTATGACGTTCGCTCAATTTTCAAAAAGAGAATTAAAAGCACGCCTAGGAGAAGTTGGAACACAAGCCAGCCAAGATACAATTTCTGAGGAGACGGAAGAAGATATAGAACATGAAAATAGCTATGACAGTAAACATTAATAGGTAAAGATTATGGATGGTAGGCGACAAAAGTTAGACATAGAAGAACAAAAACCGAGGTTATTTACGCCTGATCTTGAGGAGTTAATCGAAGCCAATAAGGGTAATTATCCTAATTTTAACGTGGTACAAGGTTTATTTACTAAGCAACATTCTAGCGAAGCTCCACTAACTCTTAAAGAGTATTGTTTTGCTTATGTACACAGAATTTGTCATTTACCTGGTTATAATAAAGGAACCGACTTGCCTAGGCTGTTTAATACGCTACCTGGTGGTGAATTTTTTTCTCCAAACGAATATAAAGATTGGATGGATTTTGTTGAACCTCAGGTATCAGAGGCCTTCCCGCCAGTTTCACCTAGTGGTGATGATAAAGATTTACAAAGGTTTCGTGGCACTATTTTTTCGGAAACTGTCTGTGCAGGTGTTTTTATAGATCTATTAATTTCACCATCTGCCAAGATTTGCTCATATTTCCTGAATGCTGAAGATGGTACTATAAAAACCACCGTACGAGATCTAGGATGTTTTGCCGCAACATTAGATGATTCGACTCACTTACATTTGCCAAGATCAGCAGTTACCCTATTATCTCAAGTAGTTGCACAATATTTACACGGCACCGATACTGCTGCAATACACAAAGCAAATGCGCATCGAGAACTGATTAATATAATTGGCACATATAGCAAAAAAGAAGCGACAAACTTTATTCTTGCCTTGCAAAATAAAATAAAAAAAATAAAGGAATTAAAGAGTAATAATAATATATTAATTGAGCGCTTAAAAACGTTTGAGGGCCAGCTGGCAAACTATACTATTTTACTTGCCAGGGATGAAAAATTAGGTGTTTCAGTTTTGTACAATATTTATAGAATTGAGTCTGTTATTACTGAATTACTGCAGCAATTAGCGTCGAGTGAGGGGCAAAGTAGTAGCGCAGTAGCAGAAACTAAAGCGAGCGAACTTAACCCTCTTAGTATATTAATGCTGCCAGTATTTTTAACTGCTGATACTGCATATCAGGGTCAAATTCGTGCGGAACAAACAGCAGCAGAGCATCAACATGCTGCAAATCTTTTGCAACAGTTAGAGCAAGCGATGGCTAAAGAATATGCTCGCGGGCAACTTATGCGAGTGCGTAAATTAGCTCAGACAGCTTTCAAAGTGAGAGTTTTTTATGAAAATGTATTAAAACAAATCTATGCGTTGCCTCAAGAAGATCAGCAAACAGAAGAACAACGGCATCTATCAAGCCAATTATTACCGATTCTGCCTCATACAATCGAACCTTCAACTAGTGACGCAGAGTTAGTAAATATAAATAGCAACATTGAAAAAGGTATCCGTTTTTTTCGCAATTATAGCTGGTATCTTGCCACAAGAGCCAGGTACCTTCAGTTAGATAAAAATATTTATAAAACCGAAAAAGAAAGGTTTTTTCATCGGATTATAAAAGAGGGGTTAAAGGATGGAAGCGAAGGTGAGCACAAAGAAGAGGAAAAGAAACAACAAGAACTTTCTATTACTACTTTTCCAGAAAAACTGGAGCTAAGAGAGTTTGATAAATACTTTACTATTATAATGGCGATGGACCGAAATGAACGTTTAGGCAAATGGTATCTAGAAAATATTGAAGAATTAAAACAAGAGGCCGCATGGTTTTTTGCACGTAATAGGGCTAGCCCAATATTACCAAATTTTGAATTAGATCTAAATAGAGAGATTGAGCAACTTCCAAAGTATCCAAAAAACATTACTGAATTAAAAGAAGCACATGACTCTTTAGTTTCATTAAGAGATTATTTTTGGCGATTTAAAAAAAGTTATGATTCAGCTAGTTTCTGGAAGAAAACTCACGGATTAAAATCATGGTATGTTGTTGCATTGCTATGGGTTTTTGTTGGAGAACTTTGTATTTTTCTTGCAGCTGGAACTGATACTTTATCAACATTAGCAAATGCCGCCTCTTTTGCTATCGGCGGATTTAGAATTAGCGCCTTGATTAGTTTGTTGGCTATAGCATCCAGTCCTTTTGTGATTAATTGGAGCGAGAAAAAATCGTGGTATCCAGAGAAAAAGCTGGCAATGGATGTTCTTGGTGGTGCGCTATTAGTGATTGGGGTAACTGGTGTTACTTTTGCATTAATAGGACCAGAATCAATAATAGTTTTTTCTCAGAGCGCCCAGAGTTTTGTTAGCCCTGCACTATTTTGGCTCTCTGGTTTTGGGTTACTAGTTGTTGCTGCGTGCATTATCATTTTTAACTATATTCGTAACAATATAGACTTTCTTTCTAGTGATTTGGCGGATAATAAACGTTTGGCGGATAACAACAAGAGTTTTACTTCAGATGAAAATCTTAGTCGATTACTTAGTGAGCGCACTCAAAGTATAAGTGAGGCAAATCTAAGCGGGTTAGCGTTTAGAACGCCATCTCCACTGCTATTACAAAGATCTCGCTCAGATGAGTCAACAGTAAATCAGAATATAACAACAACTCATTCTAGTAACTTAAGGAGTTTTAATAGTGCTGATGCATTAGCACAAGTAAATAAGAGCAACGCACCACAAACTCTTTCTCATAGCTTAAGTAGTTTTAGTAGTACTGATGCATTAATACAAACAAACACAAACACTGTAGTTGCATAAGAAGTACGGGAAGGTTTCTGCAACAGATTTAGTTTCGATTTACACCTTGATCGTGTATGACAAACCTTCCCCTACATTTTATTCTTTTTTGCAAGTATCATTATGGCAATGACATCCGCAGCCACAAATTAAATACTTTAATAGAGCACCAACTGCTAAAACTGGAAGCATTACATCAAAGAAACGGCTAATGAAGATAATATAAGCAAGGCCTTCTTGATGCCAAATACTTACTACGATAGCTAAAGTTATTGCAACTATAATAACTACAATGCCGATAATTTTATTACAGATGTTTTTGCACATTGATTAATTCTCCATTTAAAAAATATTAATTAACTAGATTTTGTCAGCGAATTTTTTATTGTGACCAAATTTTCGTTAATGCGAAACAATAAAATACCCATTTCAGAGCTAATTCGTAAAATTATTGGAGCAAAAATTAAGATCATTAGGCCATTAATGAAACCTAGCGTGAACATACTCCAGATTCCAGCTATTATAGCGATCACAAAACCAATCCAGAAGAAAACTTGGATGATAATAGGCGAGATCATACGCTTGAAAAACAAATATTCTTTTACTACGGGATCCATAAAAAATCTCCATAAAGTTGATATTATCCTGAAACTGTATTAATTTACGTTTTTTTTGCACTTTAGTAAATGATTTTTTGCATAATCCCTAGTTTAGCAATTAGAACAATAAAAAATTGGAGAGCGCCATGAGGCACCTCTATAATTTGCTGCTATATATATTATTACCTTTCTTGCCGTTACGCTTGCTGTGGAAATCGCGTAAAAATCCAGCGTATCGCCGGCGCATAAAAGAAAGATTTGGTTATTTAGGGATTAAACCACTTGCAAGTAGTATTTGGGTGCATGCTGTCTCAGTTGGTGAAGTTATTGCTGCAGTTCCGTTAATTACTGAGCTTCTTAAACAATATCCCAATGAAACAATTGTAGTTACCACCATGACCCCTACTGGAGCTGATAGAATCCAGAAAAACTTTTGGGGACGCGTGTTACAGATTTATGTGCCTTACGATTATCCTTTTGCCGTGAAGCGTTTTTTGCATTACACCAACCCCAGTATTTTAATTATTATGGAAACTGAACTATGGCCTAATATTTTACATTACACGCATTTACGCCAAGTGCCGGTTATTCTTGCTAATGCGCGCTTAGCAGCAAAATCTTTTGCTGGCTATCAAAAGGTTAAGCAATTCACCAAAGAGATGCTCTCTGCTATCACAGTTATTGCTGCGCGTAGCGAAATAGACGCCAAGCGTTTTATGGCTTTAGGAAAAGATGCAAAAGATATAGTTGTTACCGGCAATGTGAAATTCGATATTTGTTTGCCTGAAGATATTAAATCAGAGGCCTCGCTATTACGAGAAAGATTGGGAAAAGAACGGCCAATTTGGGTTGCTGCAAGTACGCATAAAAATGAAGAAGAAAAGGTTTTGGCTGGAGCAAAATTAATTAACAAAATTATACCACAAGCGCTTTTGGTTTTAGTTCCGAGGCATCCGGAAAGATTTACCGAAGTATATGAACTTTGCCGTAGTAAAGGTTTTAATACTATTCGTTTTAGTACACATGAGCCATGTGTTAAGGAAACGCAAGTAGTGGTTGCTGATGTTATGGGGCAGCTATTAAATATTTATGCAGCAAGTGATGTAGCTTTTGTTGGCGGAAGTTTAATTGCATGGGGCGGACATAATTTATTAGAACCAGCAGTTTTAGCCAAACCGGTTATCTCAGGAGTGAACTTAGAAGCTTTTGCTGAAATTGCAGAGCTATTATCTAAAGCAGGTGCACTATTTAAAGTCAAGAGTGAAAATGGGCTAGCTGCTTATGTAATACAATTATTGCAAGATAAAATTTTACGCGCGGAATATGGGAAACGCGCATTGCGGGTTGTGAATGAGCATCGCGGAGCAACTGCAAAACTGCTAAATATTGTGAAGAAAATGATTGATGTGTAGAACTCTTAATATATTACAAATTATTATCCCACTGTTCTCTTAAGCTTTTCATAAAAATTTTCATGAGGGCCAAAAGAAAGTAGCGTTATTTTGCTATTTTCTTCATTATAAAGATATGCTAATAGAATTAGCTGTGGTGATATGTGGAACTTATAAACTCTTATTCCTGCAAGGTCACCAACTTTTGCTTCGCCGATAATAGGATTTGTTTTTATAACTTCTATTGCTTCTTCTAATTCTGCAATTTGGTTGCGATATAATTTTTTGGCAGCTCGTTCGAAAGCATTAGTTATAAAAATTTTCATAACAGCCCTTTTTTATATTCCTTAACATTACCGCTTTTAACGTCTTCAAGCCCGAACAGAATTTCCATAACAAAGTTGTAGGTTAAGTCAGGATTTTCTTCAACAATACGTCCAATTTTAGCCCAATGTTCAATTTGCTTAGGAATGGAGCGATCTTGTACCGCCGAATATGAACGTGCAGCATTAACTAAATTTTTGTCAAGATTTATCGAAATACCCATTGTTTTCACCCATTTATATATAATTTGCAATAATATACAATATATTATTGTATAATACTAATATTATTCTAATATTATATTAGATTCAATTGGTATGATATTGACAAACAGCCTGCCACTCAATACTATTCCTCACTTATAAATATCAATGAGTTGGATTTATCTATGAAAAGAACATTTCAGCCTGGAAATTTAAAACGCAAGCGTACACACGGGTTTCGTGTGCGGATGAGTACACAAGATGGTCAAAATGTTATCAAAAGACGTCGTACTAAAGGACGCAAACGTCTCTCTGCCTAAGAACCAGTTCAAAATTTCGCTAGGTTTGAGCAGGCTCTAATGCGGTTTAAATATACAAAATCACAACGGTTGCTCAAATCTGCAGAATTTAAGCATGTTTTTGCTAAACCCAGTAAAATTCTTTCCCCACATGTTTTGCTTTTTTATTGCAGTAATACACTCGCTTATCCAAGGCTTGGCGTTAGTGTGGCAAAAAAGAATGTTAATAGTGCTGTGCTACGAAATCGCTTTAAAAGAATTGTGCGGGAGAAGTTTCGATTGCAGCAACACGAGCTTGGTGGTATCGATATAGTAATTTTAGCAGGTAAGAGTGTTGCACAAATATCCCCAAAGGAGCTAGGCCAATGTCTAGAAAGGCAGTTGCAAAAATTAATTATGCGGCAAAAAAAGTAGTGCTATTTTTGCTTAAAGCATATAAATATTGCATTAGCCCATTTTTAGGGCAAAATTGCCGTTTTTACCCTAGCTGCTCCTGCTATGCACATGAAGCGATAGAAAATTATGGTATTATTTATGGTAGTTGGCTTGGTTTGAAGCGTTTGTTAAAGTGTCATCCTTGGCATCCGGGAGGAGTCGACCTGGTTCCGCAACAACAAAAGAGAGAATAAGTATGTTCGATAGAAGATTTTTTTTATACATGGCTTTAGGTATTGTCATATTTGCTTTATGGAATGCTTGGCAGGCTGATTATCACAAAGTTGAAGTAAATAACACCACTGCTGAGGTAGCTACCGTATCTAGACAAGCAACGCAAGTGGAAAAAGAAGCAACGCAGGCTGAAGCAGCAATGCCAACTGCAGAGGTGTTAGCTCCTGCACCAGAAGAGCGCTTAATCAAAGTACATACTGATGTTCTAGATATTGCGATTGACACGCTAGGTGGCAATATCGTCCAAGCAAAATTACTTAAATATCCTAAAGAGCTCCATCAAACTACGCCAGTTACTTTACTTAGCGATCAGCAAGAGAGTTATTATGTTGCCACAAGTGGACTTGTTAGCTCTCAAGAACAAAAGCTTGATGATAAGCAAGCACAATATCGAGCGGAAAAGACTTCTTATACTTTGCAACCAGGAGAAAAGAGTCTTACTGTGCGTTTAACTTCGAATCAGGGAAAAGGAATAGTAGTTAATAAAACCTTTACTTTTGTCCGTGACAAATACGCTATCGGTGTAAATTATTCTATTGATAATAAAACCGCGAAACCTTGGAATGGCAAGTTTTATGCGCAAATCAAACGTTCCAATTTTGCAACGCAACACGGGATGTTTGGTTTTAACACTTTTACTGGCGCAGCGGTTTCTTCCACAGATAAACCTTATGAAAAATTAACCTTTGCACACATGGAGAAAGAAAATTTATCGCAGCAAAGCCAAGGTGGCTGGGTGGCAATGCAACAGCGATACTTTTTGAGTGCTTGGGTTCCAAATCAAACTCAAACTTACGATTATTACAGTTCATTTGCCAATCAAATCTACACCATTGGGTTTGCAAATAATAATATTAGCGTTGCGCCAGGCAAAGAGGTGAATATAGCTTCTACTTTATATGTTGGACCAGAAATTACGGAAAATTTAAAACCTTTGGCTAAGGGGCTTGATTTAACTATCGATTATGGCTGGTTGTGGGTAATTTCCGTGATTTTGTTTTGGATCATGAAAAAGATTTATCTGGTTGTTGGTAATTGGGGTTGGTCGATAATTTTGGTGACAGTATTAATTAAGGCTGCTTTCTATAAGCTTTCAGAAAGTAGTTGTCGTTCAATGGCAAAAATGAGAGAACTCGCACCAAAAATGCAAGCAATAAAAGAACGCTACGGTGACGATAAGCAAAAAATGAGCCAAGCAACCATGGAATTATATAGGAAAGAAAAAATCAATCCTCTCGGTGGTTGTTTGCCCATGTTGATTCAGATTCCGTTTTTCATCGCACTTTATTATGTATTGATGGGAGCAGTTGAACTACGCCAGGCGCCATTTATTTTTTGGATTCAGGATTTATCAGTACATGATCCTTATTATGTGCTACCAATCCTCATGGGGTTAGCCATGTTGTTACAGCAAAAATTAACCCCGAGTTCACCTGATCCTACGCAAGCGAAAATGATGCTATTAATACCTATTATTTTTACGGTATTTTTTCTTTCTTTCCCTTCAGGACTAGTGTTGTACTGGTTGGTGAATAGCGCGCTTTCGATTTTGCAACAGTGGCATATTAATAAGAAGATATGTGTGCTGCATCATAAACATTGAAAGGTGGGAATTATTAAGCCACTAGATACAAAAGGTGAACACATCGACCACGACAATTGCTGCACCAGTTACTCCTCCGGGATGCGGAGGAGTTGGTATTGTGCGTGTCTCTGGCCCACTTACTACAACAATTGCCAAAGCAGTCTTAGGTAAAGTTCCAAGGCCTCGTTACGCTACTTTCTGCAAATTTTTTGCTGAGAATAAAAGCATAATCGACGAGGGAGTTGCACTATATTTTTCTGCGCCAAACTCTTTTACTGGTGAAGATGTTTTGGAACTACAAGGACATGGCGGACAAGTTATTCTTGATTGCGTGTTGCAGCGAGTTTTATCTTTAGGCGCAATTATGGCGCGCCCAGGAGAATTTTCTGAACGCGCTTTTCTTAATGGCAAAATTGATCTAACTCAAGCTGAAGCAATTGTTGATTTAGTTAATGCTACTACAGCTCTTGGTGCGCGCAATGCTATGCGATCATTACAAGGTGAATTTTCCGCACGCATTCATTCTCTAGTTGAACAGCTAATAAAACTGCGCACGCAGATTGAAGCTGCAATTGATTTTCCAGAAGAAGAACTTGAATTATTAGCTGATGGAAAAATTGCGGAAGCATTAACAAAACTTTTAACTGAACTAAAAATAATAGAAAACACAGCGCAAGAGGGTGTGGTTTTACGCGAAGGGATTACCGTAGTGATTGCAGGAAAGCCTAATGCAGGGAAGTCAAGCTTATTAAATCAACTTTGTGGGCGTGATGCTGCAATTGTTACACCAATCCCTGGAACCACGCGAGATATTATCCGCTCCTTCATTCAACTGGATGGTTTACCTATACATCTTTTGGATACTGCTGGATTACGTGATAATCCAGACACAATTGAGAGCGAAGGAATTGCCCGTGCTTGGCAGGAGATAAAAAATGCTGATCATTTATTGGTAATAGTTGATGGTGCAGCAGAAAAGTTGCGCGATCCTAAAAAAATCGTCAGTGAATTTGCAAGTGTTATGCCCGAGCATGCGAAAATAACAGTAGTTTACAATAAAATTGATTTAACTTTTGAAGCTCCCCAAATTAAAAAACAGGAGCAAATAACTAGTGTTTATTTGGCAGCGAAAACCGGAGTAGGATTAGATTTACTTAAAAAACATTTAATAGCCAGTGCTGGAATTTGTGATGGTTCTGGTGGTTTTAGTGCGCGGAGGCGCCATCTGGAAGCTTTGCGGCATGCGTATGATGCAATACTTGCTGCGACCTATGTTTTAAAACAAAATAGTTTGGAATTAGTTGCAGAAGAGTTAACTTCGGCGCAAAAATTTTTAGGTACAATTACTGGCGAATTCACGAGTGATGATTTATTAGCAAGAATTTTTTCGGAGTTTTGTCTTGGCAAGTAAGGCGATTAATACTGCAATAAAAGTTTTACAAAGTGGAGGCATTATTGCTTATCCAACTGAGGCGGTTTTTGGTTTGGGCTGTGATCCAGCTAACCAAGCCGCAGTAGAAAGGCTATTACAATTAAAAAAGCGCAAGGCGAGTAAAGGATTAATTTTAATTGCAGCATCTTGGGATCAAGTTAAATGCTATACAAAAAAAGTGGCACCAGAAACATTACAGGAAGTATTAAAAACCTGGCCAGGGCCTTTTACTTGGGTATTCCCCTCTTCTAAAAAAACACCAAAATGGATTACAGGAGACCATGATTCAGTAGCAATACGCGTAAGTGCTCATCCTGTAGTGCAAGCTTTGTGTAATGAATTTAATGGAGCAATAGTTTCAACAAGTGCCAATATTGCTGATCATCTACCCGCCAAAACTATCCCTGATTTATTACAACAATTTCCATGTGGAATTGATTTTATTGTTCCAGGAAATATTGGTAAAGAAGCAAAACCGACACAAATTCGGGATGTAAAAACTCGAAGTTTAATCCGATAACTAGTCAGACATTGTTTATATGTTGTTTTATTGGTTTTGGTTCGGCCAAATCTCTCTTTAGGTTTGAACATAGTTCCGAATAAATAAAAGGATTATTTGGTTTTTGGTAGAAATTTTACAATATCAGCAAATTGACAAAAGTCGATTTACTGATATTATATAACATTATGAATTAAAACATAATCTTTGGATATTAGAATTATGACATCATTTATTGGTAGAAAAAAAGATTTAGAGATATTAAAAAATGTAATTGGCGTGCGCTCAGCTCGTCTTATTATCGTAAAAGGAAGGAGACGAATTGGCAAAACTAGGCTTTTGCAAGAATTTAGTAGGTTATTCGCTAAAGTTTTTACTTTTAGTGGCTTACCTCCAGAAAAAGATACGACAGATGAATCACAGCGTAAAGAATTTGCAGAGCAGTTAATAAGACAAACTGGAAATCATAGTGTGGAATTCGATGATTGGAGCAAGCTTTTTTGGCAGCTATCGGAATACGCTAAAACTGATCGAGTTCTTATTATTTTAGATGAGATAAGTTGGCTTGGCTCGATGAGCCCAGTTTTTCTGGGAAAATTGAAAAACGCTTGGGATTTATATTTTAAAAAAAATGATCAATTGGTTTTAGCGCTCTCTGGTTCAATTTCCTCCTGGATAGAAAAGAATATTTTAAGTAGTACTGGATTCTTAGGACGCGTATCTTTAGATATGACATTAAACGAGCTTCCTCTATCGGACTGTATGAAATTTTGGGATATTGGAGGTAAAGGTGTATCTATATATGAAAAGTTAAAAATTTTAGCAGTGACAGGTGGAGTACCTCGTTATCTAGAAGAAATCAAACCAGAACTTACAGCCGAAGAGAATATTAAAAATCTTTGTTTTGCTAAAGAGGGTATTTTATATAAAGAATTTGAAAATATTTTCAGTGATTTGTTTTCTACTCATAGTAATTTTTATAAACGAATTGTAACAGTATTGGCTGATGGATCTGCTGAACAAATCTCTATCTCCGAGCAGCTTGGAATTAAGCATGGAGGTATAATGTCTGGCTACTTGGATAATTTGGTAAAAGCTGGTTTTATATCGAGAGATTATTCTTGGCAGATTAAAGATGGTAAAACCTCGAAGCTTAGCAAATATAGGTTGAAGGATAACTATTCTAGGTTTTATTTAAAATATATTTTGCCGAATAAGGAGAAAATTGAATCTGGATGGGTAATTGAATCTTTAGCAGCTAACTTGCCCCAGTGGGATACAATAATGGGCTTACAGCTAGAGAATTTAGTTCTAAATAATAAGGATTTAATAAGATCGGCCTTGAAAGTTTCTCCTGCAGATATTGTCTGTGATAATCCATTCTTCCAACGTAAAACATTAAGGCAAAAAGGCTGTCAAATAGATTATTTAATTCAGACTAAGTTAAACGCTTTATATGTATGTGAAATTAAATTTTCTAGAAATGAAGTTCGGCCTACAATAATCGATGAAATGCGTGAAAAAATTAGCCGGATGCAACTTCCTAAAAATTTTTCTTATTGGCCGGTTTTGATTCATATTAACGGAGTTCATGAACAAGTAGAAAATGGCGATTATTTTGCAAAAATTATTAATTTTGCCGAGCTTGCTAGCAATGATAATTGAAAATGAATGAGAGCAGGTCTTATGAAAATTGAATCAATAAGTATTGGCGATAAAGAAGTTCTATTGAGTGATATGACATTAATTGTTGGAGCTAATGCTACAGGTAAAACAACTTTGCTACGAGAGTTGTATCAAGCTAGTGTTGGCAATCAAAGTTCACCTTGTTGGTATATAAAAGCAGAACCAAGTTTTTCTGCAGATGAAGATAATGATCTCAGATGCTGGCTTGATAATATGGTATTTGACTTTAATCAGCGTTATTACTCTTTAGTAAAGGGTCCAATTTGCAACGAGGTAACTATCTCAAAGAAAGATTACGATCGCTATAAAAAAACCGGGGAAGTAAGCCATATAAAAGAAGGGAACACAAACTTTAAAGGTGAGCTAAAAAGATGCCTCATCCATCATTTAGGGGTGGAGGAAAGGTTGTCATCTATTCCACCATTATTGCTAGCCAGCGACAGCATAAAAATAGATTGCTTTAACCCAGAGCAATTATTTGTTGCTATCGATAAGAATAGAGAGCTTATTAATGAGTACTTATCTGAGTTATTCTCTCGAAAATTAGTGTTGACAATATCTTCTTTGCTTGGTGGAAGCGGTGAACTGCTAACAGTTGATTACAGTGCAGAAGATTTGGGTTTGCCAGCAAGATTATTTGAAGTGATTGAACATAATCAGCAATATAAAAAAGCAAACAATGCAAGACGGTTAGACTTCGAAGCGCACGGAGTAAGAGCATTTTTAAATATCATTTTTTATTATATTTTACCTACTAGTAAAGTACTCCTGATTGATGAGCCTGAACTATTTTTATATCCATCTATCAGGAGAAAGTTTGGGCGTATGATGGCTGAGCTTTCACAGGCAAAGAAAGGGAATAAGCAATTTATTTGCGTAACACACGACAGTGATTTTATGCAGGGAGTTATTGATACCCATTGCAATGTACAGATACTAAAGTTGGTTAAAAAATCAGGTAGGCATGATTACACTCAGTGTTTATTCGACGAGAAGTTTAAGCCAAAGGATAATAAAAACGTAGAAAGTTATATACAAATACCATTTTTAGATTGTGCCATCCTCGTGGAAGGGGCAACTGATCGACTTATATATGAGCATGTGCTATCCAGTAAAGGTTTTTTGAGGAAGTACGAGTGTAAACTGATTTCGGCTTTTGGTGCTGGTTGCATTTGTCATGCTGAGTGGATGGCACGGCAATTTAAGGTGCCATATGCCATTATACTAGATTTTGATGTTCTCAAAGAAAAAGATGAAAAGATAGATGCAGTGTTGCGATTAGAATGCGTAAAAGATTCAGATGAATTAAAAAATAAAGTGATAAGTGTTTCAAGCAAATTAAAAGGAATAGCGAACATCCAAAATAGAGGATTACGTGCAATTTCTGATGATTCCTTAAATAAAGAAGTAAGTGAATTATTACTCGAGTTGAAAAAAATTGGAGTTTTCATTGTGCCAGTAGGAGATGTAGAATCATGGGGTAATATAGGTTGTTTAAAAAAAGAATTCTCTGAAAAATTTTTTAGCTGCTATGACACGAAAGAAGAAGACTTTAAAGAGCTAGACAATTTTATTTATGAAGTAGCGCAGTATCTTGATCAAGATACTAAACCTAAAAAACTAACACAAATTTAGTGCCAGTAGAAAAAATCATTTTAATTTATAGGGATAAAATTCCCACAGCTTGCTTTGGGGTTTAATAAAGCTAAGTTTTCCGAAAAAACCCCGCCTCATCTTACGGTGCTTTGGCCGTGTAGGGACTAGTACAGTGTTTAATTAATTTTGTCTGGTATGGCCAGCGGCGTAGGGTTGGAAAAAATAATGAAGAATTAAGAATGGTGTAATGTCACAAAAAACGTGACGTTTTAATATTAAAAAATACGCGAAGCAACAATAATATTCTTAATTCTTCATTATTCATTCTTAATTGCTCTTTTCTTCCAAGCCTAAAGTTAGCTTTGGCAAAAGGCAGAATTATTTAAATAACATACTAATGCAATGAATTCGAAATGCTGTCCATAGAATCATTATCACGCGTCACGGTTTTTGGTCCGATATAGAGATATTGTTCAGAGGTTGGGTCAATGCTGTTATCGCGCAACACTTCTATATAAGCTCGTGCTAAACGACTTTCAGTAAATAACCTGCTAAAACTACTCTTATTATGATCGTTTTCTACTGCATTTAGTTCTCGTACAATACATCTGCCTAAATCTAAACGTTTTTTAGCCGCAGACTTATTACTTGACCTTAAAAGTTCTAGCCATTCTCTAACTCGAAATATAGATCCGGTGCGTTGTTCTGCATGTTTCGGACAATTTTTTTCATAACTATCGATTGCTTGTTCGATATCAAGAGAGAGTTTTTGAAAAGCACTTTTTTCATCACTAAGCAAAGAAATTTTTTGCTCAAGTTGGGCAATCTGACCTTCTATGGCTTGAGTTTCTAGGGGTAGCCATAAAATTGCGATGTTTGAAGCTTCGCCAAACTCTTGCTGTAAATCTATTTTTTGTTTCCGCAATGTGCTAACAATTTGTTGCATATTGTTAACTGATAAAACTTTGCGTGATACATACATTTTTTAGCCCTCCAAATAGTAGTTGAGGCTAAAAATTTAATCTGAAATTTATTAGAAAGAAATACAGGAAATTTTACTAAAGTAATTTTCCCGGGGGGAATTATAAAGCAACACGGTTTTGACAAAATCGAATTACTAAAATACTATGTTAAATTGGGTGAAAAGGTTATTAAATTTTTAGGAGAAGTTTATGGTTGAAGAGAAAAAATTTATTCCTTTTGTTTCTTCGGAAACAAATATGGCTGAATTTACTGTTCGTGCTATTGTTATCGGTTTGGTTCTAGCAGTAATTCTTGGTGCAGCTAATGCTTATCTTGGTTTAAAAGCTGGTATGACCATTGCAGCAACTTATCCAGCTGCTGTTATTGGTATGGCACTTCTCAAATTGATGAAAGGTTCAATCCTTGAAGAGAATATCACTCGAACCATTGGCTCAATTGGTGAATCTATTGCAGCAGGCGCGATCTTTACTATCCCAGCATTTTTTATTTCTGGAGTCTGGGAAAAATTTGACACTATAGGCAATTATTTAGTTGCTACAGCTATAATGTTTTGCGGTGGTTTACTTGGTATTATGTTTGTGGTTTTGTTACGCAGAGTTTTAGTTAATGATGCTGAACTTCCATTTCCAGAATCTGTCGCAGCTTCAGAGATTCACAAAGCTGGTAGAGCTGGTGGTACAGGGGCCAAATTTTTGTTTGGTGCTATGGGGTTTGGTGGCTTAGTTCAAGCCCTTGGCCAATTTAACTTTTTTGCTAGTAGTTGGCAAAAATTTATTACCTTTTCCTATACAGTAATTGGTTTAAGAACCGCAGGTAACGCAACTACCGAGGGCGGTATGCTACTTAGTTCTCCTGGAGTAAGCCCAGCATTTCTAGGTGTTGGTTATATTATTGGTCCTAAGCTTGCATCGTTAAACTTTAGCGGTGGTATGCTAGCTTGGGGTGTTTTTGTGCCAATTATTCTCTATTTTATTGGTCCGGAACTACTTGCACAATGGCAGGCAGCGCATGTTGGTCAAGTTCCCACAGATGAAACTTGGATCAATATGTCGATGATGGTCTGGAAACTCATTGTGCGACCCATGGCAATTGGCGGTATGTTAGTTGGTGCTGCCTTTACTTTATTTAAGATGAGGAAAAGCCTTATTTCTGGTGTTGCAAGATCAGTAACTGATCTTAAAAAATCAGTAGCAGAAGAAGGGCAGGTAGTAGATCGCACTGATCATGACCTAAATATTAAATGGGTATTGCTCGGAATTTGTTTTGCTGGTGTCATGACCTTCTTTATTTATAATCATTTTACTCACAACGTTTTTGCTGCATTAGTTGCAACAGTTGTCATGATAGTTGCTGGTTTTTTCTTTGCAGCGGTTTCTGGTTATCTATGCGGCATAATTGGATCTAGTAATAATCCTGTAAGTGGTTTAACTCTTTCTACTTTAGTAGTAGCTGCATTACTCATGGTAGCTTTGGGTATGACTGGAAAAGAAGGTGTTGCTGCGGTGCTTGGCGTTGCTGCAGTGGTGTGTGTTTCATCAGCGGTTGCTGGAGAAATGCTGCAAGACTTAAAAGTTGGAAGAATCCTCGGGGGTACTCCTTGGAGAATGCAGTTTGGTGATGTTCTTGGTGTCGCGGTTGCCGCTGCGGTGATGTTTATACCTTTAGTTATTTTGAATCAGGGAGATATCAATGCAGGCAAAATGGCACTCCATCCCTATGACGGAGGTTTTGGTAGTGTTAAATTATCTGCTCCGCAAGCAAGTTTAATGGCTCTTCTTTCTCAAGGCATTATCGGCGGACACATGGCGTGGCCATTAATTGTTATTGGTATGCTAATGGGTGTTGGATTTATTTTGATGCAAGTTAGAAGTCCAATGCTAGTCTCCATTGGTATGTACTTATCGCTAGACACGACCTTTGCTATCTTTATTGGTGGCATGATTAAGGGTATTTTAGAGATGGTTGCTAAGAAGAAGCAATTAAATGAAGCGCAAAGATCCAGAGTAGATAACGTTGGAACGCTTATCGCAGCTGGATTAATCGCTGGAGAAGCGTTGGCTGGATTAATTTTTGCTGCACTTGCCTTTTTTGAAGTGCATCTATTCTCTATTTTTGACAATCCGTCTTTTGCCATAAGTTTAGTGGTATTTGTAGTGTTAGCTGTTGTGCTGATTAAGATTCCATTAAAGAATGCAGGTTCTCCTGATCAGCCAGCGCCACCACATGTTGTAATATAATTAAAAAATTTTACACAACGTAACACCGAAGGTGTTTTCGATTAAAGCCAGGGTTAGACCGAATGTTTTTTATTCGGTCTAACCCTGAGTGGTGTATAAAATGGCGAATTAGATGTTTATGAATAATTTAGCGTATTAAAAATCATGAATTTTTTTCGTAGAAGATCAATATTAAAAAATGCCAATTTTCTTGATTTAACTCCAGTACGCATTATTGGTGAAGAAATTGGTAGCGATAATCGCGTGCAACTTTTAATGCCGAAATTCATTAATCGTTTAGCACAAAAACTTGTGGCCCCTAGATTAAAATCCAAATATATTAAAATCAAATTAGACGAGCTTGGTTCTGCAACATGGCTAGCAATTGATGGTAAAAAAAATGTTGCAGCTATTGCCAATACACTTGTTACAAAGTTCGGCGATAAAATTCAACCAGTCGAAGAACGCCTCACCAATTTTTTAGCTTTTGCTTACCAACAAAAATTTATTAGCTTTGCTCAGCTGGAAGGAAAATAACGTAAGCAACAAAATAATCACAGTTTTATTTGCTTCGGTGTCTCAATAGTTGGAAGCTCAGTTTGCGAGGTATTGTCGCTTTTAGGTTTGCAAGAGTTTTTAGGGGGAATGCTGAAAACTTTTTCTTTGTTAGTTGTTTGATTAAGTTCTCCAGTTGCTGGTGGAAGTTTATATTCAGGTAAACCTTTCAATGGATCGTTAGCGTCACTAATGATTTGTGTGGCTGATTTATCTAGTCCATTTTGAATTTTTGTAAGGATTTTATCGCGTGGTTTTTTTATTATGTAGACTCCTCGAGTGAAGGAATTACATTGGAGTGACACTTTGTCAGGCTTCACTTTTGGCAACCCTGCACTTTTTTTACTTGCATCCATGCTAATTAATCTCCTTTAATTTTCCTAATTAGAGCAATAATAATCTAATTTATTCAATCAATTCCATATATTCGCAATTACATTTTTTTGCAGTAGCAAATCCAAGTTTTTCATAAATTGGCTTGCCATTTTTACTTGCGCGTAACCAAATATTGTTATAGCCCTGTAAGTGTAGCTGATCAATGATATGCTTCATCACGAGTGTCCCAAGTCCTTGCCCGCGCATTTCAGGAATGGTATAGACACCAAAAATATAAGCTTCTTTCCCTCTGGAAGTAATAGACTTGGGTGGTGCGTCATAAATTACTGCCTTACCAACACAGACAGCTTTCGCAGCATGCTCGATTAGCCAACAAAATAATTCTTTCTTTTCCATTTTGCTTGCTATGTAATTACGAAACTCTGGTTCCATGAGTTTCGCCTCAGTGTCATCTTTCAAAATATTTAATTCGCGCAAGATAGCAACGCGAAATTTAACTAATAGTTCTAAATCAGATTGTGAGGCCAATCGTATATTAAATTTGCTAGTCATATTTTCTCCGTAAAATTAGTAGAAGTGTACCATAAAAAATCATAGCAATAAATTTTTGACCACTAAAAAATAACCACTTAACAGTGTTATATAAATATTTTTAGCTCTTAGTTGGAATACACCCTTGACAGCTGAAGCAAAACAATTGAAAATTTGAGTTGATTGGGGCGTCGCCAAGTTGGTAAGGCACGGGGTTTTGATCTCCGCATTCCTAGGTTCGAGTCCTAGCGCCCCAGCCATAATCTAAGAACTTTATCTGGAATCGACCTATGAGACTATTTTCTGGCAATGCAAATATTCCTTTAGCAAATATAGTGGCTGATCATCTGAATACTACTTTGGGCAAAGCTACCGTTACACATTTTAGTGATGGCGAAACCATGGTAGAGATTTTGGAAAATGTGCGTGGTCAAGAAATTTTTATTATTCAACCAACCTGCGCTCCAGCCAATGACAATCTTATGGAGCTTGTAATCATGGCAGATGCTTTCCGACGCGCGTCTGCAAGTGGTATTACAGCTGTAGTTCCTTATTTCGGTTATGCTAGACAAGATCGCCGCGTACGCTCTACTCGAGTTGCCATCACAGCTAAAGTTGTTGCTGATATTATGAGTGCAGTTGGCATTAATCGTGTGATAACTATTGATTTGCATGCTGATCAAATTCAGGGTTTTTTCTACATTCCAGTCGATAATGTTTACGGTACTCCAGTAATGTTTGAGGATATCAAAAGGAAAAATTTTAAAAATAAAGTTATTGTTTCTCCAGATGTTGGCGGAGTAGTTAGAGCGCGCGCTATAGCCAAAAGGCTTAATGACGCTGATTTGGCAATCATCGATAAACGCCGTCAAAGACGCAATCAAGTAGAGGTAATGAACATTATCGGCGATATTGAAGGCAGAGATTGTATTATTGTTGACGATATTATCGATACTGCTGGAACGATCTGCCAGGCTGCAAAAGCTTTGTTAGGCAAAGGAGCAAAATCAGTTACAGCTTATGGTACACACGCGGTATTATCTGGGCCAGCCATTGAAAACATTAATAATTCAGATTTAACTGAAGTAGTGGTTACAGACTCTATTCCTTTGACACAAAAGGCAGAAGAGTGCAAGAAAATACGGCAATTAAGCATTGGCCAAATTTTAGCTGAAACTATTAATCGTGTTAATAATAAAGCTTCAGTAAGCTCATTGTTTCCAGATTGAGTTACCCAACACGGATAATAAAGCCTTTTATATCGTATCCAGCAACACAGAGGCTACCTTACCAACTCGTAGAAGATATACGGTTTCTCTTGCTGCTATGACAATGTTTTCTACTGAATCAAATCATGTTTTTTGCAGCGGACCTTAAAAGGTTCACATATTTTTATAGTTGGAGAAGCAAAAATTAACTATTTGGGTGAACTAATGAGTAAAATAAAACAGGGTATGGTTAATCTAGGTAAAAAGTGGGATGAAAAATTTTGCAAATTTGTGCCATTCTATGACGAGATGGTTAATAGTTTAATATCAGCTATTCCATTTAAACCTAATGATGTTTTTTCCGCGATAGATTTGGGTGCTGGAACTGGTGAAATAACTAAAAGAATAAAAAATCTGTTTCCGTACGCAAAAATAACCTGTCTAGAATTAGTTGAAGATATGCTGGAGATGGCTCGGGTAAAATTAGCCGGTTATAACGATATTACCTTCGAGCTGGGTGATTTTAAAAATTACCAATTTACAAAAAAGTATGATGTTATTTTTTCTTCGCTTGCCATTCATCATTTAGAACCAACAGATCAAAAAGCGCTTTATTGTAACTTATATAAGGCACTAAATAATAATGGCATATTTATTCATGCGGAAAGCGTGTTGGGCGCAAATGATTTTCTTAACGCAGTCAGTTATCAAACTTATTACGATCTCATAACTAAAAATATTTCTGCAGAAGAGCTTGTAACTTTACAAGCAGCAATTAAAACTCATGATAACCCAGTAAAGTTAATCGACCACATAACTTGGATGCAAGAGATTGGTTTTAAAGATATAGATATAATTTGGCGTAAAGCTACCTGTGCAGTTTTTTGCGGAACAATATGCAAAGATGGTGAGACGTTGTAAATAAGTATTAATAAACGAGGTAAGCAAAATGACTAAACCTAAACGCATTTTCATTGTCGGTCATACCGGTGCAGGTAAATCATTACTGGGCGAAACTTTAGCTAAAAAACTTGGCTGGCAGTTTATCGATGCTAATCCTGATTTAGAGCGTTACATTGGACGGAATTTGCATGAGATTTTGGGAAAACAGGGTGAAGCAGCTTTTCATCAATGTGAAGCAGAAATAATATCGCACTATCTTGGCAAAGAACATTTTGTAATGATATTGGAACAAGGAGTAATAACTACAGAAAAGAATAGAAAATTATTATCATCAGAGTTTGTTGTTTATGCAAAAGTTTCAACATCGGTGCAAATGACACGCTGGCAAAGCGGAAGAATACCTCTGCTTCCAATTCATGATCTAAAATCCTTCCTGGATAAGCAGCATATGGAACGCGATAGTTTATTTGAAGAAGTTGCAACGCTTACTATAGAATCTACTTCTCTTGAGGATAGCGTGAATAAAGTAATAAAAGCGCTTGAAGAATAGATGTTATAAGGGCTTAGAAGAAAAGATCCCAAGCCCTTATAGTTATAGGTATGCAAAAAAAGATTATCTTATGTGGCTAGAGTGTTCGGTCGATTCAATGGATAGCTACATAGATACTGTTTCGCTGTGCATAAACTTTACAAGCCCATCCTGACAAGCCTTGAAAGTTTGTATAGTTATTCCAATGAGCTCCATTGTCATAGCTTACCGATATTCCACAAGGGTTAGCCATAGCAGTAGAAGCATATATAGTATTTCCTTCCGCGTAAACTTTAGCTACATTAATGCCTACCAAACCTTGAGCTTTAGTATAGTTGGTCCAATGGGCACCGTTGTCATCGCTGATCGATATTCCTTCCTCAGTTGCGGCGAATATACTTTGTCCACGTGCATAAACCCCTCGTACGCGACTGCTCGCCAAACCTTGATGATCACGGTAGTTATTCCAATGAGCCCCATCATCATCGCTAACCGATAACCCACCATAAGTGGACACATAGATACTGTGTCCCTGCGCATAAACTCCGGTTGCATCATAATCTACCAAACCTTGAGCTTTAGTATAGTTGGTCCAATGGGCGCCATTATCATTGCTGACCGATAACCCACCATATGTTGCTACATAGATACTTTGTCCCTGTGCATAAACTCCGCTTACATGATCACCTGCTAAACCTTGAGCTTTAGTGTAGTTAGCCCAATGAGCTCCATTATCGTTGCTGATTGATAAGCCTTCATCAGCTGCTACATAAATATTTTGTCCTTGAGCATAAACCTCAGTTACATGATTACTTACCAAACCTTGAGCGGTAGTGTAGTTGGTCCAATGAGCGCCGTTATCATCGCTAACCGATATACCTCCATGATAACTAGCCACTAGATACTTTGCCCTTGCGCATAAACAGCACTTACATAATTGTCTACTAAGCCTTGAGCGGTGGTGTAGACAGTCCAATGTGCTCCATTATCATGGCTGACCGCTAAGCCCCCATTATCACTAGCTAAACAAATTTGAGAAAAAACTAAAGTTAATGTGGCA
>JAMCWR010000043.1 GCA_023480665.1 Gammaproteobacteria bacterium
TATAGGAGAGTTCGGAGAAGCAAAAAGTTATGCAGTAACTTAAAACAAACTAGACAGATAAAATCAAATCCTAACTTTAGGATTAATGATAGAGCTAGCGTTTTAAAGTGAATTATTCAACAACGCCTTGCGCGGACCCAACAAAACAAAAAATCGTTTAAAATCAAAAATATACCCCAAAAAACATGTAAAAAAATTTACGTTTAAAATCAAAGACTTGAAAAACATGCAGATTTTTTACTTATTAATCAAATAGTTAACTAGGTGATGGCGATGCCTTAACTTCTTCGTCTTTTTTAGGCTCTGCTGCATCTATTTTTGAATCAACTTGACCTGCGGGAGGAGCGGCAGCTTTGGCATCAGTTTTGTTTGCACCGACATCAACCGAAGGAGCAAAAAACCCTACATTTGCAGTAGAAGCTGCAGCCGCCATCGATATATCACCTGCGCCATCCTCAGCTCTACAAAAATCAAAACTAGGCGCAGACTCTTCTGAACTATTATATGCTGTACCATCATATATTTGTGAAGCTGGTGCTATTCCTGGTTGATATGATTGATCACCATAAAACATCCCACCAACTGGAGCAGCTGCTGCTGGATATGCTGGATAAAATGGCGACTGCTGCAATACTGATGCTGATGCAGCCATTGCATATTGCTGCTGCCACTGTTGCTGCATCATAGCAAATTGCTGCATTATGGCAAAATAAGTAGCTTGTTGTTGTGCCTGCATTGGATCAAAAAAGCAATAAGCAGGAGACGACATACTATAAGTTGGTAAAGCAGGAAATGCAGCAACCGGACCTGCATAAGGTTGCGACCACTGCGGTGGCTGTGACTGCTGAAAATACGGTGACAACATATCTGATGTTGTATACGACGACATGGGCATCGGTGTGGACATCGGTGATGACCAGAGCGATGCAGCGGGTGGCGGTGGCGGAGCAGCAAGGCTACTTCTAGCTTCTAACAATTGCGACTCAAGAAAAGATTGGCGCTCCTCCATTTCAGCTTTTAGTTTTAATAGTTTTTCATCATACTGGTTTTTTAGCTCTAACAATCGATCCTCTTGTTCCTTTCCTAGCCGGGATGCACATTGGCTTGCACTTGCATATGATTCCCGCAGTTTTTGTATCTCACTAGCACGCACAAAAAACCAATCCATACAAGGCAACTTTGGTTGACTACCCGCATCCGCCTTTGACGCCGGAGATGCCAAAGCTGCTGGGGCTGCTTTTGATGCTAAAACTGCCGAAGCTGCAACTGGGGCTGCTGCTAGGGCTACTTGAGGTGCGCGAGATATAGGGGGGCGCGGCAGCACGGGTACCACTTGAGCCACCGGTGATAAATGTTCTAACTCTTGCACAGGTGGTGGTGACTTAGCTTTTTCTTTGGCTTCGGTTTCTGCTTTTAGTTGCTTGGCTTTCGCTTCAGCTTCTGCATCTGCTTTTGCTTTAGCTGCTTTAGCTTCGGCTTCTTTTGCTCTGGCTTCTGCATCTAATTTTGCTTTGGCTTCAGTCTCTGCGCTATTTTCTGTTTTCTGAATGATGCGTGAAGCCACCACAGCCACAACATGTGGCTGTGGCTGCGGCTGCGGCCGCCGCAAAATTACTACTCTTTTACCTTCACTACTTTTGTGGCTGATATTCTTTGGATCAGTATGTGTTTGCGGTTGTGGCTGAGGCTGAGGTTTACGGTCTCTTTCGGTATAACTTAAATGAGGTTTTTTTTCTTCTTTAACCTCTTTTGCTTCTTTTTTTGCTTCAGCTCCTTTTGCTTCTTTTGCTTTTGCTTCTTCTTTTTTTATTTTTTCTTGTTGAGCTTTTTCTTTTTCTGCCTTCTCCTTTTCTGCCTTTTCTTTTTCTGCTTTTTCCCGCGCCTCTTTTTCTTTTCGTTTTTGTTCCTCTTGTTCCTGCTCTTTTCGTTCTTGCTCTTCTAGCTTCTGCTTTCTTTCTGCTTCTTCCTTGCTTCTTTTATCAGCTGCTGCTTTTTTTCTTTTCGCCCTTTGTTCCTCTACCTCTTTCCTTTTTTCTTTTTCTTCCTTCTCTTTTTTTTCTTTTTCTTCCCTTTCCTTTCGCTCACGCTCTTTCTTTAGTTTAAGTTCTTCTTCTTTATGTTTCTTTTTATTTTCACGCCTTATTTGCTCATCCCTTGTTTCAGTTTGCGTAATTTGCTTTTGCTTTTGCTTTTGCTTTTTTTTAGGCTTTTTATGCCTTTTGCTTTTTGCTTCTTTTGCTTTGGCTTCTGCTTCTTCTTGCTTACGCTGTTGTTCAAGCATTTCTATTTCTGCCAGTCTTTTTGCATCCTCATCTGCTTTTTTCTTAGCTTCTTCTTCTTTGAGTTTTTTTTCACCTGCTTCTTTCTGTTCTTTTTCTTCAGCCTCAGTTTTTTTATTAGCTTCTTCCTTGCATTTTTTTTCGTTTGCTTCTTTTCGTTCTCTCTCAGCAATCTCTTTTTCTTTATCCTCCAAGCAAGAAATGGCAACATTTTTTAACCAATTTACTCTGAATTTTGCAACAGTTACCTTCCGCATGCTCATTAAACCCAAAGCCATTTCGTCTAGCGGATAATATTTTGAGATGTCCTTTAAAAACGCCATAAAAAGAGGTCTAATTCTTTTCTGAAATGATTCTTTTTCGCTTTTCTGAATAACATCAGGAGGCGCTAAACAACAAATTAGAATAAGTGCAGCAGAAGCGTGAATAATAGCTATATCTTTTCTTCCGGATTTTTCAATAGTTCTTAAACAGGCTTTGAATATTTCATCTGTTCTTTCGATAAAATCTGTTTTTCTTGAAATATATAAATTATACGTATAAATATCAAAAGCAATGATGTCATTGAATTCTCCATAACTATTTTTTAAATCGATGTTTTTTGACTTAAGTATTTTTTCTTTCCATAAAAGTTGGCTTACTTCAAAAACTATTTTAGATTGTTCATATTGCAATCTAAGTTGTCTAGGATCAACACCTGCTCTTGAACTCATAAGACACTCACATTTTTATTATATTAAGTTAATAAGAATATTATAGAATGTTTGTATTAAATTATTATTAACAACAAATGTTAATTAGATTTCTTGGGGCATTAAAAATGTAGGTTCTAGTTAAGCACGAGCGGAAGCGAGTGCGAACCCAACAAAATAAAAAATCATTTTTAAAAGATGTTGGGTCCTGAGCAAAAACGCGCTTGACCCAACCTACAAAAAAATCATTTAAAATCAAAAAGATATCCTAAAAAACATGTAAAAAAATTTACGTTTAAAATCAAATGGTTACAAAACATGCAGATTTTTTACTTATTAATCAAATAGTTAACTAGGTGATGGCGACGCCATAGCTTTTTTGACTTCTTTGGACTCTGCCGCATCTATTTTTGAATCAACTTGACCTGCGGGAGGAGCGGCAGCTTTGACATCAGCTCTATTTGCACCGACATCAACCGGAGGAGCAAAAAACCCTGCAGCAACTGCAGCCGATACAACTCTAGAAGAACCACCGCTTTCAACTGCAATAGAACCAGAGTTAAATGCAGACGCTTCTTGGCTACCTGCTTCATTACTATCTACTGGTAGAGCTGGTGCTTCTACTGCTTCTGGCTGAGAATAATACATCTCACCAGTTAAAGCGGCTGCTGCTGAATCTGCTGGATAAAATGGCGGCTGCGATACTGATACTGATCCTGATGCAATCATTGCATATTGCTGTTGCTGCCAATACTGTTGTTGCATCATGGCAAAATAAGCAGCTTGTTGCTGTGCCTGCATTGAACCGGGAAAGCAATACGGCGAGGGGAAAAAGTATGGAGTGGGCGGAGTAGATACAACAACTGAGCCTACATAAGGTTGCGACCACTGCTGTGGCTGTGGCTGCTGAAAATACGGCGACATAAACATCGGTGGCGACCATGACGGCGCAGCGGATGATGGAGCAGCGGGCATTGACAACGAAACAGCAAAACCCCTTGCCATTAACAATTGCGACTCAAAAAAAGATTGGCGCCCCTCCATTTCAGTTTTTAACTTTGATAGTTCTTTATCATGCTGTCTTTTTAGCTCTAATAATTGATTCTTTTGTTCTTTTCCAAGCTGGTATGCGTATATGCCTGCACATCTAAATATCTCACCAGCTTTATTTTCATATAATGCACTCAGTCTTTTTAGTTCCCTAGCATACGCACTAGCATACTCATTTTCTAGCGCACTAATATATTTAAAAGGCCACCCTCTCATACAAGGCAAAGCTAGTGGCCCACCGCTCGCATGCGATATAGGTCTAGCCACTATTGGGGTTTCTTTTGACGCCGGAGATGCCGAAATTGCTGGAGTTACTGGTGCTGCTTGAGGCGCATGAGATATAGGGGACGAGGGCGCCACTTGAACCACCGGTGATAAATGTCCTAATTCTTGTACGGCTGGTGACTGTTGCTTTTTTAGCTGTAATTGTTGTTCTGCTTTCTTTGTCTCTTCCAATTTAGATTTTTCTTCTTCAGTTCGTTTGGCTTTTTCTTTTGCTTGTCTTTCTTCTTCTAATTTAGCTTTTTCTTTGGCTTCGGTTTCTGCTTTTAATTGCTTGGCTTTTGCTTCTTTTGCTTTGGCTTCTGCTTCTTCTTTTTTTATTTTTTCTTGTTGAGCTTTTTCTTTTTCTGCTTTTTCCTTTTCTGCTTTTTCCCGTGCCTCTTTTTCTTTTCGTTTTTGTTCTTCTTGTTCCTGCTCTTTTCGATTCCGCTTTCTTTCTGCTCTTTCCTTGCTTCTTTTATCAGCTGCTGCTTTTTTTCTTTTCGCCCTTTGTTCTTCTACCTCTTTCTTTTTTTCTTTCTCTTCTTTCTCTTTTTTTTCTTTTTCTTCTTTTTTCTTTTGCTCTTCTTCTTTCTTTTGATCTTCTTCCTTTTTCTTTTGCGCACGCTCAGCTTCCTTTCGTTTACGTTTTTCTTCATCATCTTTCTTTTTCTTTTCACGTCTTATTTGCTCAGCCTCTGCCTTAGCTTGCTTAATTTGCTTTTGCTTTTCTTCAAACTCTTTACGCTTTTTGTCTTCTGCTTCTTTTGCTTTGGCTTCTGCTTCTTTTTGCTTACGCTGTTGTTCAAGTATTTCTATTTCTGCCAGTCTTTTTGCATCCTCATCTGCTTTTTTCTTAGCTTCTTCTTCTTTGAGTTTTTTGGCCTCTTCTGCTTTTTTCTTTTTTTCTGCTGCTTCTAATTGTTGTTCTTTGCTTTCTTTCGCTTCAACAGGATGGCGCGTTCTAACCAATAAATTTGCATAAGAAGAAAGTGCTATTTTTCTAGCATAGCTTGAAATAAATTCCTTCAACCACGGGATTTTAATTTTTTCAGCAATATACTCTAAGTTGCGACTATTTAAATCGACTATTTTTTTAAGAAAATTCTTTTCAAGCCTTGCCTTAAATTTTTCAATTTTTGATGAGTCTTCAGATGGTGCATTTACACAGATAATAATAAAAGCTCTTAAAAGCGAACGAAGACCGTTCCCTTCGTTTTCAATATCCATCATTCTTATCAATCTATCAAAAAATTTGCCCGGGCCCAGTTTCTTGATCGTTTCGTTAAGTGCATAAAGTATGCACCATGGACGTATTAAGTCATTTCTCTCGTCCTCATCTACCTCTCCTCTGTATAATGTAATCTTTTTCGTTACTTCAGCTGAAAAATTTATAGCTTGCGGGCCGGATACGGGTTCATTTTGTGGGAAACCTGCTGCGCTCATAAAACTACCTTTTATTATTTCTAATAGTCGTATTTTATAATATCAAGATTAAAAGATTATTAACGAAAAAATATGGGGTCAATAGACATGGAAAACTTTTGAATAATTAAAAAAATGTTGGGTCCTGAGCAAAAAACGCGCTGACTAGAACCTACAAAAAAATCATTTAAAATCAACGAGAAAACATGTAAAAAAATTTGTGTTTAAAATCAAAGAGTTGCAAAACATGCATGTTTTTTCGTTTTAATTCAAAGTGTTACAGATATAGTCAAGATTCGAACTTTTGCCCTTGGCTCTGTGCAGCTTTTTTCTTGCACTTGCCATACCTTCTTTTTTTCTGAAAAGGATGTGGATTGTCTTTTGCGCCAGGTTTAGCATGATTACCCTTCTTGCCCTTACTAAAGCGATTTTTACGCGAATTGTGAGAAATATTGGCACTGGAGCCATGATGAGTAGATTTATCATGATGGTGCGCGTGACGATGGCGGCCACGGCCACCACCACCGGCGCTATGATGCACTTTTGTTGGGAATTCTTTTGGTTCAAGGCCGGCAACGGTTGCGCGCAAAATCTGCTGACCCAAAAACTTTTCAATTTGATGCAGATATTTAATGTCTTCAGGTAAAGCTAAAGTAATTGCAGTGCCAGTCTTTCCAGCGCGGCCAGTACGACCAATGCGATGCACATAATCTTCGGCAAATTTTGGTAAATCATAATTTATGATATGTGTTATATCAAAAACATCGATGCCACGCGCTGCAACATCAGTTGCAACCAAAAATCGAATCTTGTTTTCGCGCAATTGAATTAAAGTGCGATTCCGCGCATTTTGCTTGAGATCGCCATGCAAAGCTGCAGCAGAAAAACCTTGGTCTTCGAGCTGCTCAGTTAAATGCTTTGCCTTTCTTTTTGTTGCAGTAAAAATAATGGCTTTAAAAATGCCGATGTTGTGCAAAAAGTGCAACAAGAGGCTGTTTTTATGCTTATTATCATGCGTCAAATATAATTCTTGTTTGATTAGATCTGGTGCATTTTCTTTTGGTGTTAAATTAATGCGCACTGGATTTTTTAATAAGTGCTGTAAAACATGCATCAATTTATCATCGGCAGTAGCGCTAAATAATAATGTTTGCCGGGTTTTTTTCATTACTGAAACTATTTTTTTCACATCGCCAATAAAGCCCATGTCGAGCATACGATCTGCTTCATCGAGCACTAAAATTTCTATTTGTGATAAATCCAAACGATGATTATCCATGTAATCCATCAGGCGCCCGGGAGTTGCTACAATAATATCAACGCGCTGCGCGAGCTTTCTTTTTTGCTGCTGATAGTTCATGCCACCAATAAGATTCACCACATTTACCTGCATGAATTTTGCGTATTTGCCGATCACACTCGTAATCTGCGTCGCCAATTCTCGCGTTGGCGCTAAAATTAATACGCGTGCTTTTTGGTGTGTTTGATGCATCTGATGCATTTGATGCATTTTATGCGTAGGTTTTTCGGTTAGATGTTGCAAAATTGGCAAAACAAATGCCGCGGTTTTCCCGGTACCAGTTGGCGCCGAAACTATAATATCCTTTTTATTTAAAATTAATGGGATCGATTGCTGTTGGGCTGGGGTTGGTTTTAAATATCCGCAAGCTGTAATTGCTTTAAGAATATTTGGATGAAAATTAAATTGGTGAAAACTCATAGATTTCTCTCCTCTAGAGATGTTTAAATTATTCTCATGCCTAGAGAAGAATCTGTATTCTGTATAATCTGTACAACTTCGAACTCTGAATCATCAACTGTTTTAATGAATGCACGAAGTACTATATGAACATTTTTAGCCATAAAAAGCAAGCGATTTAGCCAATATCATTCCCAGTTAACTGGGAATGATACAAGGAGTCAAATCCTAACTTTTAGCTAAGAAACTTCGCCAGTTTGTTTTTCGCGAATTTCGGCGATGGTTTTGCATTCGATGCATTGCGTAGCAGTTGGCCGAGCCTCAAGACGGCGCACACCAATCTCAGCACCACAATCATCACAAAACCCATAATCATGATCTTTGATACGGTTTAATGCTTCATCGATTTTCTTCAATAATTTTCGTTCACGATCACGCGTGCGTAATTCCAAGCTAAATTCTTCTTCTTGGCTAGCGCGGTCAACTGGATCTGGATAATTTGCTGCTTCATCCTGCATGTGATGCATGGTACGGTCGACTTCGGACATAAGCTGTTCGCGCCACTCAAGTAAAATATTTTGGAAGTGCTTGAGCTGCTTTTCATTCATGTACTCTTCGCTAGTTTTCAGCTGATATGGTTTTACCCCGACAGGACCAAGCGCAGCACTGGTATGTTTTTTAACTGCAGTTATTTTTTTGCTAGTTTTTGAAGTAGTTTTAATTGGAGTTTTTGCTTTTATTGTTTTCATTTTTTTCACAATTACTTTTTTTATATTTTTATTTTTTATTTTGCTCTGGGCTTTGGCTTTTACTTTTGCTTTTACTTTTGTTTTAACTTTTTTCATGATCTCTCTCCGATAGACCTAATAAACCTATAAAATACCTTTTTATGCAAAAAAGAGTTATTTTAGCAGAGAATAGCTAAATGTCACCATATCACCTAAGCGCGCCATCAAAAACTGTCACCACAGGACCCTTTAAAAAAACCGCTGCTTCATCATCCTGCCAAAATACTGTTAAATTGCCACCACGAAGCGCTACAGATACCGTTTGATCCAATAAACCCCATTTTCTCCCGATAACCACACTAGCACATGCGCCAGAACCACAGGCCAAAGTTTCGCCAACACCACGCTCAAAAACGCGCAGCAAAATCCGGTTGCGATCTTGGATTTCGACAAAATTTACATTCACCCCTTTTGGGAATTGCGGCAGATGGGCAATTTCTTTGCCAACAACATCTACTTTCGCTTTATCTATATTTGCAACTTCAAGTACGACGTGCGGGTTTCCCATAGAAACCGCACCAACTTCAATTTGACCAGAAGGAATTTTTAAAAAATAGCGCGGTGCTAATTTGCCAGTTAAAAAAGGAATTTGCTTCGGCTCAAAAATTGGCTTGCCCATATCAACTGTAACTTCGCCATCAGCATCTAATTTTGTTTTAATTATGCGGTTATGGGCTTTAAGATTGAGTTCTGTTTTGGTAGATATTTTTTTATCATGGATAAATTTCGCTAGACATCTTACACCATTGCCACACTGCTCAGCGACACTGCCGTCTGCATTAAAAATTCGATAACAAAAATCTACCTCGGGATTATCAGCTTGATCAAGCAATAATAGTTGATCGCAACCAACACCAAAATGCCGATCAGAAAGCAAACGAATTTGATCAAGAGTTAAAGAAACTTTCTGGCTAATAGCATCAATCACCACAAAGTCATTACCAAGGCCATGCATTTTGGTAAAAAGTAAATTCAAATTTAGGTTTAAATTTGCTAGCAATTTTTTACTCCTATATCTGTTGGTGCTCGGCCTAATGCGTAAAGTAACTTAACCGAGTCATCAATCGCATTTTCAATTTCTAAATTAGCATTTACTTTATTATTGTAAATTTGATAAAGATGCCGATAATCTTTTGGCGTGATATTAATCATTAATGAATTAGCGCCGGCAAGCAATGCTTCGCGCTTTGCGTTAGCATCTAAAGTTTCTAAAGCAGTTGTAACTAGGATATTTGAATTGCTATCAACAAAGCGAGTAATTGCAATTGTTTTTAGCACTAAATCTTTTGCAACGGAAGGTAAGGTCGCAAAAGGAGTATCACTCGCTTGAATTAACGGCCCAAATGAATACATATCTGGAGCAAAATATCTGGCAAGTAAAATATTGTTGATGATATCTTGATTGGTTTCACCAGGAAGGCCAATAATAAAACCAGTCGCAATCACATAGCCAATCTCTTTTAAATCTTTAATCAACTGCACACGATCTTCTAAGGTGGTGCCAGGACGAATCTTTGCAAATAATTCGGCATTTGAAGTTTCAAAGCGCAAGAGCGCTGCACGCGCACCGGCGGCATATAATTTTTTGTAGGTCTCTTTGGTGCGTAGCCCAAGGCTCACAAACACGAGCACGCCTAATTTACGTACAGCTTTTACTATTTGCACAAGCTTTTCATCGTCATACCAAAAATCTTCGCCGGATTGCAACACTAGTGCTTTAAAACCATAGTTTTCACTGGCATGTTTTGCAGCAGCTATGATTTCGTCGATCTGCATACGATAACGTGGGATTTCTCGCTCTTTGCGAATGCCACAATAATAACAATTGTTTGAGCAGTAGTTTGAAAATTCAATGATGCCGTGCACGCAACTTGAATTGCCATGCTCGCGTTGCCTAACATTATTTGCAATTTCATACAATACTTTTAATTCTTGCGGATCATTTAATTCAAGCAAAGCCAGCATTTCTGGTTTGGTTAATGATTTTCTGAGGTTAATTTTTTGCAACACGGCGAGTGCATTTGGTGAAAGTTTATCTTGATCGATTTTTGCAAGTGCCGCATCAGTTTTTTTCAATTCAAAAAAAACTTCTTTCCAAGTTTTGAGAATTTCAAGCGCTTCGTCTTGCGGAATTTTTCTCACAAAAACTCCGCCTTGAGCGTAAATATAATCATTGATTTTTAAATCATCGACATCGATTAAAACCTTTCGCTCTTCACCAAAATAATCCACCGTAGCGGTCATGCCGTTAATTGCTATTATTTTTGCCGGAATTGCATAACACATATTTTAAAGTCCAAAAAATTTTATTGCCAAACCACAACTACAAATTATACCACCAGCCAATGCGTTGCCATATCTTTCAAAGAATGGAAACTTTAATAATTTTTTTACACCAAAGGTAGCGGTTAATACCATAAATAGCATGACGATTAACGTAGCGATGCCGAATGTAATTGCGATCAAAATTACTTCGAGCGTCATGCCTTTTAGCGCCGGATAAATGATCAGTGGAATTAATGGCTCACATGGGCCCAAAATAAAAATGATAAACAGCACCCATGGAATAAGTTCGCGGAAGCTTTTTTTTGGGTGCGGATGCGAATTTGCGCTCGGATCTGAATGCTGCACTTCTATTTGCTCTTGTATTTGCTCTTGTGCTAGCGAATGCAGATGCGCGTGACTTTCGTGATGGTTATGTACATGTTGATGCAATAAACCATCCGCATGAAAATGCGTGTGCGTATGCTTTTTGTTTTTAAGGGCATAACGAACACCCCACAAAAAGTAGGCAAAACCAAAACCAATTAATAACCAGGCGGCAATTTCGCCACGAAAAGTTTCAATAAATTTTAGTTTGGTTAGCGCGACCCCAAAGCCAATTGCAACAACGCCAAGCAATACTGCCGATAGCACATGCCCAATACCACAAAGCGTGGTAATAATTGTAGTTTTAGTTGCCGACCATTTTCGCGCTTTAGCTAGCACAATGAATGGCAGATAATGATCAGGACCAAGGAAGGTGTGGATCAAACCCACAGAAAGCGCTGTGCCAAGCCAAAGCAATAATTGATAGTTCATGTTACATTTTAAAGCAATTTTTTTATGTATTTATTTTATGTATTTACTAGTTTTTGTAATCAAAAATTTTACATAGGTTACACAGTTTCTGGGGCTGGCACAAGGGCGACAACAAAGCCACGGGCGATAAAACGAAGGGCGATGAAGCGAAGGCAGAAGACAGTAAAGGCGGATGGATTGGGTTAAGCGTAAACCACCCATTGCGGTGTCCGCACGCGACGCGCGGGTAAGCACGAACCAACAAAAATAAATGCGCTAGCTCAAACGACAGAAACCCGCACACAGCTTCGCACAAACTCGCCGGTATATGCAAATAGCTTATTTTTTGTTGGTACAAGCGTTTTAGTTAAATTGGGGTCTTCATTTGCCATCTCTTTTGTCATACGAATTTCATAAAAAATATCTTTTCTAATATGAAAATAGTCGAATTTAACTTTGCCAATAGTATCTATAATTGGTGTATCCTCAAACCCAAGCCTACCACTTTTTATTTCATCAATAATCCTACCCATAACATGCTTTAATTCGCGCAAATCATATATGTGATTTTCAAATTTGCGTGCTTTGGGGGAAAATTCAAGTGTAGTTGGATGCGTTAGTGAATAATAAACAGGCCTTTCGTTTTGTAAAGAAAAAGAATCCGAAACAAAAATTGTCGGTATATACCGCCTTAAACCATAATCTTCAAGGTAAATTTTTTGCAATAAATCGATTGGTGCAGCATCATTATCAATAGCTGGCACAAACCCATCAGCCTCCCCAAGACTCAACATAAACAAATGTTTTGCCGTATCTACAATATAAGGATTTGGGCGCAAATTTCTATTAGCTTGCGCGCAGGAAAAAGCATAATCAATATATTTTTTGTTCCGCCAAAAATCGCTATGTATATAAACTCTTTTAAAAAGATAATGGCTTATTTTTAACCAAACAGGGTCGTCTCCAGAAAATTTTTTAACCCAGTTATTTGAAAAATATAATAGCGGCAAACTCCAATCACATTTCGCAGCTTTGGTATTTACAATTGCCTTAAAAATAAGCCAATGGTCAGCCAAAGTTTTTGGCAATGGCAAATTTGATAAACCATATTTAAGTCGTAAATATTTATGGAAGTTTGCATCACAAATGGGTGGGGTCATTAGAATTGGGTTAGCACCGGCAGTTATTGTAAATATCTTAGCTGGATGATAAGTCATTTTCGGGTGAAGATATTTCCATAAAGCAAAAATTGTTCCTTTTTTATACCTAAACCATGGCATATAACTAGCAATTTTTGGGGTAAGGCATATTTGAATTGAATTATCTAAAACAATGCCTGCTGGAAATTTTGGAGCACAATATTCTAAACCTTTTTGAATATCCAAAGGTATTTCATTATCAGCCTCTAAAACTAATTTACCAGTTTCAGGAGTTGGTAATCGACAAACACCTCTGTCTACAATTACATCGCCATAACGATATTTTGCTAAATAAAGTGGGTAGTCTTTGCCTGGATCAAGCTCATCAACAAGGCGCGCAAAATCTGGATTAGTCGCGAAAACCTTATCGCGAATATCTTTCCAATAAACTGTTTGTAAATATAACTCTTCTTGGTTCACTAGAAAAGCTACCCCCCAATATTGCTCATCAGAATTTTAAGAAAACTTTTTAAAAATACTTAAAAAACCTCATTCGAGTCATGGGTGTATTGTATCATCGCACCGATTTCTATTTGGCCAAGAATATCAGCATTTACCATGTCACTATCTCCTCTTAAATTATTTTACAGATAATAGGCGTACGCAACTTCGAACAAATGCTCCGTTCTGTGCAAATTCCTTATTCTTAGTTGCAGCAAGTGATTTTATTAAATCTGGATCTTCAATCGACATCTCATTAGTTAGGCGAATTTCACCATAACGATCTTTTTTACTATGAAAATAATCAAATCTTGTTTTTTCCATAACATCTTTTACAGGCGTACCATCCAACCCTAATTTATCCTCTATGATTTCCTCAAAAATTCTATTTGCAACATGCTTTAACTCACGTAAATCATATAAATTGTTTACAAATTTACGAGATTTTGGAGAAAACTCAAGCGTAGTCGGGTAAATCAACGAGTAATATGCCTGTTTTCCTGGGATTTTCGTTGAAAATTGTGACGGCAACATAATTGTTGGCACATAATCTTTTAGCCCATAATCTTCAAGGTAGATCTTCTGAAGCAAGCTAACTGGAGCATCATTGTCATTTAATGCGGGAGCAAAAGCTTCAAGCACACCTAAGCACAACATTATCAAATGCTTCGCAGTATCTGCAATATATGGGTTTGGCTTTAAGTTTTTGTTGGCCTGCGCACATGAAAAAGCATGATCAAATAACATTTTGTTGCGCCAAAAATCTGTCCCTTTTGCTACCAATTTCAATAAAAAATTACATAATCTTACCCAGTTTTCATCAGAGCTATTAAATTTTTGCGCCCACTTTTCTGAAAAAAATAAAAGCTCAGTATACCAATTGCATTGAGACATTTTTGAATTTGTTAAAGCGGTAAATATTGGCCAATGTTCATTCAATGATTTAGGGAGAGGTAAATTCGGTAAATTATGTTTTAACCGCAAATTTTTGTGAAACTTTGCATCACCAATATTTGGAACCATAAAAATCGAGCGCACACCTGCGGTAATATTAAAAATTTTAACTGGATGAAAATTAGCCTCAGGCGTTAAGTATTTCCATAAAGCAAAAATAACACCCTGTGGATATTTAAGCCAAGACACATAGTTAATTTTCGGTGTTAAACATAATTGAATAGAATTCTTTAATACAACGCCCGGCGGAAATCTTGGGGCACAATATCCCAACCCACTCCTCACATCAGCTGGCAAACGACTATCAGACGCTAACACCAGTTCTCCCGTTTCAGGAAGCGGAATTCTGCAAATACCTTCATCTACAATTACATCACCATAACGATATTTTGCTAAATAGAGCGGGTAATCTTTGCCGGGGCTTAATTCGTCGACAAGCAGCGCAAAATCTGGATTGGTCGCGAAAATTTTATCGCGAATATCCTTCCAATAAACTGTCTGCAAATATGGTTTTAGCGCTTCTGACATAGTGCTCTAGAATTATTAATGTGTAGTTAATATTATAACAAATTTATAGAGCTAAGGCATTATTGAATAATCCATAATGTATTTATTTTGCAAATGATGGGTGTAGGCTCAGTTAAGCGCGAGCGAAAGCGAGCGCGAACCCAACATATTGAAAAAACGATTTTTTTATTTTGTTGGGCCTTGAGTAAAAAACGCGCTTGACCGAATCTACAATTAATTATTCAATAAAACCAAATGGAGAAATAAATGGACAACAAAAAATACAGATACAACCATATTGGTATACCAACCACCAAGAAATTAAAACATGAAAAGTATTGGGCTGATTTTGATATGTATACTTCCGGCTATGAAGAAAACAAATTTAATATTGAATGGATGCGCTACGGAACAAAATGTAAACTTCCCAAAATCGTAAAAGAATTGCCTCATGTTGCATTTGAGGTTGATGATGTTTATAAGGCTATTAAAGGGCATGAGATATTAATCGAACCAAACAGCCCCTGCGAAGGTATCACTGTTGCGTTTGTGTTAGTAAACGATGCCCCAGTGGAGTTCATTCAATTTACAAATCACGAATAATTATTAGAGGCGTCTATATTCTACGCACGAATACCTAAAAAACAAAAAACCCGCAAGTGCGGGTTTTGAGTGAAGGAGCAAAAGTCGAAGTCAAAAAAATCCAGCTATCCGAAAAAAATTTATTATTGTTATAATTCGAATAGCTGGGTATTAACACATTGTTTAAAAAATTAAATTCCATCTAGTTCGAATTAGGGCTATTAAAACATTAAGTTAGTTGTAACAAAACAATATTTAAAATCGAAACTTTATATATAGCAAAAATACTTGATAAAAATCTTATTTATAAACAATATGTTATTGATTTTTTCCGTAACTTTTTCCATCTAAAATTAATAATCAATACGAGTAATGCGAGTTTATTTAAACAAATGCAAAGAAACAGAATTTAAAAAACACGGCAGTACCGTATTGCTAATTCTGCATGTGTTTGGCTAAATAAATACATGCTCATACTTATGAAAACAAAATAATCTTGCGCGAGTTTTACGATACCGAGATTTGACCATAGCATTTTTGATGTGGTACTATGTCCTATAATGGTGTTATATAAAAAACCAATGATAAGAATAAAAGCAACACCAAAATTCTTGCAGTTAGTGCAAAAAGCAATGACCAGCGAAAAACTACAAGAACTCATTAATAGACTTGCATTGAGTCCAGAAACTGGGGTTTTAATCGCTGGCACCGGTGGAATACGTAAATTACGTTGGCAAACCGGTAAAAACAATAAAGGGAAAAGCGGTGGCGTTAGAGTTCTTTATTATTATGATAAAAACATTCTTGTTGTTTTGCTTATAACTCTTTATCGAAAATCAGATCAAGAAAATATCGATGCAAATGAAAAAATGCAGTTAAAGAAAATGCTGCCAGAACTATTACGAGACTACGCTTATGAGTAAATTAGGAAAAAAATTAATTGGCACAATTAAAGATGCCAAAAAGAAAGGGTTAATATCGTTAGAGGCAACTCCTGATATTGCATCTTTACGTAAAAAATTACATCTCTCACAACATCAATTTGCAAAAACATATTTCATTAATCCAGAAACACTAAAAAAATGGGAACAACATAAACGCATTCCAGATTCCATTAGCCGCGCTTATCTAAAATGTATTGCTGAAGAACCGGATACAATTGGCCGTATCGTTAATTCATAAAAATACTTACCAACAAAAAACCCGCAAAGGCAAGTTTTGAGTGAAGGGGCAAAAGTCGAAGCTAACTTTTTCCATCTAAAATTAATAATCAATACGAGTAATGCGAGTTTATTTAAACAAATGCAAAGAAACAGATTTTGGATAGATTATTTGTAAAAAAGGATCTGTAGAGATTTCATCTTTCGCAGAAATTTTAAAATCAATTCGCTGCTCACCAATTAATTCTTTTATCGCCATCAGCATTTCTATTTTTTGTTGAAGCAATTGAGACTTTGTTTGCTGATCAGAAACAATAAGCAACAAATCAATATCCCCACCTTTGGCGTTATCATCAACCCTACTGCCATACAAACGTAATTCAGAATATAAATTTGATACAAAAGGTTTTAAGGCTTGAATTATATGGTCGATTTCAATTTTAGATAAGCGCATGGTTTTAATTAAAACAAATTGATAGAAGCAGCGGGCATTCTTTCTTTAGCCGTTCAAAATAAAATTTAAGATCACTTTCGGAATAATCATGTACGGTAACATTACGAATTTCGCGAATTTTTAGCCAAATTTCAGCGTCATTAATAACACCGAGTTTCTCGCCCTGATTTAAAAAATCTCGCATACTACCAGAAAATCCTGGATCATTTTTTAAAACAATGGCACGTAAATATTGCGCAAGAAAAATATCCGCCACCCGAGAAAATCTAGCGGCAAAACTTTCCCAAACCTCAAGCGATTCTTCATCTAACTCAGCAGGATTAGAAGAAAGTTTTAATACTTTTTTATAGCTATATTCAAGATGGGTTATTGCTTTTTTTAATTTGCGCTGTTGCGTCTCAATTAGCGCATCATAATCAGTCATTAGTTTATTCTCGGCTATTCTCGAAAGTTTTTCTTTAATCCCTTAAGCAAATTATACACTTTTAGCAATAGATTATAAATTAGCAGATTTAAAATTTGAGTCTAGGAAACAAAAAACCCGCAAGTGCGGGTTTTGAGTGAAGGAGCAAAAGTCGAAGTCAAAAAAATCCAGCTATTCGAAAAAAATTTATTATTGTTATAATTCGAATAGCTGGGTATTAACACATTGTCTAAAAAATCAAATTCCATCTAGTTCGAATTAAGGTTATTAAAACATTAAGTTAGTTGTAACAAAACAATATTTAAAATCGAAACTTTATATATAGCAAAAATACTTGATAAAAATCCTTTTTATAAACAATATCTTAGGCTTGATATGTACGTAGAGTCTATTTTGATCAGCATTAGTTCCTAGTTTAGTATTGTAGTTGTCATTTACTATCTTTATCTTTTATCATTACTCCTGATTTATCATGGTTTATTATGCTGGCAAAGCATATTAGTTTCGCCTCTAACCATTATGGGGGCTTTCTAAATGGAAAAAGAAAAGATGCATAAAAACAAAAAAATCATTAAAGCTTCGCCATCTGTTGCAAAACTCAATGACACCACTTCGCTAATAAAAGATATAACTCGATTAATTGATGAAGCAAAAACTCACGTTGCTAAAGAATATAACTCCACTCAGGCATTGCTCTGTTGGTTGATTGGCAAGCGCATCGATGCTGAAGTTCTAAAAACCGAGCGTGCTGAATATGGCGAAGCAATTGTAACATCGCTGGCGGAACATTTGTCCCTAACATATGGCAGAGGGTATAGCCGTCCTAACTTATTCAGGATGATAAAATTTGCCAAGTCATTTCCGGATCGCAAGATTGTCTCAACACTGTCGAGACAATTATCCTGGTCTCATTTTGTGATTATTTGTTCTATTGATGATGATTTGAAACGTGATTTTTATGCTGAAATGTGTCGCGTTCAAAGATGGAGCATTCGTGCTTTGCAAAAGCAACTAAATGGCATGTTATATGAGCGTATTGCACTCAGCAAAAAGCCAGATAGTGTCATCAAAACACAATTGGACAAGCTTAAAAATACCGATGAAATGACACCGGATTTTGTTTTCAAAGAGCCATACTTCTTGAATTTTATTGGAGCACATGAGTACGAATCAGAAGAAGAGCTGGAAAATTTGATACTGAATAATATTACCGATTTTTTGCAAGAACTTGGAACAGATTTTTGTTTTGTTGCTCGCCAAAAACGCATGAGCACAGGAAAAAAAGATCGATATTTAGACCTGCTTTTTTTCAATAGAAGACTACAAAGATTAATAGCGATAGATTTGAAGCTTGGAAATTTTGATCCTGCTTACAAAGGTCAAATGGAATGGTACTTAAATTGGCTAGATAAAAATGAAAGATTTGATTACGAGAACAAGCCATTAGGCATTATTCTTTGTGCTGGTAAAGATCATGATGATATTGAATATCTTGAAATGGACAAAACAGGTATCCATGTTGCTCAATACCTAACAGAATTACCACCAAAAGAAATTCTAGAGGCTCGCTTACGTAAAGCTATTGCAATTGCAAGAGATACCCATCTTAAACGATCACTCATGAAAGGTTAAAAGGATGGTTCAAAATATTGAAGAAAGTAATTTACTTATTTGAGTCTGATCGCAAAAAACCTTTTACTACACGTGCTGTAAGAAAAAATTAGCCGATTACACAACAAAGGCAGGAATGAAACAATAAATCAATGCGAGTAATGCGAGTTTATTTAAACAGATGCAAAAAAATAGGCGAGTTTTTACATGAAAAAGCAAAAATCGAAAATTCCATCGCGGATATAATTATAGCGTAAAAGTATTTACCGATGCATTCGCATCAACAAGCTCGCCAAGATTATCCTCTTCCATTTTTTGCCATTTCGCCAATTCAACTTCAGCTATACTTCTTGCAACATAAGTACCAACTGAATATATGCGCCCTAACCTTCCGCAAGCGTAAACGCTCCCATCATTTGCTGCCTGGCTATATAATTGCACAGCTCTATCAATGCTTTTAGCCGTACCTATACCTAATTCAAAACAATGTGCTAAAGATATTATACTCGCGGGATAATCTTGTTTTGCAGCACTAGAATAAAGATCAAATGCAGCTCTTAAATTACTCTCTTTTGAATATTCATTATCTGGCACATATTCATAAATCATACCCATAAAATGTAAAGCTGGGGGGTAATTTGCATAAGCAGCATCGAAAAATGGTTTCATTTCTTCTGGCGACATAAGCATATTTGATAACCGATCTTTTAAAAAAGGAAAAATCGACGGTACAGCTTCAGCAGAAACTAATCGCTCGGGTGCTTCACGAGCACTAGAAATACCAATTAAAAGCAGCATGATTTCATTTAAAGTCATGGACGATGGCGGCATGATCCTGGAAGTAAAATAGTTAAAACTTGCAGGTAGATATTTACTGATTAGTAATTCGGAATATTGAGAAAAATATTCGCGGGTTCCCTCCATTGTCTGCCATGCCTTGCTTTCATTGAGAAGAATGTTGGCCATTTTACCACCTGGTTTTGAACTATGCTTTTTAGCTTCGTTTAAAAAATACCTCATTCTCTCGATATTTTTAGGTGACATTATATGCATACTAAAAATTCCCGTCAGCGCTGAATGCGGGCTATGTTTCAATTCCATGCGGTTATCAAATTCTAACAAACGCCATTCGGCATCTCTTTCCCTATACAAATGCGCTAACATCACACAAGCTTCAACTCGTGTATTTTCGTCAGTTTTTATTTCTCGAAATGCAATTCTTTTTAAATTTTTCATATCCCAATTTAATAAAGATGGAGACTCGCTAGCTTTCCTTTCTTCTTTTGATTCTTTACGGTCACCACCATCACCATCACTAGCAGCAGACACTTTTGTTTCACTCTTTACTTCGCTTTGTTTTGCTTTGTTTTTAAAGCTGCTAACACGTTCATTAACATAGCGAGCAACTTCTGCCTGAATTACGCCTGCAACTAATTGCTGCCCATTAAGCTTATCAAGTTGAAAGGGGGCTAAGCCAATAAAAAACCTAAAAGAATGTCGTTCTTGGTACGCATATTCCATCGGCGGCGTCATTTCAAGATATGCGCGTCTTAAGTTAAGCAAAGAACTGCAAAGAGCTGCAGACCACTCTGCTTTCTGTTCTTTAAGGTCTGCTGTGAAGAGTTTTATTTGCGCAATTTTTAGCAGATTAAAGTTAGGATTTGCATCTAGCAATACTTGTAAAGTTTGTGGTGAAGGATCTGTCTTGGCTTCTTTTGCATGGCGCAGCAAAACCCATGCATTGCGAACTGGAGTAGGTATATTATCAAATTTCAATAACTCTTCGATGTCGCTTGAAGTAACATTGTTACAAGCTGCGCTTGCATCTAATTTGCTTTCAGAAATACACCTATTTACCTGCGCCTCAAGTTTGGCGTCAAAAATTTTTTCATCTAAAACGACATCTAATACTGTATCTATAACTCCATGTAAAACTTTAAGCTGAGTTTCCGAAAAAACATAAACGGACCGCCGTGCTGGGGCTGCTGACATAATTTTTATTTTTATTATTATTATTATTATTTTAACATGTTGGGTTCGCACTCGCTTTCGCTCGCGCTTAACCCAATCTACAATTCTTTTGAATTATTCGATAAAGCTTTTATTAGTCAGCATAGACTAGGAATATTAAGGCAGTCTTATGGGTAGCGAATTATTCGCCAATTATTTTAACGAGGACACGTTTTTTTCTTTGCCCATCAAATTCGCCATAAAAAATTTGCTCCCATGGGCCAAAATCTAGCTTACCGTCAGTTATTGCGACAACAGTCTCGCGCCCCATAATTTGCCGCTTAAGATGCGAATCAGCATTATCTTCACCAGTATCGTTGTGACGATATTGTGAAGTTGGGGCATGCGGAGCTAACTTTTCAAGCCACAGAGCAAAATCTTGATGCAAACCATGCTCATCATCGTTAATAAACACAGAGGATGTAATATGCATAGCATTCACTAATACCAAACCTTCGCGGATTTGACTTTCTTCGATACATTGTCGCACTTTGGATGTGATATTAATAAAAGCGATCCGTGTTTCGGTATTAAAAAATAATTCTTTGCGATAACTTTTCATGTTGTGCTCCTCCTCTTAACAACGCACGCTGAG
>JAMCWR010000041.1 GCA_023480665.1 Gammaproteobacteria bacterium
GAACCCGCTTCATTTTTAATGTTATTGAATTCCATAACATTAAAATTTTGATTATGTAGTTGCTCCCACGCCCCAATAAATTGAATGGTATATTTAGTTGATAGCCAATTTGCGATAATTATGCCTGTAGCTTCAGCATCTTTAAATCTTGCTATATCTGTTAGAGAAATATAATCATCATCTTTATTAGAAAGATCGACTGTAACAATTTTACTCTCAATATTAATTTTGTGTTTTTTCATGTTGCTGTACATTCATATACTTACAAAAGTAGGCCAAGCTCATCTTAATCACCTCCATTCCCAACTGTTTCCAAAATGGAAATGATTACCTCCTTGCTTACCCTCTCTCTTTATAAATATTATTTAGATGCTTAGAAATTGTCTAAATATTCGATTAACCTGAGTTTTCACGAAAATATTGCCCTAAAAATTAATATTTATAACACATAAAATTCACGAAATGTATGCCGTGTTTTTAATGCTTTATCATTTTTAAAATAGTCATCAAATGGAGTGCTTGAAATTAACTCACCACACATATCCCTCATAAAGTATAATTGCGTCCCTCTAAGTCACTTTTGGCACAAAACGTTCTCTATGATTTCAAATATTGTTTCAAAATTTTTAAAATCATCTTTAGTGCCATTACCATCCTTGCAAATCCAATCGCATAAGTTTCCTTTTTCGGCTTTACAAACCCCCCATTTCTCTGGAACTGTAATTTCTTGCCCCCGGCTTGAACATTTACGCTCATAATCAATATCAATAAAAGCTTTCTTAGCCTTAATAGCTCTATCTAATACCGCCCTTTCAAACAAATTTTCAATTCCTTTTTCAATAACGCATTTACTTTCTTCTAAAGAAGGTATAATCCTTTTAAACACTTTACCTTTATCCGAATCGCCTTTCCCTGTATCACAATCATAAAGTAACAATATCTTTTGGGGTATAACACTTGATATTTTAGAGTCATAGTTTTTCCATATTTTATCTAGCCCCCCAAAACCACCACCATCGTAAATTTCAATTTGCAATAGAACATTTTTTTTATCCAGGTGTTCGGCTGCTCTATTAATGTATTTAATATCATAATCTCCTTCAACAAACAAAATTGGTTTTTTGGAGTTTTCAACCAACCGGTTAATTTCTTTTGCAAACGTCTCTGTCTTTTTTAAAATATCATACGCTTCTTCGAACTCCGAGAACCTCTCTGCTGTGATAATTTCACCGTTCGGCATATTTCTAATTTCAAAATTTTCTTCCCCAAATATTTTTTTCATCCCAAGCAAAAATAATGGTGAATGAGATGTAATTATAAATTGAACTTTTGGAAACATTTTTATTAGTTCCGGTAAAACCGCAAATTGTAGATTGGCATGTAGATGCACATCTATTTCGTCGATAACCACAATACCACATATCTGATCTAATAATTTCCTAGGATTATCACCATGACGAATTATATTCACAAACAGATTAAGTAAAACTAATTCCCCAAGCGAAAGATTATCTATGCTATATAATGGAAGTCCTTTGTTTAGTTCAACTATACTAACTCTATCAATAGTTCCTCTCTGACCAATGCCAAACCGTATATCTTCTCTTTGTTTTATTTTTTTTAAAATATCGTTAATATTATGCCAGAGAACTTGGTCGTGGAGAATTTGCCCAGGTCTAACGTCACTAATAGAAAGGGCATTACCCTTACTTATTTTAATACTAATATCTTCCAAACGTGCTTGATACATGGAACTTCTGGCTTGTTCAAAATCCAAAACCAAATCCTTGATATATGCTTTATTATTATTTATTGACGACAATATTTCAATTTCGCGATCCAAATAATTAGCATAGTTTTTATTATCTTCAAATCTTGATTGATCGACAAATGCTCTATTTTTCCAAAAAGGTTCTTCATATCTATAAGCAGGCTGATAAAAATATGCTCCAGACGACCATTCTTTTTGAAGTTTTTTGGTAGCATTACTTAATTGTGTTACTCTTTTTTGGCTATCACTATCATTGTTAGGATCTAATGAAAAAGCTTGTACCAAACTTGTTAATTCAGATTTTTCTATTCTGCCTATTTTATCCAAATACTCTATAGTACTATTTTCATTATCTATAAGCTTTAAAATACAAAACCCTTTGTCTTTTCCCGATTGTAGATTGAGCGCCCCAGCAAGCTTATAGTAATATCTCTTCATCCCATCTTTTTTGCCGACATCTTCAAATAAGGAACTCCCTATCTCATAAAATGCATCTGTAATTTGAGATTGCAAAATGGTTTTACCCGAACCATTCTCACCAACAAAAATAACCGGCTTTGGGCTACCTTTCTCATCAAAAGGTAACTCAACATTTAATTCACTTATTGGTCCGATATTTTTTATTGCAATATTCTTTATGTACATAAAATTGATCCTAAAAAACAAAATCGTTACATACTGCTTCGCAAAATAGTACTACAAAGTCCCATAAAATCCGGCATAATATTAACAATTATTACCCTTCAAAACAAAGAAATAGATAATATGGGCGCACAATTTTCTTATAAAAACTTTTTACGGCACGTTCCTAATGAACTGCTGGAAAAGTATTTTTCTTCAAAAAATATCAACTTAGGAATCTACTTTAAAAAGCTCAAAAAAGACAGAGAAAGCATTATTTTTCAAACAATTACAAAACTGCCACAAAAACAGCAATCCATTGTTGAAATGGAATTTCAGGATATCAATGCAATGGCTTGCGAAGGGGCACACTACTTTGGTGGATAAAACCAGTTTTTACGACAACGGTAGTTCTGCGGAATTGACTCTGGCATCAATGAATTTCAAACCAAAGCGATGTGAACATGCATTGAAAAGAAGGAATTCTGGCGAGCAGCATCGATGCTTTTGCATGCTGATAGCACCCGCTCTTCACTATTGGAAAAAAAGAAACTACTTACCAAAAAATATTAATATTAAAAAAGTGGATATCGGAAAACTTGAAAATGCTATTAGCGAGTTTTTTCATAAAAATGAAGAACGAACAAAGTAAACTAGCAAAAACACGCACTCTCAGCTTTACTCACTCTAACTATTGCAGCCTCAACCATGACGGCAATGATAAACTAATTCGCAACATATTAGTAACCAGTTGTTTGTTAATTAGAGCGAAGTAAAGTTATAACCGCCTGGAACTTTAGAAATACCAAACCAATAACATCTCTGGATGTTATAAACATAAAAAACCCCGCATTTTATCGAGTTTTGCAGAGTTTATTGGATTTCTTGAAATGTCTTGATACTTTGAATTGGTGGAGGCGGCGGGAATTGAACCCGCGTCCGCAAATCCTACGCTCTCGGTACTACATGCTTAGCTTATCTTTCGAGTTTTGCTATTTCTACCCTGATAAGCGAGGATATGAAACAGCTAGCTTCTTTTGAGATTTAACAGCTTAGCGAAAAGCGCGCTTTGCTGCGATCTTATGTAAGTGACCGTTGTTCAAAGTGCATAAGCACACTTTGGTAACGGGGTAACTGCCTAAGCAGTTACAGCTTCTTCGTAGATGTCGTTATTTGCATCTATAATGTTGCAACCATTTTTAACGAGATAGGTTACATCCTCGGCATGCGCCTTAAGTTTCGCAATCCGCGTCGAAACCGGTCGCCCCCATAATCACAATTATAGCATAGTTTGAAATTATTTTATCTTAAATAACTCTTTGTTTTTAAACAGTTTATATCACGGAATAAAAAATCCCGCACTTAGATTAGTTTTGCAAAGTGCGGGATTTAATTGGTTATAAATAGACTAATCTATTTATTTAACTAGGTCTTTTAATTTCTTTAAAGCTCTAATTTTTACAACATTACGTGCTGGCTTAGCAGCAAAAACCATCGGCTCGCCAGTAAAAGGATTAACACCCTGTCTTGCTTTTGTTGCTGGTTTACGAATTACACGAAACTTTGCAACGCCCGGCAGAGTAAATTCACCTGGACCACGTTTTTGCAAATGAGCTTCTAAGATATTCATTAAAGCTTCTACAGCTGAAGTAACTTCTTTTTTTGTCAAGCAAATATTTTCAGCGATAGTACGTAAAATCTGCCCCTTGCCAAAAGGTTCTTTAACAACCACAGGTTTTTTTGGATTACAAACGCATACTGCTTTTTTCATCCCCTTTTTGGTTGCCATTTTACCTTTTTTTGCAGTCTTTTTCGGCATATTGATTCCTCTCAATAAAAAGTTAATAAAATTGCCCTTGAATATAAAACGCTATCACTATACTAGTTTTTTCAAAAAAGTAAATGTTTTTTAAAATTTCGTGCTATTTTTTAAGGGTTTTGCTTATCTTGAATTTTTGCAGTTTATGCGCGCAGCAATTTACCCTATTTTTGTAGAATATTTTCATAGTCAGCAAAAATTAGCTCAACTTGAATACAAAAAAACACGTGATTTATTTATTGATCAAAGCACTTTTTAAAAAATAATTGTTATGCAAATGCCAGTTCCTTTTTCGTAGTTCTATCTGTTATTCGAATTTAACTCAAACTTTTTGCTAAAAATGAAAACGCGAGCTGGGGTAGCTTGCAATTTCGACGGAATAATTCTAATTTTATCTTAATTTATTCGTATTTATTCGTAAAAAATTGACATAATCACTTGTATGATTTAAATTGCTGCGGTAAAATTCGCAGTTCTTTTAAAGAAATCACTGTAATTTATTGTTAATTAATAAAAAAGCGAGAAGTTCAATGGGAACTTTTTATCAAAAAAAATCTGCCATAGTAAATGCATGGCACCTTATAGATGCAAATAACCAGACCTTGGGTCGCCTGGCAACTCAGATTGCAAGGCTTTTGCTTGGCAAACACAAACCGGAATATTCACCACACTTAGATTTTGGCGATTATGTGGTAGTTACTAATGCTGCAAAAATCCGAGTAACCGGCAAAAAACTTAAAGACAAAATTTATTACCATTATTCTGGTTATCAAAGCGGTATTAAATCAATCTGCCTTGGTGATTTGCTTGCAAAAGCCCCAGATCGTGCCATTAAGGAAGCAGTAAAAAATATGCTACCAAAAGGCCCGAAGGGTAGAAAAATGTTTAGCAAACTCAAAGTTTATCCTGGCGCCGAGCATCCACACACCGCTCAAAAACTAAAAGCATTTGAAATCGAGGCTTAAAATACCAATGAGTAACCTAGAAAAAAATCGTTTTTATGGTACTGGTCGACGCAAAACTTCTGTTGCAAGAGTTTATCTGCGTCCTGGTAATGGCGTAATCTTAGTCAATAAAAAACCAATCGATGAATACTTTGGTCGTGAAACATCGCGAATGGTTATTCGGCAGCCTTTGGTTGCTACAACTGCTCTTGATAAATTTGACATCTTCGCCACTGTATATGGCGGCGGCTCAAGCGGTCAAGCTGGGGCAATTCGCTTAGGTATTGCTAGAGCGCTAGTTGAGCACGAAAAAGAAATAACCGCTGGTGCAGACACGACAACTAAACGCACATTGCGTACTAGTGGGTACCTTACTCGAGATTCACGTGTAGTTGAGCGCAAAAAAGTTGGGCGGCATAAGGCGCGTCGCGGTACTCAATATTCGAAACGTTAATTACTTATTGTTCATTTAATTACTATAAGTGAGTTGATGGAGGAGTATAAGCAATAATTTTCAGCCTTCCGCGTACTACCCTCTATCATCAAAAGTTTGGGGGATCGTCTAGCGGCAAGACTGCGGACTCTGACTCCGCCAACCTAGGTTCAAATCCTAGTCCCCCAGCCAATAAACTTATTAAAACTTAATAGAGGAAGATAATGACTGTTTTAAAACGCTCAACAATGACTCTATATTCTGGCGCAAATGATATTGCAAGCCATAGAGTGCGAATAGTGCTTGCAGAAAAAGATGTTACGGTAGATATTTTATTCACTGACCCAAACAACCCGCCAGAAGATTTATTAACCTTAAACCCATATAATTCTCTACCAACTCTAGTTGACCGAGATTTAGTATTATACCAGGTAGATGTTATTGCTGAATATCTCGATGAGCGTTTTCCGCACCCCCCGCTTTTACCAGTTTACCCAATTGCTCGCGCTAAATGTCGACTAATGATTCATCGAATAGATAATGATTGGCTCAGCTTGATTTCTATTATCCAAAAAGGCAAAAAAAACGAAGCCGATGATGCACGCAAAGCGCTTCGTGATCAATTAATTACTACTGCACCAATTTTTGCGGAAATGCCATATTTTTTAAGCGAAGATTTTACTTTAGTTGATTGCTATTTGGCCGCAATACTTTGGCGCTTACCAAGTTTTGGTATCGAACTACCTGCGTCTGCCAAGGCAATACATGATTATGCTGAGCGCATATTTAAACGCGATTCATTTCAAACCAGCCTCTCTGAAGCTGAACGTGAGTTGCGAGAATAGCATGGAAACCACCCTTACTTCATCGAAACCATATTTAATTCGTGCTATTTATGAGTGGCTTGCAGATAATAATCTAACCCCATATATTGCTGTTGATGCTTCTATTCCTGATGTTTGCGTCCCGAAAAAATTTGTCAATGATAATCGTATTGTTTTAAATATCTCGCCAATTGCTGCGCATAACTTACGCATTGGCAATGATGCTATTGAATTTCAAGCACGCTTTGGCGCATCCACGCAACATATTTTTATTCCAACTGTTGCCGTTATTGCAATTTATTCCCGGGAAAATAACCGCGGGATGGTTTTCCCGCAAGATGAAGCGGCGGCAAAAACAACGGCGAATGGCAGCGGTTTAATGGAAAACCTGCCAATATCCCCTACTCACAAGAAAAAACCTATCCTCAAAGTAGTAAAAGGCGGTAAAAGTTCGGATGACAAAGTCCCAGCGTAATTTTAATATATAAAATAAAATCTTTTCACAATAGAGCTACAACGTAGCGAATTGCTTCACCAGCCCAGGTTACAGCATTGCGTTTTTTGCAATGCAAGGCCTGGGTCCCAGCGTAACATATAAAAAAATAAAATCTTTTCACATCCCTTTTTTTACAATCCAAAAATGCTTTTAATTAAGGAATAAAACAAGGTCATCGCTGGGTTGATAATTACATTCAGAAACCCAACTGCAAGCAAAAACAATAGAACAAAAAAACCGATTGGCGCCATCTGTTCATAACGTATCGCCAATTTTTTTGGCAAAAACCCTGCTAACACATGGCCGCCATCAAGTGGTGGAATTGGCAGCAGATTTAATATAAACAACATGATGTTAATTTCTATACCTGCCTTCCCCATATAATAAACCGCTGACATTCCAGGAATATTATGTTGCACCAAAATTGCCCCAATTTTGCCAATTGCCGCCCAAATAAACAACATCAAAAAATTTGCAAACGGCCCCGCAGCTGCCACTAACGCTAAATCTCGTTTTGGTTTATGAAAATGGCGTGAATTAATTGGTACGGGTTTTGCCCAACCAATTATCACGCCACCAAGTATTACCAAAATTATTGGCACAATTACTGTGCCAATAATATCGATGTGCTTTAATGGATTCAGCGTTAATCTGCCTAAAACACGCGCGGTTTTATCGCCGAGTAAATACGCAACATAACCGTGCGCAACCTCATGCACAGTGATTGCAAATAAAACTGGCAAAAGTGAAACTGAAATAATTTGGACAAAAGTTAATTGATCCATCAAAGCATGCTCTTTTTATTTTTTAATTAATATATTCAAATAACTTAACTACTTTTTTGACACCAACCACAGTCCTGGTTCTTGCTGTTGCAATATCAGCTTGACTGCGCGATGTTAATCCCATTAGGTAAACAGTGCTATTTTCTGTAACAATTTTTAACTGCATAGATTTTAGATCAACATCAGACATAAGCACGGTTTTAACTTTAGTAGTAATCCAAGCATCATTAGTCATTACCAATTCAGTAATTGGAGCTTCAATAGTGATCTCGTTGTAAAGCAACTTAACTTTTGGAACTGATTTAGCCAAAGTTTCTGCGCGATTTTTTAACTCTTGAGTTGGCGCCTGCCCAACAAGTAATGCAATATGGTCAAAAGTAGCCACAGAAACGTGGGCCTTTTGCTTCAGCTCATCATCAGCATCTAATTTACCTTGGATCTGAAAGGTAATATTACGATCTTCAAAAATCGTCTGTGTGGAGCGCTTATCTGCAACCACTGCGCCACCAGCCGCGGCACCTGCCACAAGCGCTGCTGGAACACAGCCTTGCAAAAAAAACACCATAGCTAAACAGAAAAAAGCCTTTTTCATTTTTCACCTCTTATCAGGAAAAAGTTGGTAATCAATCAAATCACACAAATAATGAATTACTAAAATATGCACTTCTTGGATTCTTGGAGTTACAGCCGCTGGCACACAAATTTCAACATCTCGCTCATTATCTAAGATAGTATGCACCATCCCGCCATCGCGACCTGATAACGAGACTACCCGCATTTTTTGGCTCTTTGCAGCTGCTATTGCTTGCACAATATTTTTCGAGTTGCCGCTAGTTGAAATCGCAAGCAACACATCATCAACTTTACCGATAGCACGAATTTGTTTAGCAAAAACTTCGGTATAATCGTAATCGTTGGCAATCGATGAAATAACTGCTGTATCAGCTGTTAGTGAGATGGCGGGCAATGCAGCGCGCTCCATCTGATAGCGATTAACTAATTCCGAAGCAAAGTGCATAGCATCACATGCAGAGCCACCATTACCACAGCAAAGAATTTTACCGCCATTTTTAATGCTATGCGCCATTAATACTGCAGCAGCTTCAATAGCAAGCGGTAGAACTTCTGCAGAACGCCTTTGTGCTTCAACACTTTCTGCAAAGTTTTCCTGGATACGATCAATAAGCGACATAGTTTTCTCTGTAACAAATTAACAATTTCAACAATTATTCCGCAACCTTCATCTCTAATAACGGCGCGGTTAATTCAGGCTTACTTTCATTTAAAGCTTTACGATAAGATTGCATTGCATTTTCATTATCGCCAAGCAACGCAAAAATATCACCTTTTGTTTCATCAACCATTGCAAGATAAGCGGGATCATCAAGCGCACTTAATGCTTCATTCGCAAGCTGTGGCTTTTTTGTTGCAATTAAAACACGAGCCAAACGAATTCGTGCCACTTGACGAAAACTCTTACTTTTTGCATGGTTAATTATCCACTGCAAATCCTCGATAGCAGCAGAATAATTTTTATCTTGCACAGCATTTTTTGCCAATAAAAATGCTGCCAAACTTGCATAAGGACTGCGCTTGTAATCTTGCATTAAATTTTTTGCCAACGATTCTGCATCTTCTGTTTTTTTCTGATCAAAAGCATTTAGCACCTGAGTATAGGTAACAGAAGCCCTGGCAATTCTCAGCGCTGTTGTTTGATGCCAATAGCGCCAGCCAAAATTTGCCACTAAAAAAACTATTACTCCAGTTAAAATGGCGGAACCATATTGTTTCCACCAATCTTTAATTAACTGAATCTGTTCCTGATCTGATTCATGCATAATTCGCTCCAAAATTTTTTAAATATGTCACAAGCTCTGCAAAATTAACTTGGGTATCTGAAACACCCTTGCGCATATATTTAACCGTTGCTTGATTTTTCGCTAACTCAGAATCACCAATAATTATCGCTAAAACTGCCTCGCTTTTATCAGCGCGTTTTAATTGCGCACTTAATGCACCACCGCCGCAGTTAGTAATAAAACAAAAATTTGGTAAATCACTGCGTAAATTTTCAGCTAATGCAAAACCAAACTTAGTCGCATTCTTACCAAGCAACGCCAAATAAATTTTTGGCTTGGTTAAAGCAGTTGCTTTTGATTGAGCTAATTCTGCCAACCTCTCTATGCCCATAGCAAAACCAATTGCTGGCGTTGATTTACCACCTAATTCTGCCACCAAACCATCATAATGACCGCCAGCACAAACAGCACCTTGCGCCCCAAGCTCGCTAGTTACCCATTCAAATACAGTTAAACAATAATAATCAAGACCTCGAACTAAACATGGGTTAACCTGGTATTTAATTTTTAAATTATCTAATATATCACATAGCTCTAAAAAATGCGCTTTTGGCTCGCCATCTAAACAATCAATAATTTTTGGTGCTCCCTTGATTAACGCAGCTAACGCTGGATTTTTGCTATCTAATATCCTAAGTGGATTAAACTCTAGTCGATGTAGGCTATCTTGATCTAATTGAGCTAAGTTGGCACGAAAATAATCCCGCAACAATTCTCGATATTTATCGCGTGTTTTTGCATCACCCAAGGTATTTATTTCTAAAGAAACTTTATCTGCTATACCTAAACGCTGCCAAAACTGTGCAGACATTGCTAAAACTTCTGCGTCAATGTCAGGACCAGATAAACCAAACGCCTCTACCCCAAATTGATGGAATTGCCGATAACGACCTTTTTGTGGACGTTCATGTCGAAACATCGGGCCAAAATAAAAAAAGCGTTGAATCTGATTAAATAAAAGACCGTGTTCAATCCCAGCGCGCACACAACTGGCAGTACCTTCTGGGCGTAAGGTAAGGCTATCACCATTGCGATCGAGAAAAGTATACATTTCCTTCTCAACGATATCGGTTACTTCGCCAATCGCTCGTGAAAAAAGTTCAGTTGATTCAAGAATTGGAAAACGAATTTCGCTATAACCATAACTTTTTGCTACATCAAATAAAGTGCTTTCAAGATAATGCCAAAATTCCGCCTCTTTTGGCAAAATATCTTTCATGCCACGAATCGCTTGAATATTTTTTCCCACAAATAAACTCCATTATTCCTTCGGTTTTTGCGCGCTTTCTAGGTTCTCAGGCTGCAAATTCAAGTTAATATCTTGACTGGTTTCGTGTTTTTTATCACCTGGTTTAGCAGGTTCGGTTTGGGTATCTTTCGCAGCTTGATTGGCTGACGCAGTAATATTAGTAGCGGCTGTTGTTGCCTTTTGATCAGCGGTTTCTGCTGCCTTAACCTCAACATTTTCAACTGGAATTGCTTTCAAAGCTTCGTCATTGGAAGGAGAATTTTTTGCCGGTTTATGTAGTATTACAGCAAAAAGTATTATTACCAACAACACAATCGCTGCAATAACCCAGAGCTTTCGCCCAAATCTATTGTACAGTTTACTCAAAATAGTATTTTTCTGTAATAACTCAGCCCCAGCATGTCTACTGTGATAAGTTTGCTTCTGTTCAGTGAAAACATGCATCTTTTCGAATTCTTCAAGAATAGGGTCAATTGGCAATTCCAAAAATTCTGCATAAGCCTTCAAATAACCTCGTGCATAAACTAGCGCAGCAATTCTCGAGTAATCATTATTTTCAAGATCACTGATTATTTGTTTTGAAATCAAAAGAGATTTTGAAACTTCATTTTCAGTTAAATTTCTTTTTTCCCGAGCTGCTTTTAGTTTTGATCCTGGGCCGATTACCCCACTTACTTGCCCTTCTATGCGTGTATTACTCATTTTTTTCTCTGTACAAATTTTAACTTATTGATTTTAAAAGCAAATTTTTTTACATGTTTTGCTCAAGCTTGCTATTTTATGCGAGTTTTGACTAAAAGCAAACTAGACTTTTAAAAATAAAACGCCGGGAAATTTGATTTATTTTGTTTTAAAAATTTAATTTTGGATATGTGAAGAAGCAAGATGAAAATTATGCGCCGCGTTAGATGTTTGATCGTAAGTTAAATCTGTAGCCGCAAGGTAAAAATAATGCTGAGCCTCTTTATAGCGATGCGCGCGATATAAAAAAATACCATAACTATTCCATGCCGCTCCTTTTTCGTTGGCATTTGAAATCGCGCTTAGATAATATTTTTCAGCGTTTTTGTGATCACCTGAAACTTCTAAAAAGTAAGCAAAAGCAACATTAGATGCATAATCATGCGGCGCCTCATCTAGCGCATGCAGTAATTTATTTTTTGCTAGCTCAATCTTCCCTTGTTTTAGATACAAAATACCAAGCTCAGAATTAATCCGCGAAGCTGCAAGTAAATTATTTTTTGGCGCATCAAAACTACAGGCACTAATAAAAATTATATTTAGTAAAAATATGATTAATAATTTTCGCTGCATAATAAATATAAGTTTCATCTTAAATTGATGTGATTAATATTTATTATGCCTTTTAAAAAGAATTTGCAATACCGCGTTTTTAATTCATATATTTTCGTAATGCGTACGCCAAAAGCGGATCAAGAACTCTAATCTGCCCAATCTGTGAATTTAAAATTGCATTATCTTCATTCTTCACTTTATAGAGCATATCTTTTTCAAATAACACTTTCATTGCTTGATGCACGCTTGAATATGCAAGGCCAACATTTGTTAAAAACTGATGTGCTGTTGGCTCAAGCACTGGCTGTTTTGCTACTGCTTTCAAAACCTCCCTCTGATTGCCTGTTAATTTTTCAATTTCTGCAATTAAGCGCCGCTCTTCTATCTCAAAACAATATTCCCACGCGTTTGTCACAGCATCAATATCCGGGGCAATATCAGCTTTCCATAATTCACTACAAAGAAAATTAACATAGAATGGATGCAACTCTGTATAGGTAATAATGCGCTCAAACACAGGGCGTGCTATTTTATCGCCCCATCTTTCAGTTGCAGCCTTTTGTATGAATGGCCAATAACTTTCTGATGACATTCTTTGTAACATTAACTTATCGCACATCATATATAGAGGAAGAGACTTGTTATCAAATAGCTCCAAAAGCAATCCTCTATTGCTGCCAGAAAAAACAAAAACAACATTCGATGATTCTTGAGCAACATGGCGAATAGCTCCTTGTATCGCTTTTGAGTTATTAGCATTGGCAATATCTTGGAATTCATCGATAAAAAAAACAACTTGCTTTTGCTTTTCTTTTGCAAGCCGTGATAATGCTTGTAAAGAGGTAAATATTTGGTCGGTAGAATCAATAGCGCTGGCATGATATGTTGCTTCAATATTGAAAGACCCTACGCTTAAGGTTACTTTGAAGTTTCGAAAAAATTTTTGCACTGATTCTAAAAATTTTTCACTTACTGGAATAATTTGCGATACCACCTCAGCCACACCTTGAGTTATTCTTTTTGCAACAGCTGCTCCATCATGCGCTAAAAATAAATCAATTGAAGCAAATGGCATATTTAATTCAGAAACAACTTTATGCATAAGGCTAGATTTACCATAGCGTCGTGGCGAAACCAGAACTGTTGGACGCATTTGCGTGATATTATCCTTTAACAAAATTCGTTCTTTCTCACGGTTACAAAATTGTTCGCCAAGCGCTAATTTTAATGGAAAATAATTTTTTATCATAAAATCCTCATGTTACGAATTCAATATCAATATATCATATAATATGATGTATAACAATAGATACATATCAATTGAATAATGAGGTTTTAAAAGCGAAAGATTTTAAAACGCTATCGTTTATGATCCCCTAATTTAGGAAAAGGCATTGCTGATAGATTGGATTCGTCGTCTTCAGAGGCAGAAGCTGCAGCCGCTTTACTTGATTGCATTGCAGCGCTTGAACCACTGCTAATTGACCCATGGCTGCCATTTGAGCTTGCGTTTGGATTAGTTCGTGCAGCACTAAATAATGCTGCGCTTGGTTGTGAAGAAAAGACACGATACGATTGGCCGCCAGATTGCGGATGATGAGAATGATGATGGTGATGATGGTGATGGTGCTCATGATGCTGAACAGGATGTAAAGGAGGTGTGGCAACAGCAGCAAAAGATATTGCCGAATGCTGTTCCTGATGTTCTTGAGCACGTTTAACCCTAGCCAATTCATTGACATATACCAGCAGCTCTCGCTTTTGTTGTTGAGTTAGACGGTTTATCATCTCTTCAAATCCATCAGGTAGCTGCGACGGCCTCCGTGCAGATCCATATAATCTCTCAGTTAACTCACGATCTTGTTTTTCAAACTCATCATGCAGCTTTGCTCGTTCCGCCTCTACCTCTTTCGAATCTTTTCGTTCTTTTTTACCTTTTTCTTCTGATGCTGTTGATTGTGCCGATGGTGTTGATAATGATGATGGTGCTGATGCTTTTGCTGACATTTTTTTCTCCTCTTGATGTTTTTATTTTTATTTTATTTTTATTTTAAATAGTTAAAGAACTAATTTACCATTTTTATTATTAACTGGAAAATGCTAATGCTCTCGGTCGATGTGGAATCTGTTGCCTATTAGAAATTAATTCATCAAATTGCTGCATGAATAAATTTAAACTGAGTAGTTGAGCCGGAAGACGGTTGCTGAGATCATAAAAAATACCCCTAATTTTAGCATTCTCTGCAATCGCCTTGTTTCGCGATGCTTCAAGCTTATATAACTCCTTTTGCAGCATTTCGATTTCCCGTTCTATCCTTGAAATTTCCTGAGCATTTGCCAGTAATCGTTCCAAAGTTGGAATTGTTCTTGTTGTTCTTATTCTAAGTATTATCGAATACTGCTCAGCACTTCCAAGTAATTCTTCAACCCTTGTGCTTGCATGATCTTTTGCATAAGCAGCTTTTACTTCAGCAAAAATTCCTTGAATTTTTTTTGGAAAAGTTTCTTTACACTCAAAAATATGCCTTTTTAAGTCTTGCTCCAACCGCTTTTCATCTCTAAAAAAACTTGCATAATGCATATCTGGAATATTGCGGTCTCTTTTTTCATCTTTGTCTTTTTTTTCTTGCATTTTTAAACTTAAGTTTCGCCGCGTGTCATTAATACCCTGGTATAGTTTAAATTCATCAGAATGACTCTCTTGAAATTTGCGTTCTGTTGCAACAATTTCTTTTTCGGTAACTGCTTTTCTTTTTTGAAGTTCATCCAAAAAAACTTGCGTACGCTCAATATCCTTCTCATCATAAGGTAGCCCATAGAATGTTGAACACAGAACCAAAAAATCATCGTCACCGATAGATTTAAAATACGTCACCCATGAACTTGGTTCCAGTATCTGCGATAAGAGCTTTTCATAATCAGCTGTCGATGCTGAACCAGATTTAAGCATTTGCAAATTTATCGCTGCACTCATGTATATCTTATCTCCAAAAAATTTTTATCTACCGCCGCCTAAACCAGACGCGTTAGGGATGCAAGGATGGAAGAAAATGTGCTGCAGGAGCAGCATTTGTTGTTGCAGCCGCGCTATTTGAACTTGCAGCTGAACTGCTTGAATCTAGCACACTGCCACTATTTAAGCTTGCGCTTAGAATAGGTGCTACACCTCTAAACAATGTCGCGCTTATTCGTAAACCACTACGTAAAACAAGCGGCCCTTTCTTGCCCCCATTTTTCTTATCCCCAGAGACTACAGCCCCCGGTCGATGTTGGTGAAGCAGCCTGTTTCTGCTTGATAATGATGGCAATGAATTTGGCGCAATCAAATCAATTGGCGGTAAACTTTCAACTCTATTTGCGCCATCTGCTGCTTTTGAACGCGAAACTGGCCCAGACTCATCATTTTCAATAACACCAGGAATCAAACCTGGGATTGGTGGTAAACTTTCGACTCTTCTGCTTACAGTTTTTACATCCGTTTTTGCATTATTTTCCATCGGTCTTTTTTGTTCCAAAGGCCATGGGCAGCGATTTAAATGCCCTTCGGTTTTTCTATCTAATTCTGCTAATATCTCAGCAGGAGTTTTTTTATGCTCCGCAACTTTTCGCTCTGTTTTTCTATCAAGTGTTGTCGACATTTTTCCTCTCTTTTATGTTTAGCTTAAAAAAATTACCAGGTTAAAATTTTTTTATAAAGTATAGACCGTGATTATTATGCTAACATTAAGTGGTTAGGAAATTATTTGACGAAAAATGTATATTTTTTCAATAAATTATACAGAGGAAGCGAGCTTTTCCGCAACAAGCTGACCACAAGCTGCAGCAATATCGCTGCCACGAGACTTGCGGGTAATTGTGTTGATACCTGATGCTAATAACACATCGCGAAAGGCGTCAATTGTCGACTGTGTAGAAGATTTGTAACTGCTGCCTGAAATAAAATTACCTGGAATTAAATTTACTTTGAAATATGCACCTCGTAGCAATTTTGCAAGCTCATGCGCATGCGAAACTGAATCATTAATGCCATCAAGCATAATATACTCAATTGTTGCAGCGCGCTTTGGCTCATCTTTAAAATATATTTTTGCGGCCGATATCAACTCTGCAATCGGATACTTTTTATTGATCGGCATTAATTTATTTCTTAATTTGTCATTAGACGCATGCAGAGAGATGGCAAGCGAAACTTTACTAACCTCTTTCAAACGCAAAATTTCAGGCGTAATTCCACAGGTGCTAACTGTTACACGAAATTTTGAAAGACCATATGCATTATTATCCAGCATAATTTCAGCTGCTTTAACTACATTTGCAAAATTAAGCAGTGGCTCACCCATCCCCATAAAAACCACATTAGTTATTACATGATGGCGTGAAGTTTTATCTGGGGAGAGTTCGCGATTCGCAACCCAGAGTTGCCCAATAATTTCAGACAAAGTTAAATTGCGTTTATAGCCTAATTTACCTGTGGCACAAAAATCGCAATTGACCTGACAACCAACCTGAGATGAAACACATAATGTGCCGCGATCTGCCTCAGGAATCAACACAGTTTCAATATAATTATTATCAGCTAACTTTAACAGCCACTTTCTTGTGCCATCTTTTGAAACTAAAGTTGCAGCGATTTCTGGCAAACGCACTTCAGTGTTATCAAGCAAGTGCTGCCTGAGAGCTAAGCTTAAATTTGTCATTGTAGCAAAATCAGTTTGGCCAAGCTGATGCACCCATTTAAACACTTGAGTACCACGAAATGATTTTTCACCAAGATCGGCGAAAAATTTTTCTAATTCACTCCGGCTAAATTCCAGAAGATTTATTTTTGTAGTGTTAATATTAGTTGGCTGCATATTTTTATAATTATAGCACTTTTCTAAAATTTCCAACTAAAATAGGTTTTATTGAATACTTTAAAAAAATAACCCGACCTACAACACTGCTAAAACATAGATAGTTAGCAATTTTAGCTCGCAAATCCGAAGGATTTTTTTAGGCTATCAGGAAAACATGGCCTCCCTGTTGCCGTAGCAACACAAGTACCGATATTTTGCGCGGCTACAACAATCTTATTATCAGCTTTACGAATTACCTCATGCGCAAAAACTATCCTGATTCTTCCAAGTGGTTCGATTTTAGAAGTAACTAAGTACTGATCGCCATCTCGCAATGAAGATTTAAAATCAATTTCTGACCGCACTAACAATAAATCATAACCACTGCGATGAAATTCACTAAAATCAACACCTAATTGTTTAAGATGTTTATGCCTTGCATGTGCCATGTAGATAAAATAATTAGCGTTGTTAACGATGCCTTGTATATCAACTTCGTTATCACGCACCTCATCTTCATGCACAAAAATCTGAGCTTGATCCATAATTTTACCTTGAAAAAATTTCACTTAGAGCAAAGAAAAAGCTAATTTCAAATTTTGCTGTTTCAGGAGCATCTGAACCATGCACCGCATTTGCATCAATCGAGCTCGCAAAATCTGCGCGGATTGTTCCAAGCGCTGCTTTTTTCGGGTCGGTCGCTCCCATAATTTCGCGGTTTTTCAAAATTGCATTTTCGCCTTCGAGCACCTGAATCATTACTGGGCCTGAAGTCATAAATTTTACTAAGTCTTGATAAAATGGACGCCCACGATGTACTGCATAAAAATCTTCGGCCTGTTTTTGAGATAAATGCTGCATTTTTGCGGCGATAACTTTTAAACCTGCGTGCTCAAATCTCTCGTAAATCTTGCCAATAACATTTTTTGCCACTGCATCTGGTTTAATAATTGATAAGGTTCGTTCAACTGTCATAAATTCTCCGGTTATCTTTAAAAAGTTAAAATATTTCTCAACTAATTGATTATATAAACTTTAATTATTTTAATATTTTCATTGCGTGCGAATTATACGACGCCAAGCAAAACCTTTCAAATCTCAATTGACGACCGGGCATAACTTCTTTAAAATCCGCTGTCCATTTGATTATTGATATATGCGCCATTTTTAAGTTATTCTGGGGCTATAGCTCAGCTGGGAGAGCACTTGCATGGCATGCAAGGGGTCAGCGGTTCGATCCCGCTTAGCTCCACCAAAAAAGCAATTAATAATTAATAATTAACAATGAATAGTAGATGAATTAACTCTTTTATTATGATTATGACTATTATTTAGTTTAGTTATTACTTATTAATTTAAAATTATTATTTGTTTGATTGTTAATTATTGTTAGTATTATTGTTGGTGTTAATTTTAGTTTTATTATTCGTTTGATTATTAATTGCCTTAAACGTCCCCATCGTCTAGAGGCCTAGGACATCGCCCTTTCACGGCGGTAACATGGGTTCGACTCCCATTGGGGACGCCAATTCAAAATGCTGATGACAGAGGATTTTCATATTGTTGTGTTAGATTGTTTTTTAAAATCCTTCATATGCTCATGTATTTTTTTCCAAGTGTAAATTAAACCTATAATGGCTCCTAACGAAACAATCGATAATATGACTATGACAGCGCTAATTATTGCCCGGTTCATATTTTTTACCGGTTTTTGTTATCGAGATGAAATTTCAAACTTATTTTCGAGACGTAATTTTTTTGTTTTTTAGCAATTTTTTTATCTCGCGGTCAAAATCTGATTCTACCATGCGGTCGCGAATAACCCGATATTTTTCGTATTCACTTTCTGCTAAAGCAAGCGCTACTTCGTGGCTAATTTTGCCACTATTGTACAAAACGTCTTTTTCGTTGAATTGCAAAAAAGCGTTTAACTTTTTAATCCAGTCTTTCATATACATTAAGATTCCTTTTTGTGCCTGCATTTCTGCATAGTCGAGATACATGGTTACAATCCGGTTTAGACTATCTAGCTCTTTTTTGTTTAAGTAATTTTTAGCAATTCCCACATCGAATTTTCTTATTGCGCCATTTGGTGCGTTCTTCCAAGTAGTCAAACCCATATTCAGTTTTTTACTGCCAACTCGCTGGTAAATAATTTCTGCAGCAGTTTGACCAGATATTGCATAATGAAGTTTATTCTGTACTGTCGCAAAAAACTGTTTAGTAATTTCTGTATTAGAATCATAGTCGGCGCTACATTGTGAATAAATATCAGTAATTTTTTGATAGAATCTGCGCTCGCTACTTCGAATATCCCTAATGCGTTCCAGCTGCTCTTCAAAATAATCTTTACCAAAAATATTATTTGGATTTTTGAGACGATCGTCGTCCATGGCAAAACCTTTTATGACGTACTCTTTTAGCACTTGAGTGGCCCAGATGCGAAAATGGGTGGCTTGGGTAGAATTCACTCGGTAACCAACTGAAATGATGGCGTCTAAATTATAGAATTCTGTATTTCTCGTTACAGTTCGTTGTCCTTCTGTTTGAACTTGTGCAAAAATTGCACAAGTTGCGTTTTTGCTTAGTTCACCTTCCAGGTAAATATTTTGAAGATGCTTGGTAATAACGCTTCGATCTGCATTAAAAAGTTCGGCAATTCTTGCTTGGGTTAGCCATATATCCTCATGGTGCAAAAATATCTCTACCTTGACTTTACCATTCGGTGTTGTATAAAGTAAAAACTCTGTGAAACCGCTTTGGGGGATGATCTGATTGTTGTTTTTCATAATATTAAACCTCGATAGCGCAATTAATTTGAGCTGCTTATAAAACAGCTATTATTTATCTACCCTTAGGTCTCAATGTTAAATCTGAAGGCACAAAAAGTCTCCAACGAGTAATTAATTTTTTCCAGGAGAAGCCAGATCAAGTTAAGAATAACCTTGTTTGATTTTTTTCTTGCATAAAGCCAGCAACTCCTTTTCTTCAGGAAAACCTAGTTCTAACAGATAACCTAGTCGTTTGTATACCGCACTACTGTGCATTTTTTCCGCATAGTCAACCAACAAACGAATGTTTTTTTCTTTAGAATGAAAATAATTTCTTAGAAAGTCGTAAGTCAAACGAATACCGCCAGCCATAGCTGGATCATTTAAACAATCGACGATTGTTTTTGTAACATCTGATATTTCAATTTTTGTTCTACCAGCACAAATTGGTTTAGTACCAACGATGTAACATGGCTTAAAAATCTCTCCAGCCACACTTAGCAAATGAAGCAAGAATAATAGCTGCTTTTTTTGCATCAACCTGCATATTTTTCATGCTATATATTTTATCCCTTAGTTACACCTTGAATCAATTAAAAGAATAAAACATATAGTTAACTGGGTTTTAATGATGTTAGACAATCTAGGGTAAATTATTTCCGTGTTAAAAATAAAAATTATTCAAAATCAAGAAGCGCAAAGATAATTCATTTGCCTATTAACTGTTCTGGGGTATGTACTGCAAAAGGATCCTGATCTTTTGAACAGACATAATAGAACGGAGGCTGGTCATACGAGATTCCCATAATTGCATCATTATAAGTAAAACAAATACGAACAAATAACTCTGTTTGTGTTTCACTTACGGGATCAAAAAAACCTTCATTTAACGTAACAATCTCTCCCGAAATAATAGGGTTGCTTGATTCTGATGGTTGTTTTATATGTTTCAAGTCTTTTCCGGAAGAACCCTGTGAAACAGTTACTTTTAACTTATGCAATGGATTTTTTCCTATATTTTTAAAAGCAAAATAAGGATACCAGTGCTGTTCTCCATTTTGTGTTACTTCTTTCTGTTTAGCTTCTGCATATCCAATGAACGGTCGTTGCGATTTTTCATAACGATCACGATTATCTTGATTAGCCTGTTGTGCAGCTCTTGCGCTCTTGCGTGCATACATAGCAGCTGCAAATGAAACAATTAATGCAAATATAGATTCCAAATGATCAATAAAATATTTCATAGCTGTCATTATTATAGAGTATATTAAATAGTAGTACTTTTCTATCATGCATGCATAATAACACCATAAATAAAAATCAGCTATTATAAAGCTATTTTAAGACCGGCAAAATCATATGCAATCAATTGCATTTGTAGCAAAATAGGACGTATCCGTAATAAGCTTAATTTTTTTCAAGCCTGGATGTTTTATTGCTCCCACGTGCTGTTTTAGCTTTCTTGTTGTTATCATTCCCAGTTCTAATGCGCTCATGAACTTCCTCTCGATGCACTGCTATATCTTTTGGTGCTTCTATACCAATAAGATCTTTTTGCGTAATAAATCCTTAAGAAGTTTAGCATAAAATTAGATAAATCGTCTCTAGATATAATAGCATATCACATTTTATACTTTCTTCAATGAATAAAAACCCGATGGCATTAAAAATAGCAAAAAATCTGAAAAAATATCGGCTAAAAAATAATCTTAGTCAGATGGAATTAGCCGAGCGAGCTGGTATGCACTTTACTTATTACAGCCAAATAGAACGCGCATTAAGAAAAGATATGTCAGTTAGGCGACTAAAGAATATTGCAGATGCTTTAGGTGTCACGCTAAACGATATTGTGTACTGATTTTTACATATTCATGTCTTAAATTTCGGATTGCAACAGATCCATTGCAATAGATTAAAGATGGTTTTTGTATTATTTATTTTTTGTAAGCGCGTGTTTTTTAAAATATGGCACGGCCAATGCGGCGGAGGATGTGATGGTGCTCTTTTGCGCATCGGAGAGGCACACATGTAATGAAGCCTCGCGGCACTTAAGCTGTGTTTGGTTATTTATTCATTGGTGCTCTATGTAGAGACATCATCAGATACTGACTCCGATATTGACGCAGTAAGAAAAAGAGTACCGTCACAGCCTAAAGCAAGCATTGGCAGAAGGTGAGCTCTGGAAAATAACATTGTTTAAGCTATTGTTTAAGCTTCGTATTGCAACAGTCCCTTAATGTTTCAGATCGCAACGCGGCCTTTATATTCAAGATTGGTTTCGAATTGCAACAGACTCATTGTAGTCACTAACAAAGCCGGTGCCACCCGTATATACCTGTTGTTGCGGAGTTCTAGAAGTAGGATTAATCCAAGTATTGTGCGCCCTAATCCAGGCAGCAGAAACGCCACCCCAATTAGAATTAGCATAAACTCCCCAAGCATTTTGTGAGTCACTAGGATTTGTAACGTTAAAAATATTTTCTTCAATAGTAGCGACAGGAGCGAGAGTAAGAGTATTAGTGCTTGGGCTTGCCAGAAAAAAACCATATGCTTTCGAACCAGCACCGGATGCCGCTACATTAAATGTATTTCCGCGAAGAGTAATTTTTGATGCATTGGTTTCTAATGCTTCACTAATTCCAACTGCCCTACTACCTTCACCAACCGCAGAAATATTAAAAATTGTATTCTTAATATCCAATATTGGCGCATTTACCAATGGATCCAAAAAAATACCATAAGCATTTTTAGCAGAATTAACAGTTATTAGATTATTAACGCCTGAAATCGTTGTTGTACCACCCAGCAATTCTGCAATTCCAGCTGTATTACATTCGCGATTAGCTACATGGTTAGCTGAATTAGCAATTATTTGATTGTTGTTTCCTAAGATCGTAAGCGCGCCGCCGAAATTCACAATTCCTACTGCATTACTTTCAGCGGAATTAGCGATGATTTGATTGTTATTCCCGGCAATGATGACTTTCTTATCGCCACCGATTGTGTCGATTTTTTTATCATAGTCCTCAATTTTAATATTCGCAATTCCTAATGCCTTGCTTTCAATTCCAGTTACATTTCCACTTATTTGATTATTATTACCTGTGATTAGAGTTGTTCCAACGCTTATAATTCCTCCGGCACGGCTATCATATCCAGCCGCATTAGCCATTATCTGATTATTATTACCAAAAACTGCTATCATGTTGTTGATGGCAAAAACCCCTATAGCACGACTCTCATTGCCAGCTGCATCAGCAATTATTTGATTATTATTTCCATAGATTATCACAGGGCTATTACCAGCAATCCCTGCGGCATGATTTTCTCCCAGGCCAGTTGAGTTGATAGTTGCATGAATAAAGTTGTTATTCCCAACAAATAAAGCCGAATTATCCATGCCACCAATACCCATACTCTGTTTACTTTGAGTTGTTGCGCTAACAATTATTTGAGAATTGTTAATAGTTGCATAGGTATTCATCACCCCAATTCCAAAAGCATCGGTTCTGTTTTCAGAAACATTGATATTCACATCATTAATGTTAACTTTGTTAAAGAACTTATCACCGAAAAGATAAAGAGCACCATGATTACCAAAATCTTGGTTTTCGCTTTTTATCTGGATATCATTAATGCTATTGCCACCAAACGCAGTAATGCCACCATCTAACTCTGGCCTTTGAGAACCTGCGGCCGCAAGTGTAAAATGAGTAGTTCGACCATAGATAGAATATCCAGATAGCAACGATAAGCGATGGTCTGAAAAACTGTTTAGATCGTACGGTGATATTCCAGTTGCGATATACATTTGAACATTTTGGCTTAAAGCGCCAGAATTTGTCATTAACTGGTAAGCTCTTTGGTCGATTGCAGTAAATGGATGTTCGTAACTGCCATCGCCACTTGAAACATTGCTGTTAATATAAGATGAGGCTGAAGCTGCATTATCATAATACCAAAATGAACCAGGGAGACGATATTGAGCGCCTTTATCAAGATATCCCTTCCCCACAGCGACAGAATTAGCAGAAGCAATATTGCCAAAATTATGTTCAATTGGATCTGAAAGTCGTCCAAAAACCCCTAAATTTTCTTTGTCTTCACCACTCGCACTCGCGCCACCAAAAGTAAGCCTAACTCCAAACATAAAAGCATTCTTGCGAACTTTGTCATAAGAGTCTCTTGCTTCTAACGAAATATATTTAGTCATTGGATAAACCATACGACCTTCAACTCCAGTGATCTTATCGGTTTTATCCATGAAATAATGGTAACCACCAACATAAGCTCTTAGATCATGTGTTTTTGGAATTGGAATAAGCCTGCCAACTTCTACATCAACTCCAGGCCCTACCTCTTCATATCGCTGAAAAAGATGATCGTACCTAGTATGCCCAAAGGCTTCTTCAAATTTGGTGATGCCAATATTTTCCGCGAATGTTTCACTGCCAACCCAATGTCGACAAGTAGTGGGAATATAACCATTAGCTCTAAAATCCCAAATATCACCCAAAGCTTCAAAACCAGGGTTAACAACTAAAAAATTATAGCCTTCTGGTGATCGATTGTAGTCAGCAAAAATGTAGCCACCTAAAATGTATGAGTTATTTATAATCTTACGGTAGCCTGCAGCAACTCCTGCCGTATAACCATTGCTTTCTTTAAACGAGCCAGCGGCTTCAACTGCACCATAAAATGTACTTTTTACGCCATCGCCACCAAACGGAATTAACCCTTGGCCACTGCCAATTATCTGATCGCCACCCATCCCCCAAAATGTCATACTTGGTTTTGCAGCTTGAGGTTCAAAATTAACTGCGGCAAAACCTGCATTTGATAGTATTGATGCAAGCAATAAAATTGAAACCTTAGTTTTTCTCATATTTTTACTTTTCATATTTACTAAAAACCCTTGATAACTGCAAAAGAACTGGTGGCTGGGGTGATAAAATTTTATCAGAATATAACCGCATATTCATCCTAAAGCTAAAAACACAACCTCCTTGCCTGCAAGAATTATCTCTCATATAGCAAAATTCTAGGCAATTCAGAGATCATATAAAGCGGAACAGAGAGAATATTATCTTTAAATGCAAGTGGTTGTTGTGAAATCTGCACGCCAATTGCGGTGTTTTTTTCATGAAGAAATTGTTTCAAAGATCTTAGCTTGCCAGTTTTTCCAGACTTTACCTCAATTGGCACGATGGCGCCATGCAAATTAATTACATAATCAACCTCAGCTAAACTGCCAGGTTTATCTCTGTTCCAATAATAAACCTCTGCTTCTTCATATGGGTTTTGAATGGTTAACAATTCTTGGCCAACAAATTGCTCTGCTTGCGCACCCTGATTTATTAGGATGAGATCATCTGACATTAAATTATAAATATTTACTTTGCCAGTGCGATTAACTAAACCAATATCAATAAAAAGCAACTTAAATATTTTTTCGTTAATTAGACTATTCAGCGGCAGGCCAGTACAATTTGCAGCATAAACTTTATACAAAACACCCGCCTTCTGTAACAAACTTAGCGCCGCTTTAATATCTCGCGAAGGATGTTCTGAATCAAAATGAGAATATTTAACTTGTTTGCCTATGAGATTAGGCGTTTTATCAAAGACCTTAATTAAATGCTTAAGTTGAGCGTGTCTTGCATATTTTCCAAAATCATTTCTATAGGTAGCAATTAGACTGGACTGAAGGTTTTGACAAGATCCGAGATTGCTAAGTTTTACATAATTATCAACAACAGCTGGCATACCGCCTAAAATAAAATATTCGCGCAACAATTTTAATAATTCATTGTGAGCAATTTCAGAGGGAATGTTTTGCAATGTGGCTTTTTGCAGATGGGACAACAGAGCATCCTTGCCTCTAGCCAATAAAAATTCAGCAAAAGATAATGGATACATAAATAGATATTGAATACGGCCCACCGGCACACGCAACTCTTCACTATTCAATGAAAACTCAAGCAACGAACCTGCGCCAATAATGTGCAACTCGGGCATTTGTTCTTTAAAATAGCGCAATGCCATAATTGCATTTGGACAAATTTGTATTTCATCAAGAAAAACTAATGTCTTGCCAGGTATAATTGAAGCATTTTGCAGCAACGAAAGATTGGCGATTATTTCTTTTGGTTTTAGAGTTTGAAAACAATTTGCAAAACTCGGTTCTAGTTCGAAATTGATATTCACAAAGAATTCAAAATGCTCTTTTGCAAATTGTTCGATTGCATAGGTTTTGCCAACTTGCCTGGCTCCGCGTACTAATAATGGCAACCTTTCAGGGCTATCTTTCCAATTAATGAGTTGTGACATGATATTGCGTTGCATATTTTTACCCCCATATTTTATACATTTTTTGTATATTTTATGGTAGTTATTTTAAATAAAACCGGCACATAAATCAAGCCATTAACGTTACTTTTAAAGTTAAATAATTAATTATAGATCTGATTAAGCGTTTTTTTGTGAATTTTATAATATATTGATTAATAACGAAAAAACTTGCATGTTTTGTAACTCTTTGATTTTAAACGTAAATTTTTTTACATGTTTTTACAGCTATCTAATTGATTTTAAACAAAAAACTTATTTTGCTTGGATTCGCAAGTTTTAAAAACCATCATGGTAATTATCTGCGCGTGGGCAATAAATTAATTATCGCCACTTCTGGTGGGGCTAAAAAACGAATTGGCGGGCCCCAAGTTCCAGCGCCACGGTTAACATATAAATCTGCGTGGCCAGGATGATATAATCCACCAATCCAATATTTAAACAAAAACCCCATGAAGAGACCAAATGGAAATATTTGCCCCTGATGCGTGTGCCCTGAGAGCTGTAAATCAAAAAACGGGAGCGAAGAATCAATTATTGTTGGGCGATGCTTAAGAAGAATGACAAATTTTCGCGGATTAATCGTCTTAAGTAATTTATCTTCAGCCTTTTTTTCTAATGCCTTTGTGTTTAATAACACTGCATCATCGACGCCAGCTAAAACTACTTCATTGGTAATTGGAACCGCTTTTTCGCGGAGCATTGCAAAACCAGACTCTTCAGTAAAAGAAAGTGCTTTATCCAAACCATGATAAAATTCATGATTGCCAGTAACTGCGTATTTACCATATGGTGGTTTGACCCCTGCAAACATCATGGCAAGTGGCGAAAAATCATCGCCCATAGCATCAATCAAATCCCCAGTTGAAACCAACAAATCTGGTTTTGCATCTTCAACGATTGCTAAAACTTTTTGTAGATAATATTCATTTACAATTGCGCTGAGATGTAAATCTGAAATTTGAGCTATAGTGAACTTTTTAGTTATCTTCGGTGATGAAATGTTAATAACTTCGGGGCGAATATCTCGCGCCGCAAAAAAACCATAGGTACAAATACACACTGCCACCAAGAATGGTGCCAGTAATACAAATAAATTTGAAGGCAGCAAATAACTAAATTTTTTGTGCGTTAAAAACATTCCGGCACGCACTAACATTCGCCAAAATTCTATTACCAATGAACTACACAAAAAAATAAATACAAAAGCTAACCATATATATACAAAATAGGCGATTGCAGTTGCACCAGAAATATTATAGTTAAAAAGAATATCAAGCAAAAATGGCGATAGTATTAAGATAAACATAACAGCAAAAGAAAGAGCTTTTGCTGTGGGGCCTAATGCAACAACAGCCTTTACTTTTGTATAAATGTAATAATAAGTACTACCAAAAAACAATAAAAATAAGAGCAAAAAAATCATCTGTCATCCGGCCTTCCTTTTTAATTTTAAATAAAATACCTTAATTTCTATCTAAACGCCAATTTTGCTTGACACCCCAGGGCCCATTTTGCCATTAACACGCTATGCATAAAACCCCAGTTCCATCCAGCTAACTTTCGCATAGCTTTTAAACTAACTCTAAGCATTGACAGACTAATTTTTAATGAGGGAGCTCTGGAGCCCTGATGTAGCCCCTTTGCTGTTTGTCATGTATATAGATATAATAATAAAATTGGATAATGTTTTTACTGGATTATAATCCCGAGGGAATTTTATATGAAAAAGGTATTGATACTGCTGTGCCATATTATAGCATTTCTTGGTTTTACTTTCTGTGCTTCATCTTATGCCTGTACTAGCTTTATTCTTAAAGCCAAAGATGGTAGTCCAATTTACGGACGATCTATGGAATGGGGGCTTTCTGATTTTAAATCTAACTTGGTTTTGGTGCCACGTGGTTTTACTAATATCACTTCTTTAAGTGGTGGTAAGGCAGGGATGAAATGGAAAAATAAATATGGTTTTGTTGGTATCAATGCTTTTAATTTGCCATTTTATATGGATGGGATGAATGAAGCTGGTTTGACGGTAGGTAGTTTATTTTTACCTAATCTTGCCGAATTTCAATCTTTTAAAAGTGGCGCCGAAGCTTCAACTATAAATAGTGCGCAATTAGTTGGTTATCTTCTTGGTCAATTTAGCAGTGTCGCCGAAATAAAAGCGAGGCTTCCTAAAATACGTGTTATTGATAATCCAGATATTACCAAAGCTTTTGGCGCACCAATTACAGTGCATTTTGTGGTTACGGATAATATGGCAAATTCAATTGTGATTGAGTATGTTGCCGGCAATCTTAATATTTATGATAACCAAGTTGGGATTATGACGAATTCACCCACGTATGATTGGCATCTTAAAAACTTACGCAATTACGCCCATCTTTCACCATATGGCTCACTTCCTGGAAGCGCTACTACTGTTGATGGTATTAATTTCTCTCCTTTTGGAGCTGGCTCGGGGATGATTGGATTGCCAGGGGATTATACACCGCCATCGCGCTTTGTTCGCGCTTTCTTTTTTACGCATAATTCATTAGTGTCAGAAAATGCTGCGACGGCAGTCGATCAAGCGCATCATATTCTTAATAATTTTGATATTCCAAGTGGCACTGTCCGCGAAGGCATACCTGCGAAATACTTCATTGAATATACGCAATGGAGCGTGATTGGCGATCTTAAGAACAAACGTTATTACTGGTGGACCGAATGGAATCAACAAATACGCATGGTTGATTTGACTAAACTTGATTTTAGCGAAAGCAAAGCAATTGCTACGCCATTAGACAAAATACGAATAAATAACATTGAAGATCGCACCCAAGATTTTGGGAGAGCATCAAGCAAATAAATGCATGATACAAAATAGGAACAACGAGGAACCAATAACCATGAAAAAACCACTTATCGTTTTTTTCTTCTCGCTAATTTTTATTTGCAAAAGTGTTTTTGCCAGTATCTCAGACCACGGTCTCAGGTTTAATAGTGGCGAACATATTTTTATCGGCAATGCCATTACGATTTTTTTTCCAATCCTAGCAAATGGTAGTTATCAATATCAAGATGTTTATGGTGGTCAAGCCGATTTTCGCGCCTGGCTAAATTTACCATTAAAGCAGACCCTAACTTTTGGCAAGTTGGTGGCAACTCCCGATCTATTTGCTGATCCAAATACGGCAATTTCAGATGGTGCAACTTTAGCTGAACGGTGCGCTATTTTTGAAAAATGTCTCAATGTATTTTTGGCATCCTCAAAAGAGACACTTGATCAGGTTTTTGCGAATATGGATGATGAAGCAGCATGGGTGGAATTTTATCTGTTACGCCATTGGCAGCCCTCCAAAATGTATGAAAAATATGCCAAGATTTTTGTTATCAAATATTTCTTAGCCGTTCCGGCTTCAGCTCAGCTGCAACTCATCGGCTGGGATCATTTTGGTAAATATGCAACTTTGGCATATGTGGCGGGACATGCTGAGGCTATTAAAGCGGCGGTTGCTGCGCATAACACTAAAGATGCAGCCGAACAACGCCAAAAGCTAGTTCAAGCATATGCGAAGGAGGGCTACGCTGATCATTTTCTTACGGATAGATTTGCGAGTGGTCATATGCGAACTCCAGATAAGGAAATTGCACAAATTCTTCCTAAAGATTTTGGTTCCCAAGCCGTGGCTGCGTTGATCGCAGTTTTGATGCATGATGAAGATAATAAATATGGCTTAACTGTTAGCAATCTGCACGGCGATCATTGGATTTCATACGGTGATCGTCGATATCTTGATCACGATGATGCGGCGAATTATGACATTATTCAAAAAGCCACGCAGACTTCGTCTGATGAAATCAAGAAAGCATTTCTTACCGGGCTACCAATTCAACCGGAAAATTTCGCTGCACTGCAATTTCTAACCAATTTAGATAAATTGAATGATTATTTGGATTATGTAAATAATCAGCATGGAATCGTGCCAATCTTTGCATACGACGCCGCCACAAATGATGTGTTGCGACGACCAGATATTAATAAATTACATCCCGATCCTCAATCAATGCCAATTACCAAAGGTTATTTTCTTTCGCATAGCGGTACTAAAGGCTGGAATGAGTGGGAGACTTTGCTTGAATTAGAGTTTAATTATCATCCGGAATTATTTGTTAATGTCGATGTAAATGCCAAAAATTACCTGGCTGCAAACGGTAGGTTAAATGCAGAGGGTATGCGACTTTTAGCTTCATCATTAAATCTTTTCGAACGTGCAGTCTTTTGTGCTGACAAAACTACAGAGCAGAAGCTGCGAAATTATCTGCAGTGTGAATAAGCTATTAACAAAAAATGTCAATGCAAGACCCAACCCCGGAGAGAGAGGATTTTATAGAATTATATCTTTTTTTCAGCTTACCCACACATTCTGAAAGAAAACCTTGTTTTTTTAATGATGGTTAATGCCAAATTCGTAAAGAGAATGCGCCAAGTGATATAGCTATTATTAAGAAAACTGTTTTTGAATGTATTGCAGATAATCAAAAACCAGGCCTAGAATTAGGGCTAATTTAAAAGCTATGCGAAAGTTAGCTGGATGGAACTGGAGTTTTATGCATAGCGTGTTAATAGCAAAATTTTATGAGGGAACCCTGCTTGGCGCCTGAACAAAGCTTCGCAAATTCGGTTATAACGGTTATAATGCCGGCAACATAAACTTTATCCAGGACAAAAACATGCAAAACTTTACTTATCAAAACCCGGTGCGTATTCATTTTGGCAAAGGAGAAATTTCAAAACTACAAGATGAAATTAGCTCAAAGCAACGCGTTCTACTTACCTATGGCGGCGGTAGCATCAAAAAAAATGGCGTATATAAACAGGTAATGGATGCATTAGCTGGGCGCGAAGTTTATGAGTTTTCAGGAATTGAACCAAATCCACATTTTGAAACTTTAATGCAAGCGGTAAAAATTGCTCAAGAAAAAAAGATTGATTTTCTTTTAGCAGTTGGCGGTGGCTCGGTAGTCGATGGCACAAAATTCATTGCTGCAGCAATAGATTTTAATGGTGACCCGTGGGATATTCTAACAAAACCTGCGCCACTTAAAAGCGCTGTGCCACTTGGCTGCGTCTTAACCCTACCAGCAACTGGGTCTGAAATGAATGGCGGGGCAGTAATCACAAAAGCCTCAACAAAAGATAAATTATTTTTTATTGATCCATTAGTTTTTCCAAAATTTGCAATACTTGATCCTGAAACAACTTTTAGTTTATCCCCAAGACAAACAGCAAACGGAATTACTGATGCTTTTGTGCATGTTTTAGAGCAATATTTAACATATCCAGCTGCAGCATCAATTCAAGATCGATTCTCTGAAGGGATTTTGCTGACATTAATTGAAGAGGGAGAAAAAGTTTTAAAACATCCAAATGATTACGAGGTAAGAGCAAACATTATGTGGGCAGCAACTATGGCTTTAAATGGGTTAATTGGCGCCGGCGTACCACAAGATTGGACCACTCACATGCTTGGCCACGAAATTACCGCATTATTTGGGCTTGATCACGGCCAAACTCTGGCAATTGTCATACCAGCAGTAATGAAATTTCAAGCGCACAAAAAGCGTGAAAAAATTTTGCAGTATGCAGAGAGAGTTTTAAATATACATGAACAAAACCCAGAAAAAGCGATTGCAAAAGCCATCGCAAAAACACGTGAATTTTTTACTATGCTCGGAGTTAAAACATACTTGAATGAATATGGAATTAATGCTGACGCAATACCCAAAATTATTGTGCAACTTGAAAAACATGGTATGACCGCTTTAGGCGAGCATGGCAATATTGATCTTATAGCAAGCGCCGAAATTTTACGGCTTGCACTAAACGCGTAAAATTAAAGCACGCATTGCAGCACAGACTTTTTGACAGACATGGATGTTGTGAATGCAGGCTAAATTTCCATACAATTTTGCATCAACTTTAATTAGATAATGCAGATAAGCGCGAGTAAAATTGCGGCAGGTATAGCAGTCACAATCAGGCATAATTGGTGATTCATCATGTGCATAAATTCCTCTTTTAATTAAAATGCGCTGCTTTTCCTCATCACTTTCGAACTTCAACCAACCATCTGTCGTCTCAACAATTTTGCCACAAAATAACGCACCGTGACGTGCATTGCGCGTCGGCGCTACACAATCATAGATATCAATGCCGGCCCTTGAAACATCGAGCAAATCTTGCGGCGTCAGCCCAACACCCATAGTGTAGCGAGTTTTATTTTCAGGGAGCATTGGTAACACCCAAGAAATAATTTCGCAAGTTTTTTCGATATCAAAACCCACAACTTCACCGCCAAGCGCAATACCATCAAGATCCATTTTTACAATAAACTCAGCGCTCGCTTCACGCAGCTCACGGAAACTACCGCCCTGCACAATGCCAAAAAGCGCTTGTTTTAGGCCGTATACTGAATACGGATCTTTTGTATGCTCAAGCTTGGATAATTCAAGCCAACGATGTGTACGTTGCATAGCAGCAATTGCAGCCTCTTTGCCACCCTCCTCTGGTGTGCACTGATCAAAAGCCATAATAATATCCGCACCAATAATTTTTTGTGTTTGGATGGAGCTTTTTGCATCAAGAGTAATTAATTGACCGGTAACTGGATGTTTAAAACACGCGCCATTTTCACCTACTTTACAAATCTTACTATTTTTTGACAAACTAAAAATTTGAAAACCGCCACTATCTGTAAGCATGGGCTTTTCCCAGCCCATAAAACGATGCATGCCACCAACCTTTTGCAGAGTTTCCACGCCAGGCGCACAAAGCATATGATAAGTATTACCGCCTAAAATAATTTGCGAACCTGTTTCAACCAATTCAGCCGGTGTTAAATGATTTACAAATGCACGCGTGCCAACTGGCATAAAAGCCGGCGTCAGAATCTCACCGTGCGGCGTAGTAATTTTTGTAACCCGCGCCGGAAAATTTTTGTGAGTTTTAATTAATTCAGTTTTAAAAATATTGGGCCTAGTTTGAGTTTGCATAATTTTAGTTTAGCATTTTTTCTAAAGCTCTACCAAAAAACATGAAAAAAAGTATAATAACAATAATTAAATTAATTACGGAGAATTAAATTATGCCATCATTTGACATTGTTTCTAAAGTTTCACTACATGAAATTACCAATGCTATCGACCAAGCAAACCGCGAAGTGCAAAATCGTTTTGATTTTAAAGGTACTAACGCACATTTTGAATTCGCTGAAGATAAAATAACCTTGGTTGCTCCAGCAAAATTTCAACTTGAACAGATGCAACCAATTTTAGAAACAAAACTCACAAAACGTGGTATTGATTTAAAATGCTTAGAATACGCCGATGCAACTGAAAATCTCAGTGAAGCCAAGCGAGTCATTACTGTGCGCCAAGGAATTGAGCATGAAATTGCGAAAAAAATTAATAAATACATAAAAGACTCAAATCTTAAAGTCCAATCTTCTATCATGGGCGAACAAATTCGTGTTACAGGTAAAAAACGCGATGATTTGCAAGCAGTAATTGCCAATTTACGCAAAGGTGATTTTGGCGTGCCACTGCAATTTGAAAATTTTCGGGATTAAAAAATAAAAAAATGCACACCGACTAGAACCTACTCAAACTTTGCAATAATACAAAAAATAAGCATCGAGCACGCAAATAGGATTTGCCGGTGTGCGCAGCAAAAATAAAGCGCAGCTCGAGGGACGAGAGCGAGCCATTTTGCGGAGCATACCGGCAAAGCCTTGCGTGCGGGGTTTGTTAACTTATATATGCTGAAATTGAACCGCTTTTTATTTCAATCTCTATTTTAATCGCATTGCCGAAATAACACTGCCAACTTGATTTAATTTTGCAAGTAAATTTGTAAGCTTTGCTACACTTGAAATTTCAATGGTAAAAGCAATTTTTGCTAAATTCTCTTTTTTATCTATTGCCAACTGTAACCCAACCACAGTTATTCCAGCATCAGCAACCACATTTGTGATGTCGCGCACAAGCCCAGTGCGATCATGCGCAACAACCTCTAAATCTACCGGATATTGTTTCGAAACGCTATCACTCCAAGAGACTTGAATTAATTTTTCTGGACGGAATTTTTTTGTATGCAAAATATTTGCGCAATCAAAACGATGAATGGAAACCCCATGGCCCAAAGTAATATAACCCACAATTGGTTCGCCAGGTAATGGCTTACAACAGCTCGCCATTCTAGTTAAAACCTGTTTTAACCCATGAATTTCGATATCTGAAGTTGAGCCCACCCTACTCGGCTTTGTGATAATGTTTGGCTTTGCTGGCTCTATTTTTGGAGCTTGAATTTGTTGCGCCACAGGCGTTGATGGTTTTTCCGGGAGCAATTTTTTAAACCAAGCAAACACTTTAGCTTTTGCGCGCGGTGTTTTTAAATAACCTAATGTTGGACTCAACCAATCCCGACTTGGGTGTGCATCTTTCGCCGTTAAAATTTCCACACGATCCGCAGTATTTAGCTTAAATTTGAGCGACACCATGTTGTCATTAACTTTAGCACCAACACAATGATGCCCAAGTTCTGTATGCACCGCATAAGCAAAATCAAGCGGCGTCGCGCCTTGTTGCAAATCTAAGATATCGCCAAGTGGTGTAAAAACATAGATGCGATCACTAAAAAGTTCGCGCACAGCCTCAACCGCAGTATCTGTTTTTACAACTTCTTTTTGCCAATCCATAACTTGACGCAACCAAGCGATTTTTGCCGCATAATCCGCCGACTGCTTGCCTTCTTTATAAACCCAATGTGCGGCAACACCTAATTCTGCAGTCTGATGCATCTCTGCGGTACGAATTTGAATCTCGACAATTTTGTTGCCCGGACCAAAAACCGCAGTATGCACCGACCGATAACCATTTGGTTTTGGTGATGCAATATAATCATCAAATTCATCTGGCAAATACTTCCATGCTGCATGCACTTGGCTCAATGCTGTATAGCAATCAGTAACACTATCAACAAAAATCCGCACAGCACTTACATCAAAAATACCTTCTAAGCCAACATTTTTCCGGCGCATTTTTTTATAAATGCTATAGATATGTTTCACGCGACCAGTAATCTGCACATTTTTTAAGTGGGAATCAGCCAGAATTTTTTTGATTTCAGTAATAAAGTTTTGAATATAATGATCACGCTCAGGGAATTTTTTATTTAAAGCACCCAAAATCTCATTATATTTTTCTGGCTCAAGATACTTGAAACCTAAATCTTCAAGCTCCCATTTGAGTTTTGCAATTCCTAGGCGATTGGCAAGTGGCGCATAAATCGCCATCGTTTCATCAGCAAATTTGCGACGCTCATTTTCTGAAAACTGCGCTACATGCCGCAAATGATGTAAACGTTCAACCAATTTGATAATTACCACCCGAATATCACCAGCCATAGCAAGAAGCATCTTACGAATATTATCCAGGTTGTGCTGAAAACTTTCTCTCCCACTTGATAACTTATAAAGCTCGCCGATGCTTTCCATCTGCATCGCACCTTGAATTAATTTAGCAATTTTAGCGCCAACATGTTCGGTAACGTCGTCGATATTTAAATCTGCATACCTAACACAACTAAACAAAATCCCTGCGGCAATCGTTTCGCTATCAACTAATAAATCATTCAAAATTTCAGCTAAATTTTGGCCATTAGCTAAACATGTTTGCATAAGCGGAGTAAGTTGTTCGCTGCCCGCAAGATTTGCCAACGCTAATGCTGCGGTAATTACTTGTGGATTATTTTGCTCGCGTACCGCTAAAAAATTTTCTAGCCAGTCATCAAGATGAAGCTTCGCGTTTTCAGTTGTCATATGCATAATTTTACTTGCGGGGGCCCTGGGGTCAAGTTTAAAATTAAATTAGCTTTCTACCTATAAAATTAATCAAAAACCAGCTAGTATTGCTATCAAAATTATGTCAAAAATTATCTTAAAAAACATTGTGCCGGCAGAATTAGCGGAAAAACGCCTTGATCAGGCGCTAAATCAATTATTTCCTGAATATTCACGCGAACGCTTTAAACAATGGATTAAAGCAGGGTTCGTGCTTGTTGACGGGAAAATTATGCGCCCTCGCGACAAAGTTTTTGCAAATCAAGAAATAATTATTAAAGCTGAAGCAGAAGTAGAGACAGCGTCTGAGCCACAATTAATTCCTCTTGATGTGATTTATTCCGACCAAGACATCATTATCATTAATAAACCGATCGGATTAGTAATGCATCCAGGCGCCGGCTGTAAAAAAAACACCCTCTTAAACGCTCTACTCTACCACTACCCAGAATTAGCTAAAGTTCCACGCGCCGGAATTGTACACCGACTCGACAAAGACACATCTGGGTTAATCGTAGTTGCGCGCAATTTAACTACGCAAACTGCTTTAATTAAAGCCATGCAAAAACGCGAAATTAAGCGTGAATATGTGGCAATTGTTACAGGCACATTAACAGCTGGCGGCAAAATTTCGGCGCCAATCGGCAGGCATAAAACTAAACGCACATTAATGGCAGTCACAGAAACTGGCAAACCTGCAGTAACTCACTACCGTGTGCTTGAACGTTTTTTAACCCATACTTATTTAAAAGTTATGCTTGAAACTGGTCGCACACATCAAATTCGCGTACATCTCGCACACCTGCATCATCCAATTGTTGGCGATCAGGTTTATGGAAAAAATAAATTGCTAAAAAATATTAGCCAAGAATTAGCAGCAGAATTAGCACAGTTTAAACATCAAGCCCTACATGCATATCGATTAAGTTTTGCACACCCCAGCACGCACAAAAATTTAGAATTTTCTGCACCAATGCCCGAAGACATGCAAAATCTCTTAAAAACTTTGCGAGAAAGCTCATCATGAATTCTAAAAATATGTCGCATTATTTAAAACCGAATTGGCCAGCAGCAAAAAATGTGCATAGCTTCACTACTTTGCGCCATAATGGATATAGCAAAGCACCGTTTGCTGCATTTAATCTTGGATTTAATACTGAAGATGATCCTGCGCATGTGGCAAAAAACCGCGCGCTTTTACAAAGCGAGTTAAATTTAAAACACGAACCTTTTTGGCTGGAGCAAAAACATTCTAATCTAGTTGTACTCGCCACCTCCGAAAACTTATCTAAACCGATATGCGCTGACGCTGCTTTCACAACCAAACCAAATCTTGCTTGCGTTATTTTAACCGCAGACTGCATTCCAATTTTACTTTGTGATAAAGAGGCCACTATTGTTGCAGCTGCGCATGCTGGATGGCGTGGTATTGCTTCAGGAATTATTGAGAACACAATCGCAAGTATGCAAGTTGCTAGCTCAAAAATTTTAGCTTGGCTTGGGCCGGCGATTGGCCCTGAAAAATTTGTGGTTAATTCTGATATGCGTGAACAATTTGTAAAACAAAACCCAAACGCTGCGTGTGCATTTAAAGAATATCAGGATCGTTGGCTAGCAGACATTTATACTCTAGCAAAACAGCGTTTAACCGCTTGTGGTGTTACAGCAATTTATGGTGGCAATCGCTGCACCTATAGCGAACCTGAATTATTTTTTTCCTATCGCCGTGACCAAGGCAAAACCGGCCGCAACGCAAGCTTGATTTGGCTGACGTAAAGCCAATTAAATTTCAGCACCATATATTGAAAGTTATTTTTTCTGGTATAATTTTACAATTACTTTTTAAATATTTAACAAGAGAAATTTATGCGAAAACTTTTTTTATGCAGTGTGTATCTATTAGGGGCATTATTCCTTAGCAACTCTTTTGCACAAAGGCCAATCATCAATCAAAATGATAATACCTCGAGCCTTGCGCCTATGTTAAAAAATGTAATGCCTGGTGTGGTAAACATTCGCGCGCGTGGCGAATTATCGTTGGCGGATTTGCAAATGTTGAAGAATAAGAAAAAATCGCAAAATTTTAACTTTCCATATCCACCAAAATATGAAGATTTAGGCTCAGGTGTAATAGTTGACGCTGAACATGGCTATGTCATCACTAATGCACATTTAATTAAAGACGCACAAGCAATCACCGTTACTTTAAGCGATGGGCGTAGCACCCAAGCAAAAATCGTTGGTTCTGACGCCGCATCTGATATTGGTATACTCCAAATTAATGCTAAGCGTTTAACTGCGCTCAAATTTGGTGACTCAGATCAACTTAAAGTTGGGGATTTCGTTTGCGCCATTGGTAGCCCATTTGGCTTATCCGAAACTGTAACTTCAGGAGTAGTAAGTAGCTTAGAACGTACCAACCTTGGGATTGAAAGCTTTGAAAATTTTATTCAAACTGATGCGCCGATTAATCCTGGTAATTCTGGCGGTGCATTAGTAAACATGCGCGGTGAGTTAGTCGGGATCAATACTGCAATTATTACTGCATCTGCAGTTGGCGGAAGTATTGGAATTGGCCTAGCAATTCCAAGTAACATGGCTAAAAGCGTGATGCAACAAATAATAGAATACGGCCAGGTAAAACGTGGCATGCTTGGCGTCATTGTGCAAAAAATTACACCGGCACTTGCTGAAACTATGCATCTTTCAACTACAGATGGTGGATTAGTTTCGACAGTATTACCCAATACCCCGGCTGCAGCTGCAGGTATAGTGAGCAAAGATGTCATCGTAAAAATTAACGACAAAGCCGTCCACACTGCAACACAAGTACAAAATACAGTTAGTTTATCTCGAGCTGGTTCAGAAATAAAAATTCAAGTACTACGCAATAGTCGTTTACTTGATTTGAAAACTACGGTTGGTGACCCAGAAAAAATTCAAAAAGCCATGCAAGACACACCAAAACAATTATTACATGGGTTAATGATTCGTGATTTTAATCAACTAGTAAATGGTGAACAAATTAAAGGTGTCGAAATTCTATCAGTAGAAGATAATAGCGCAGCATATAGCAGCGGCCTACGCGCAGGTGATGTTATTGTCGCTACTGACAATAAACCAGTTTCCTCAATTGACCAACTACGCGAAATTGCAAAAACTCATACCTCACAGCTTTTGCTTGAAGTTAAGCGCGGTGCAAATGCCAGTATATTTGTAGCTCTTGAGGAATAATCAACAAGGAGATTTACGTTCAAGATGCCGTTGCTGCTGCTGATCTTGGCACTCTGCAATTTCAGCCTGATGCTCTTGCATCTTCTTATAAAAAAATTCATCATCTCGTCGACAGCGTTCTAATCTATGGCTATATGGATCAATAGCTATTGGCACAAAGACTTTCCAAACACCTCTTGATGATAGTGTTCGTCCTGGGCTCAAGCCGATAAACAAACGACAATTGCTATCTTTTTTATGCCCTAAATCTTCCCTAATTTTAACTTTTAACACTTCCCGCCATCCTGTGCCTCCTTTTATCCCATCCTCACCACGATCATATGTATTTAAAAATCTACCTGCGCTTGCGACTTTAAACTTTCCAACTATTCGAGCTATGTCTTCACTACTAAAACCCCTGCTTTTCGGGAATAATTTTGTAACTAGTTCTTCATCCCAATATAAACAACAATGCGCATTATCAATTTGAAGACGAATACAACCATCCGGCATTGGCGCGAGCGCTTCTTTTGCTTCAAAAACCCCGCTACGTACTGCTGCAGATGTAAACTTTGCTTCTTTCGCCTCAGCTCCCTCCCTTAGCCCTCTCCGAGGTGGTCTGCGAAGAGGTGGTGAGTGTGACGATGGCGATGATGATGAACCGCAACTCGAAGAAGAACAAGGTGCGATATTTTGATCACTACCACTAGATTTCGCATCAGGCGGAAAACCTCTATTATGCTTCGATTTCTTCTCTTCTGGTTCGCGTGAAACCATACTTTTGAGCGAACTATTTCCAATTCCAAAGAAATAATTGCGTAAAACAAGCATTATTGTGGCGACCAAAAGACATAGCGATAGGAGATCTCTTTTTTTTGCCGCCAAACCAACAAATAAAATAAGTGCAATTAATTCAATATTTCTCTGGTTAAATCTTGACTGGGCATACTCACTATATGGAAATTCTTGATTCCATTCTGCCATTGCATCTTCACGATCCTTTTCATCAAGCCATTTTTCAACTAAATTCCCATGATGGCCAGCAAATTGATAGTGAGAAGAGTAATGTATTAAAATTTCATTTCCACTAAACAACACCTCATCAGTGGTCAAAGCTTTATTTATTAGTTCATTTGCAAAGTTATCAAGCATTTTCTCTAACAAACTATCACTAACTATAAAATTGTTATTTGCGCAAAACTCAACGACTAATTTTTGGAGATTATTACGCAAATCAGTACGCAGCTTTCCCTTAAGGTAAAAACTTTTGCGTTCTGGGTTAAGACCAAAAGTCGTTAAAATTAAATCTCTAAATTTTTCACCTAATTCATTTTCACAAGCATCAATACATTCCCCCAAAAATACTTCATCCAAGGTAAAATCATTTAGCCGTAATTTTGGCGGTAATCTTAAGGGTTGATAAAAGGCCAACCTTGAATTTCCTTTTTGTTTTACTTCTTTTTCTTCTTTTGCTTCCGGAATATGCAGATAAGTTTTTAGCCTCAAAGATATAAACTCTACGTTCTTTTGATCTGGTATTGAAAATCGGAGCGCATTTCCATCAAGATGCGCAATTGAGAACTTTATTTTCTTTTGATTTGCGACACAAAACATTCCCTGTTTATCATCTTTAACATAATTAAAAACATTTTGGGCTAAATCCGGAGACGGACACTGCAATTCCAATCCATCCTGGTAGCAAGTAAGAGTTGGGACTTGAGATCGTTCTTTTAATTCTGCAATTGCGGCTGACATTGATAATTCTCTTAAGTTATTTAAAGCATAGACTATATTATAAAAATCATCTGCACTAGTGCTCTGTCAATTTTAATAGAAAAGAAATACTTTTAAGCTACAGCTACTAATTCCATTCGCGGTAACTGGCTTGCCTCAACCACAGAAGCTGGCGGCGATGGCGATACCAAAGGAGCTGCTGCACAAACTGGCGCTAGCGGTAACCCTGACTGCCTTCCTCCATTCGCCTCAATTCCTTCTATAATCGCAGTGTAACTACTTCTTAAAGATTTGCGATATTCTTCTTCAAGAATTTTTATTTGCGATTCGAGAAGATCATTAAACTTAAATATTTCTTTTAACAGTTCACTTATACCACCATACCAAAGTTTACTCCTCCCGAGATTCATTAAACCTTGGCAGTCTTTTGAAATAGCACTGGCTTCTTTCGCGCCACCATTAATTTTTGCTCGAAATTCTGCTTCTTCAATTTTATTTATTGAATATTCATATCTGGCAGTCAACATTTCCCCTATCAGTGAAATCACCCGTATTCCATATCTGATATCAAATTGAATACTATTTAAAGCTAATTTTTCGTCTTGACTACAATTGCAACTTATCTCTTCAATTTTAAGAAAAATATTATTTAATTCTGCAATGGTGTCATTCTCTATCAACCCTTTGACCCCTGCGGCAGCTTTTACATCACTACAATGTCTTTGCCAGTAAACACACAAGACTCTATGAGCAAGATTAGAGTAGCGAGTATGAATACCCACTGGAGCATAATCTTTTTCGTTTTGTTCCTTTTTGAGATCGAGACCTGCGGTTAACACTTTTATTCTATTGAGTATGTCTATAATTGCTTGCGGCATGCTTGCCAGTGATGGGAAAGCTTCATTTATCCCTTCCTCTAAAGCATCTAATTCAGCGCAATACGCCGCCGAACCATAGTGCTTTTGGCTCTTAATGTTATTAAAAGCATCAATAAAACCCTTAACACGGGCCTCGTTGATTTGAGCTGCATTACTCATATTTATTATCTCCTTTTTATTATTGTTTGCGATAGGATGATATAGCATTAATATTAACGAAATATTATGCATGCTTATGGCAAGATTATGTGATTTACCTCACAAACAAACAAATTTGGAGCAAAAAATGATGTGATTGTTTATTCGGGGTAGCGAGCACATTTAAACCAAAGCGTACGGTTTCAATTTTTAATCTAATAATTTCAATAAGTTATTTTTTACCAAAACAATCACAGATAGTAAATTACGTTAAAAATAACTACCTGATTTTTAACGATAAAATTTTACAACCACCAGTTTTGGCAGGAATGTGCTACTATCCCGTTTTGGGAGATTTGTATCGATAAAATAGAAAATCTAGGGAGTGAATATGTGGAATGAAAATAATGTTCGAAGCTTTATCCAGCTTCTATATAGTAGATTATTACATAAATATAATACCAATGTGGAGGGTTTTATAAATGAGCTTATTGTAAACATGCAAAGCCATAATTCAACTTTTGCAACAAGTATTTTTGAAGGCGCTTTGTATTGTTGCGAAAAAATGTTATTACAACCACTGGTTGATAATTGGCTCAAGTTGTTTAATAAAAGCAATGGTAAAATAGAAATACCTATATCATTTGCAACTGAAGTCCATGAAGCTCTTGTTCAGTCGCAAGAATTTGATTTATGGGTCAATGCTTCGCAAAAGATTAATCTAACAAAGAAAGATATTTACCATTTGAGCGAAGAACACCAAATAGTTTTCGATATATTTAATCGTGTTCTTTTTTCTGAAATATCATCCAATCTAAAATTAGAAAATATACCCATTACTTTCATAGTCGATGATCAATTACTGAAAAATAAGGGTGGGATAACATTTAATACTTGTGGTGGCAAAGAAAATACAACACGCATTTTACCCTATACTCATCCACTAAATAAATTTAAGAGCCGATCTAATAGTGTTAATGTTGCTACGGTTTGCCATCCATTTTTAAGTTGCGAACAATATGATTTTAATAGGCCTGGCTCTGATTGCCAAAATCTTATTCATCACTATGCTTTACACGAAAGCGCACATGCTCTTGGATTACTGCATTACGATTCCAACATCAATAAGCTTTTAAATAATTCAGTATATTGGGATATAAGCATAATGGGTAAGATTGATGAGGTCGGATCACTCTCTGCAAACCAATGTTCAGGAGAGTGCAACTATTTAATGGGGCTTGAATTTAAACCCCTAGACTTTTTTTTGCTATATATCGCTTATAATTATGGATCATGTCAGCATTTTATCAATCATGTTCATGTTGAGGTTATGTCTTCAAAGGCGTTGGAAACAACTGATAGCGAAAACGCTCATATTTTGGCTTCATTGGCTCCGCAACCAGCAACTAATGTTATGGTCGATGCAATCAACACAACAGATAATACTTCTAATGCCAGAGTATCAGGATTGTCTGGTGCCCCGGGTATTACTGGCGCACCATTTGGTTTTGAAGAAATACAGGAATCTGGTGCTACTTCTGCCAGTAGCTCTGCTTGGTTTAACTGGGGCATCCTATACCCATTCTTTAGCATTTTACGTACGCCGTCACCATTTATGATTTCCGAAAAAAATAGCGAACCCCAACGCCCAGAAGAAAAACAAGAGGTCAAGCAAGGAACGGTAATGGGGCGCACTGTTGAGATGCCATATCAAGATACTAGAAGTGTCGTTCAATCGTTAGATGGCAATATTGGATTATTTGCTGTAATGACACAGTGGGCTGCCGATGCTTGGAATTGGTGGGTAATACCCAAAAAACCACCTGTAGTTTATATGGAAGAAAAAGCCTTTGAACGTAACTTATACCGCTGTGAACATTATCTAAGAGCAATTAAAAATCAATTAAATGAAACATATAGCTTTATAAATAGAATGAGAAAAACTTATGCAATAAATGTTTATAATTTTGCAAAACAGCAACTTGCAGCACTACAAGATGCTTATTATATGCATCAAGAAACTTTTGAATACCTTCAAGAAAAGAGGCACGCAACAACAGAAGAAATGTATGAATTGCTACAAGATTTAGAATATTTAAAAACAAATGCTTTCATCGAAGCACGTGAAGACATAGAAATGTTTATAGAAAGACAAAAAAATGAAGTAAGATTACAAGAGGAAATGGATGGTTTTTTAAAGAGACGAGCAGATACATTATCTTTGATTGTTGGTTACAGACCACCAACAGTTTTTTCAGCACAAGTTACATCACAGCTATCTCCACTCAGCAGAGAACATACATCTAGCACGCACGTTAGTAATCGACCTAATTAGCAAAGCTATCTTGCCAAATAGATATTTTTGACCCCCAGAATTTTACTAGTACACTATGACCATAAACTACAGTTTAAAGCCAGGCCAATTTTGAGAATTGAGAGCCTTGAATTTAAAGGGCTGGCGATTGGAAATTTGTTAGGGGTTTTTGGCCAGGCAATTGTTTAATTTTATGAGAACAAAAAAATGGAAAACATAATAATACAAAATTCTGTACAGCAAGCAGAAAAAGAAGCTTTTGAGAAAATCACTCCTCACATAAGTAAACATTTAGACTACACAACACAAGTATACGATATTCTTTGCCAAGTAAATTTACTGTTAGTAGGAAAGAAACTCAAAGAAATCCCTTACACTCATTTCGTGCACCAGATACTTATTGCAAGAATCGCCGATTACTTAAGACCTGTTATCTTATTGACACAGCAAGGCTATGTTGACCAAGCAGCTACTCTTGCTGCCTCAATGTTCGAGCTTGCACATACACTTCTTTATATTGGCTGTGATATAGATCGAGCAAGATTGTGGGGAAAAGCAAACGAAATTGAAGATGAAATGCCGCGAAAAGTTTTTGGTAAAAACTGGCTAGAAATAATTTCGTGCAATAAAGAAATTTATGACGAAACATTCATAAATGATGATGAATACAACGTTTATAAGCAGCTATGTTGGATGAAACATTCATTGCCTTGTCTGCAAGGAATGTCTTACGACAAAGACGAGGAGGCGGTTTGGGTTTCTTTTGCTCCCCGTTGGGATAACAATGCAGTAAGAATCGCTTCGTTTGCTTTACAACATTCAGGTAGATATGGACAATTAGCTGTAGGCTCACTTTTTATAAATCATGCAATCACTAATGAACTTATAGAAAAAAAGCAATTTGAAGCTAGTACACTAAGACTACAACTGCACAATGAAGGCATTACTAAATATGGTAATAGTAGCCCTTTTAAAGAAACCAAATAAAATGTTACATTTCTTAAGTTAGTTAAACATATTTTGAAGAAGCGAGGTAAATTATTATGAATTACTTTTTACTTATCCTTTTAATATTTTTTTTCATATTTGTTGCAATATATAACGAGCAAATAAAAAAGCTCTTTACTATATTTGCCGATAAAATGCAGCAAGCTTCCAATCTATCTTGCAAAGACTTAAATATAAACTTTGTTAACCCGTTAGACATAAACACAATACAAAATCAAAACATTGGGAATCAACTGTATTCTGCTGAGCAAAATAAAGCATACGAGAACTTAGTTGGAAATAAAAACTTATTCATCTCTGAAAGAGAAAAATTTATCACCGCCGAATTAATAAAATCGAAGTTGCCACCAGCCAGATGCATAGATGCTTTAAAAGAAACTTTGGCCAAAATGATGCTTATCAATAATTTTTTACTTATAGACAAAGTCATTTTTCAGCAACAAATATCATTGCTTGGGTATTTGAATATTAATTACTTTGCAGAAAAAGAGGATTTAAAAAATTTTTACGACGATTGGAAGGCAAACAGTGAGCCACATATAATAAAAGATTACCTTAAATATGTGCCTATTTCGCTTGATAAATTTATAGGATTTTTAATAGATTCTCAGCTTATATGCATTACAAGTGAGCACAAATATAATATTACATCTTTCGGTAAAGAGTTTTTATCCTACCTCATTAAGATAGGAAGAAAAATTTAAGCCTTGTTATATCAATTAAATTTCTTGTAAGGTAAAAATGAGAATAGGATTATACGCGCGAGTATCTACAGAAGATCAAAACACTTTGCCAATGCAAATACAGGCATTGCAAAAATATGTTGCTAGTCGTGGCTGGACTGTTGCTCTGCAAATTGAGGATGTTGGCTCTGGCGCCAAAGAAAAACCAAAGCGCGACGAATTACTAAAAGCAGCACGTAGACGTGATATAGACGCAATATTGGTTTGGAAACTTGATCGCTGGGGTCGTTCTGTAACAGATTTACTCAATACCTTAACAGAGCTAAACCAATTGGGTGTAGGTTTTATATCTATAACTGAAGCATTAGACCTAACTACCCCAACCGGCCGGGCAATGGCAGGATTGCTTGCTATTTTTGCTGAATTTGAGCGCGATTTATTATGTGAACGCGTAAAAGCTGGCATTGCTCATGCTAGAAAACTTGGTAAAGCTCATGGCCGACCAATAACTGTTGCTAATAAAACCGACGAAATAAAATCACTTTTTAAAAAAGGATTTAGTAAATCAAAAATTGCAAAGGCTTTAAATATAAGTAGAACCTCCATTAGGCGACTACTTACAAAACCCAACGACTCAAATATTGAAATAGCAAGAAATTAAATGTTAAAACTAAAGGAAACTAATTTATGAAAAAAATATTTATTATATCCACAATTCTTCTTGGTTTGTCAGGCATTGTTTTTGCTGATCACAACCAAAAGATAGCTAGTCACTTAAATAAAGCTGGTACTACAAAGATGGTTGGCGCAAAAATAAGTAACGTTAGATTTTTAGTTACAAAATTTGACGAAACTTTTTTATTTTATCGCGATACCCTTGGATTCAAAGTAACCTGGGGTGATTTAGGTGAGATTTTTGCTCAGTTCCAGCCAGGTGATGATCCTAAAGAATTTTTTACAATTTTTTCAAAGAAACTTATGGCAGAAGATGTTAAAACATTACATCTTCCATCATTTGCCTCAGCACAAGACAATGTGGTTTTAGTTTTCTCTTTGGGGTCACGGGAAAATGTCGATAAATTTTATCAAATATTAAAGACAAAGGGCGTCAAGTTTGTTGATCAACCACAAGATCACCCACGCTGGGGCATTCGTACAGTACATTTACGTGATCCAGATGGCAATCTTTTGGAATTTATGGCTGAACTTCCACCAGATAAATATAGCGAGGAATTAAAAAAAGAATTTGCGAAATATGCCCATTAATTATCTTTAAAGTAATTGCCTATACGGGTGATTGGTAATTATAAGAGGCTCCCTTGGCGTGCTTTTACGAACGAATTCGTTTACTACCCTATTGGACAGGAAAAAATTGTTAATATTTCTAAGGGAAAATGATAATAGTAATTCCAGAGCTAAATCATAAGGGGTGGTTTTGTTAGACCCCGAATACATTTCACTGAATATTTTCATAAGGGGAATCTAAATACATTCCAACCCCACCTTCCAAACTTCCTTTTGGATCGCGATTTTGTCTAGTCATGCGTGACACATAGCATGCATCTGAAACACAACCAACAAAATATGAAATATGATCTTTAGAATCTGGCTTATTTAGTTTTTGCCACAGGCGTTTTCCATTAACTTCATTAATTTTTATAAAACCAACTCCAGGAATACAAATCATTGAAACAATACCACTTTCAGCTGGGCAGTTACACTCATGGAAAACGTCTAATAAACGCTGATATTCACTTTCAATGGAGGTGCAATCTGTTTGATACGCAAACAGCAAATTAAAAGCTCCAGTTTGTCTTTGAATATATTCAGAACGAACTGTAAATTTTAATGAGTTAACTTGTTGTGACCTCGCTATGAATTTTTTCAGTTCAGGCCTGGTTAATTTTGATTTTACTTCGATTCGACATAAGACACTATTAACAAGAAAAACTCCATCTGGTGTATTATTGGAACCGAGAATCGGTGGCGCTAACAGTTCATCATAAAGTAAAATATCTTCTTGTCCTGCTTCAGTTATCTTATTAGCAGCGTCTATAATGATTCCTGTACCACATTTAATGCCAAGAGGCAGCCAAGGAGAGAGAATGTTGTTAACAAGAATCTCTCTTAATCTACCTTTTACAACAGGATGCCCTACCGCCTGTTCATGCTTGAATAAAGCAAGTAAATGATCTGAATCAATTTGCAGCCTTTCTAAAATATAGTTTATCATAAGGTTATCCATTGCTTTGTCATTTTATTTTTTACCTTTCTGGATTAAAATAGCGTGCACGTAAGATAAGCTCTTTGTTTTATGTACTACAGTTCTGTGCTAGACATAATACGCGCGTCTTTGCATAATGAATTTTTTGCCGCTTCTTGAGCAAATTTTAATTCTTGATCAAAATTTGCAACAGTTTTCCATTCACCGCACTCAACTGACTTTAACATCTCTCTTTCTTCTTTATTTAGTTCAAGATCTTTCAAATTATACACTACCTTATTTTGTGTTTGCTTGTTCATAATTCACTTTTTACTTAAAATAAACACACTTCATTACATGGGTTTTACACATGAACACCAGTCATGTTGTTATTATTATGTTTAGAAAATGCAGCAAAAATACTTGTATCGTGGTATCTAAATAAATCCTTAGCTTTTACCTGAATATTTTCATAAATGCCAAACCCTGCTTTTTCAAGCATTGCTAATAACATACTTGCACTAAATAAATCTATTTTACCTCGAACAAGATTACTAACGCGGGACTGAGTGATTTTAAACCGTTTGGCTGCTTCTTTTTGGGTTAATCCCTCTAGCTTTATATAGCGCACTATTACAGTCATTAAAAATGACCTGAATTGCAGCTCCTTAGCCTCTTCATCGCTAAAGCCCATATTAGAAAAAAGATTATCACTGCTCTTTGTAAATTTAATTGCTTTACTCATTTTTTAGTACCTCTTAAATAATTAACCACCGCTTTGTATCGCTGCTTTCCTATTTCAATATCGTGCTTAGATATATTTTCTTGATAAAAGCATGTAATAAGTAAATTGCAAATATATACAGTAAAAATAGACATTATGTGGTGCTATTTGCGTATGAAAGCCTCACACCCTAGGAGTGGCATTGTCCTATAAACCTATTGATGCATTAAGGCTCTTTCTACCGCCTGAGATTCGTGGTTAATCACTGTTAACAAAGTACAAGCCGGCCCTTCTGGATGACGTCTCCCCTGCTCCCATTCTTGCAAGGTACGTTTACTAATACCAAAGTATGCGGCAAAAACCGCTTGGCTCATGTTCAATTTTTCCCTGATTTGTTTAATATCCGTTGATTTTAATGAGTGCACTCTTTTAAATTTTGCTAGCTGTTTTTTGGTTGTAGGTCTTGCATCTTTATCAAGGCGAGCAGCAGCATTGATTTCTTTGTCTGAAAGCTTTGCAACCTTTTTCCAATCAGTTTTATCAACTGGTAAGGTTTCTATTGTATAAGTACGTTTCTCTTTCATTTTTGTTTGCCCTCCGCGCAGAAATAATTCTGTGGTTAGATTTACGAACGGTGTAAATAACGCATAATGGGGTAGCAGGCACATTTAAACCAAAACATACGGTTTCAATTTTTAACTCAATAATTTCAATAAGTTCTTTTTCACCAAAACAATCACAGATAGTAAATTACGTTAAAAATAACTACCTTATTTTTAACGATAAAATTTTATAACCGCCAGTTTTGGCAGGAATGTGCCTGCTACCCCTATTCGAAAAATTATGCTCTTAAAATTTTTCTTTTAAAATCAAATGGAAAACATGTAAAAAAATTTGCGTTTAAAATAAAAGTGTTACAAAACATGCCTGAATTTTTTATTGTAACGCTTTTATTAATAACGAAAATTTCATAATGTAGGTTTTCTTTTTTTAGTTATTTTCTTGGGAGACGCCTAATCTTGGCGCCAAGAGCAGAAAGTTTTTCTTCAATGCATTCATAGCCGCGATCGATGTGATAAATTCGATCAACAACTGTTTCACCGGTGGCCATCAGCCCAGCTAAAACTAAACTTGCGGATGCGCGTAAATCTGTAGCCATCACTGGCGCGCCAGTTAACATTGGCTTGCCGGTAATTGTAGCGACATTGCCATGCAATAAAATATCGGCGTTCATGCGCTGCAATTCCTGCACATGCATAAAACGATTTTCAAAAATTGTTTCGGTAACTGTACCAGTCCCTTTTGCTACACAATTCATTACGATTATTTGCGCTTGCATATCGGTAGGAAATGCTGGATATGGAGCTGTAGTAACATTCACTGCCTGCGGCCTACGACCTTCCATATCTAATTCAATCCAATCTTTTCCGATGGTAATTTTCGCACCTGCTTCACGGAATTTTGCGAGCACAGCATCCATAGTTTCCGGCAGTACATTTTTAATTTTTACCCGGCCACCAGTAATTGCTGCAGCAGCCAAATATGTGCCAGCCTCAATTCTATCAGGTAAGACACGATAAGAGCCACCGTGTAAACGCTCTACTCCTTCAACAGTAAGAGTATCAGTTCCAATTCCAGATATTTTCGCGCCCATTTGATTTAAAAAATTTGCTAAATCTACTACCTCAGGCTCACGTGCAGCATTTTTAATCACTGTAATACCTTCAGCTAATACTGCAGCCATCAAAATATTTTCGGTGCCTGTAACTGTTACCATATCTGTAATAATTTCTGCGCCTTTTAAACGCCCGGAAACTTCCGCTTGAATATAACCTTCTGTAATAGTGATTGTCGCACCCAACGCTTCCATGCCCTTTAAATGTTGGTCAATCGGTCGCGCTCCAATTGCACAACCACCAGGAAAAGATACTTTTGCTTTGCCATATCTACCAAGAAGCGGCCCCAAAACTAATACAGAAGCGCGCATGGTTTTTACAAGATCGTAAGGAGCAAAGAAATTTTTGATCGTACTAGAATTAACTTCAATTGACATCCCTTCGTGAACGAGTAGGTCAACACCCATTCTACCAAGTAATTCCATGGTCGTAGTAACATCATGCAGATGTGGCACATTATAAATCTTTACCGGTTCATCAATCAGTAAAGTAGCAATTAAAATTGGTAGGGCTGCATTTTTTGCGCCAGAAATTCGCACTTCACCAGTTAAAGCATTGCCGCCAGTAATTACCAGTTTATCCATGGGGTACTCGTTTATTTAAAGTTATTATTTTCTATTGTGTCTTCTTCTTTGATAGGCAATAGTGCGCTGACACCACTAACCGCAGCTATATCTAGTATTTGCTGCGGTGGATTGATAAATGTCATACTCTTACCATGATTCTTGGCAAAACGCGCCCAAGAGATAAGCAGTGCCACTGCCGCATTATCACTTTTTGTAATATTATGCAGATCAAAGACCGGCTTTGGGCTTGCCATAATTAATTGCCGACCACGCAAATTTATTGCAGGAACTGTAGCAAAACTTAATTCGCCAATCACTACAAATTGCCCGGCGGGATTAATTTCAATTGTGCTCATCGAAAACCTGCGTTCCGCTGTTGTAATTGCTGTACCAATTTTGTTAAACCACCTTGTCGCAACACCCCGGCAAATTGTGAGCGATAATTTTGCACAATACTGACACCATCTACGCTAAAATCATAGATTAACCAATTGCCACCATTATTTAATAAGCGGTATTGTAAATTAATAGATGGGCCATCTTTTTGCAAAATATCGCTATTTACTTGGACCTTTGACACGGAAGGATTATAACCGCGAATCGGATAAAACTTTATCGTTTCGCCATCGTATGATTGTAGAGCTGAAGAATAAGTACGAATTACATAGCGAGTAAACTCTGCGATAAATTGTTGCTGTAGCGCTGGCGTTGCTTGTTGCCAGTTTTCACGGCCAACCACTCCTTGCGACATTGCTGCAAGAGCAAAATGCGGCACGAGTATGCGATTAACTAAATTATAAACTAGACGATCATTACGCTTAATTTGACTTAAATTTCTATCAAGCTCACGAATCATCTGACTCGACGTATCTTTTAGCATGGCAAGCGGTGGTGGATCAACAGCAAACACTGCGCCACAAAACATAATTAAACTAAAAAATACTAGTACTTTTCTTTTCATAAATTCTCAATGCTCCATAAAATAAAAATCATAAGTCTATAGTCTATTAATTAAACTGCCATAAAAACAAATACATTAATCTTTTTGCGCGTTTTTAGCGTCTTTTTTCGTATCATCTTTATCGTCTTTCTTCTCGCCTTTTAGCGAATAAATTAGCTGACTGATCAGATTCTCAAGAATAATCGCAGGTTGTGTGTCGGAAATAATAGTGCCTGCCGTAAGGTTTTCTTCGGTATAACCTGGGATGATTTCAATATAATTGGCACCAATTATGCCAGCGGTTAAAATTTTTGCAGTCGAATCCTTGGGTAAATTCCGCTGATTTTCATCAATGATTAAATCAACATAAGCTTTAAATGTAGCGTTATCAATCCAAATCTTGGATACTTCGCCAATACGTACCCCAGCAATCGTCACTGGTGCGCGCACTTTCAAATCACCAATATTATCAAACACAGCAGTAACTTTATAAGTATTATGGCCTGAGTAATTGCTTAAGCCGCTAACTTTAAATGCGAGCAAAAGCAGAGCAACTATTCCTGCCAAAATAAATAAACCAACAATAAATTCTATCAGCCACTTGATACGCATTACCATCCTCCAAGCATAAATGCGGTTAATACAAAATCCAAACCTAAAATTGCGAGCGAACTAAATACAACTGTTTTTGTAGTTGCGCGACTAATTCCTTCAGCGGTTGGAACAGTATAGTAACCTTGATAAACCGCAATCCACGTCACTACTACACCAAACACTAAACCTTTAATTATGCCATTTACAACATCATCTCGAAAATTAACTGATGCCTGCATATTTGACCAAAATTGACCGGGATCAACCCCAAGCCATTCCACACCAACTAAATAGCCACCAAATACTGCGGTGATGCAAAAAATGGCTGTCAATACCGGCATAGAAATTACTCCTGCCCAAAATCGTGGCGCAATTACTCGCCATAAAGGATCCACCGCCATCATTTCCATGCTTGCTAGTTGCTCAGTTGCCTGCATTAAACCAATCTCAGCAGTTAGAGCTGAACCAGCGCGGCCTGCAAATAATAAGCCCGCAATCACCGGCCCTAATTCGCGAACTACTGATAATGCAACTAATTGCCCAAGTTGTTCGACTGAGCCAAAACGTTCTAAAATATTATAACCTTGCAGTGCCAATACCATACCAATAAATAAACCAGACACTATGATAATCACTAAAGATAAAACGCCGACAAAATAAATCTGTTCAATAATTAAAGGCAACAATTTTAATATCTTAGGGCGATGAAAAACTGTGCGTAATAAAAACAGCCCTGATAAACCAAGCCTAGAACAAAGCGTTAAGCCAGTGGCTCCTAATTGTTGAATTCGCCTAATCACAGTCCTAAATCCTCTGCATATACGCTTGCTGGATAATGAAATGCCACCGGACCATCCGGCAAACCTTGTACAAATTGTTGCACCATCGGAGATTGATCATGTAAAACACTATTAGTATCACCTTCGCCAATCACATCCTTATCTGCAATTACATAAATATAATCTGCAATGCTAGCTGTTTCAGCTACATCATGTGAAACAATAATTGAAGTTAAACCCAATATATCATTTACATGCTTGATTAATTGCACAAGCACGCCCATGGTGATTGGATCTTGCCCAGTAAACGGCTCATCGTACATCATTAATCTTGGATTTAACGCCAGAGCACGCGCTAATGCAACACGTCTTGCCATGCCTCCGGATAATTCACTCGGCATCAAATTTCGTGCGCCACGTAACCCAACAGTTTCAAGTTGCATTAATACCACATCATGCAAAATATCTTCTGGCAATTTTGTATGTTCTCTAAGCGGAAAAGCAACGTTTTCGAAAACGCTAAGATTGGTAAATAATGCGCCACTTTGAAATAACATCCCCATACTGCGCCGCACTCGATATAATTCATGCCGACTAAGATTCGACATGTTTGCCCCATCAACCAAAACTTGGCCGGCCAGCGGAGTTAATTGTGCGCTAATTAACTTTAACAAAGTTGTCTTACCAGAACCACTTGGGCCCATAATAGCGGTAATCTTTCCGCGCGGAATTTTTATATTAATGCCCTTAAAAACTTCACGACCATTATGGGCAAAAGTTAAATTTATAAGTTCAACGAAATTTTGGCTTTGCTGTGACATTTTTTCTAAATAAATATTTTTAACATTTGTTTCTCAAAATTACCAAAACATATAAAAAAAATTATAAATATAATCAAATAGTTATAAAAAATGATATGGATTATATTAACATTGTTTAATACACTTTGCAGCAACTATCAGAAAATTATGAATATAACGGTTTATTTTATACATAAAAATAATTGTGGGAATTGTTATGAAATTGGTATAATTAGCCGCATGCAAAATAAAGAAAAAATCCGAAATTTAGCAGAAACAGTACTTGCAATTGAAGCTGATGCGATATTGAGTTTACAGAACAAAATTAATGATAATTTTCTCTCTGCCTGTAAGTATCTCCTTGATTGCGAAGGCAGAATAATCGTAACTGGCATTGGGAAATCAGGGCATATTGCCAATAAACTTGCTGCAACTTTCGCTAGCACTGGCAGCCCAGCTTTTTTTCTCCATCCAAGTGAAGCGAGCCATGGAGATGTTGGGGCAATCACTAAAAAAGATGTGGTGATTGCTTTATCAAATTCTGGCAACACTGCAGAAATTATTGCACTTCTGCCAATTATAAAACTTTTAGAAGTCCCTTTGATTACTTTGACTGGAAATCCGCAATCGACCTTGGCAAAAATGGCAACAATAAACATTGATGTAAGCGTAGAAAAGGAGGCTTGTCCATTGGGTTTAGTGCCAACCTCTAGCACTACTGCAACTTTAGCCATGGGAGATGCACTCGCAATTGCGCTCCTTGAAGCACGTGGGTTTACAGTAGATGATTTTGCAAGATCTCACCCAGGCGGCACACTTGGCAAACGTTTGTTGTTACGTGTTGACGACATTATGCGCACTGGCAATGCAATTCCAAAGGTGGCGCAAAATACTACTTTATCGCAAGCACTTATTGAGATGACGAAAAAATCCATGGGCATGACCACTGTGGTAAACGAGGGTGATGCATTAATTGGGGTATTTACCGATGGTGATTTACGCCGTGCTTTGGATAAAAATGTAAATGTACATACCACAAAAATTATTGATGTAATGACTACTAATTGCAAAACTATTTCACCTGGCATGTTAGCTGCTGAAGCGTTGCAAATTATGGAACAACATAAAATTATGTCACTGATTATTGTTGATCCACATAAAATTCCAATTGGTGCTATACATATGCATGATCTATTAAAATCGGGTTTAGCATGAAAAAAACCTTCCGCGATTTGGCCAAAAAAATCAAATTACTAATTTTAGACGTCGATGGCGTCCTAACTGATGGCAAATTATTGGTAATGGAAAATGGTGAAGTAGCTAAATCTTTTGATATCAAAGATGGCTTAGGCATAAAAATGCTTCTGCTAAACAATATCGAGGTTGCAATTATCACAAAAAATTCTTCACAAAGTACAAAACATAGAATGCGTGCTTTGGGTGTCAAATATATTTTTTGTGGGGTCGAAGACAAAATTGCTACTTATACTCAGCTAAAGAAAAAGCTCCGATTAAAAGATCATGAAATTTCCTATGTTGGCGATGATTTACCAGATATTCCAGTGTTAGAAAAAGTTGGTTTAAAAATTGCGGTGCATGATGCCGTGCCAGCAGTCTTAAACCTTGCAGATTATATAACCCAGAAAAATGCTGGAAATAGCGCCGTTCGTGAAGTTTGTGAAATGTTGCTTTTGGCGCAAAATAAGCAAATTATTTGCCCGTAAAAACCATGCTAATGCAAAATCTATAGATTTATAATGAATAAAAAAACTATATTTTTTACAATTATTCTATTTATTGCTTTTAGTATTAGCAGCTGGTATGCATTAATTTCCGCAAAAAAAATTACCCTGCCGCATCTGCTTGGCCCAAATTCCGCCGACGCTTTTCTCACTAATGTTAGTTATCTTGAATTAGATCAAGAAGGCGCAATTCGAAATTTTATTACTGCAACCAAGGTAACACATTACCCGAATAACGATGCTTCAGAATTCAAACAAATTCAAATTACTCTTTCTAGTCAAAACCAATCTCCATGGATAATAACTGCGCCCCAAGGAAAAAGTGAACATGGTAAAAATAAAATTTTTCTTACTGGCGGAGTAAATATTCGGCAGCAAGCGAGCGCAACAAATTCTGAAATGCTAGTTACAACAAGCGCTTTGACTATTTTCCCACTACAAAAACAGGCTGAAACCGATCAACCAATAACAATTCAACAAGCGCCAAATGTTATAAAAGCTGTTGGCGCTACCGCCGATTTCAATGCAAATACCGTAAAATTATTATCACATGTAGTCGGCGAGTATCGCGAGAACTAATTTTGTTGAACCAGGTTTTATAAAAATAGTTCGTTCTTGTTGCTTGTGTTAATTTTTAGCAGAAATAGCAGGCGCTGGATTTGACGACGCATGACTAGAACTTGCATTGTTTTGTTCTGAGTTAGCTATAATTACAGCTGCTTCATCTGCTGTATACCCAAGGCTTCGGAAGTGGTTTTGATCTTTTTCGACCATCCATTTTAAATCTTCTTTACCTTGAATATCAGGTGTGAAAAAGAGACAGAACAAAATCATAGCTTAGTATCACTAAAAAAATTAATAATCGATGTTACGCAAAACAACGGTTTTTATACAAATGAGAGCTTGGGATTTCCACCAGTGCTGACTTACCCCTATATAAATGATTAGATGAGCTAAATAAATCACTTCTATGGAATATATTGATTATCCGTATCCGCCACTTATATATAATCTATAAGTGGCAGGAAAAATGAGGCTATATGGAATAAGATATGCAAATTATTGAACATGAAGAAGAACTACCGGCGAAAAGTTTCGTTCATTGGCGCAAGAACTGCTGAATTGCCGCAAATAAACCAGTAGGTTGCTCAACAAATGAAAAATGCCCACATTCTGGTAAATAAACTAACTGTGAATTAGGAATTCCGTCATTAATTTGTTGTGCAATTTGTGTGGGCATTATGTCTTCTGCACCATGAACAATTAAAGTAGGTGCTTTTATTGTTTTCAGTATTGGCAGCAAATTAAAATCCGGTCCCTGCGAAGCTGATATTAAATCCATAACCTTGAAACCACTTACCGCGGACACTTTATTCATTTGTAAAGTTAGCTTATTTACTTTTGATGCATCGTAAAAATAGACAGAAAATAGTATGCGATATAAATTTATTACTTCTTGGGTATTTAATTTTTCAAATTCGTTATAATTTGTTAATGCGGTTATTTTATTGTTAATAGGGATGGTTCTTTTTTTGAATTCGCTCATTAACATCCGCAATCCCACAAAATTTACTGGAGCTGAATTTAAAAGGATTAACTTAGATATATAATTTGGGTATTTAGCTGCATAATACATCGCAAGTGTACTACCCCATGAGTGCCCGAGTAATATAAATTGCTTCAAGCCTAATCGTTTTCTCAAAGCTTCTAAATCATCATAAAACTGATCTATGTTTATATAATCTAAGGTTAGCGGGGTGTTTAATGATTTTCCTGAACCGCGTTGATCATAGAAAATTATCTCATGGTCTTTGGATAATTCTAGCATTTGCGGCAATAAATAACTTTGGTCTAGCCCTGGTCCGCCGTGCAAAATTACTATTGGGCTACCAGCGCCAAACTTTTGATAAAATATTTTACCATGTTTTACCGAGATATAATTGTGGCTCATAGTATTTAATAAAAAATTCCTTCTAGAATTATCGAGCATATTATTAACAGAAAAACTATAACTATGTTTTTTCTAGACACCTGGGTCGTCTAGCATATCCGGTAAACCCTAAATTACAAAAGACAAATGAACCTAATGGTGATTTTTGTAAACATCATTAGGACTGCCAGATCTATAGAGGCCAAGAGGGTTTTTTAAACTACCAATACTTGTTCGCCAATGCCTGTCGGAAGGTGGATTGGGCTGATTTTCATTATAAAAATGGTCTTTTGAGAGTTTCCGGTCAGGAGATTTGTTTTTTAAAATAAAAATAAATACTACGATAAAAAACGTTATTAAGGCTGCAAAAAAGCTAAAAAATAATAGGTTATCTTGATCCTGAGAAATAAATACAAATATTGAATAAGTTATAAAACCTGCTATAACTGGGATTAAAAAAAGAATCTTCAAGTTAGTTTTTTTCACTATAGATTTAGTTTTGATGTTGCTTTTTTCCATAAAAATATCCAATCGATATTATATGTCGAAAGAGTTAAAAAAACGAGGATTTTTAAATTATGTTGGGCAGGCGGCCTCATTCATGCGATTTTATTGGTTTTGATTTTTAAACAAACCATTCGACATTTCTCCACGTGCCGATGTCTTTCTTTTTCGTGGTAATTCGTGATTGCCAATCACCTACATGAATTTCTAGTTTGTGGCCATCTGGATCGAGGAAGTAAAGCGAATCACCTTCAGAGGTATTTTGTTTAAAAATGTTAACCCCAGAAGAAACAATGCGTTGGCTTAAAGTCTGAAATTTTTCCGGGGTTACTGAAAATGCGTAGTGAGTATAGCATGGGTCGGGACGTACATTAGGATCAACGTTTAAACAAAACCAGAAATCCCCTGCAAGAAAATATGCACCTTTATCCCAACTGCATAGTGGTTTTAACCCAAGTATATTGCGATAAAAGTCAAAAGAACGTTTAATATCACTAACCGCAAGTGTAATGTGACTAAGTGCTGTAATCATAATTTATCGTTTTCAAAGTTCCATTAAATATTCCCGTTTTTTCTCGTTAGATATGCTAACTAGCACGGATCTTCTGACATACCCGGCGGAGAGTTTAGTTCGTTATGCCGCTATTAGTTGCAATGATAGTAGTTTTCCCATGTCAAATTGTATGCCAACTGCCTGGCGTAAATCAAATTCACCATGCAAATTAATGTGACCCCTGTTTAATTATTGAACCTTATTTGAGGTTCCGCTCATTTAGAACAACTACGAACTTGCTGCCGAAGGTGTAACAGAAGATGCTAGTGAAGCAGCCATAGATTTTTCTATATCTGCTTCTATCTGTTCAAGTAATATAGCGGTTGAAGTATGACCATATCTTTTGGCTATATCTAGTGGTTTTTCTTCTCCATTGCCAAAAAATATTACAGCTGGTGCTGTTCGTCTACATATTTCTGTATGTACAATATTTATATCTACTTGGTTAACAATATGTAATATAACATCATCCCATCCATGATATGCAGCCCAATGAAATACTCGCCAACCATTACTAGCCCAGCCTGAGCTAGCTACATCGATAGGTGCTTTTAAGTTAATCAAATTTAGAGTTTTTTGTTTATTTCCATTTTCAACTGCGGAAAGGAGTTTTTGATCAAGCGTTTCAATTTTAGCTTCTTTCGCTTCAATTTTGGCTTCCTTGGCTTCTTGTATTTGATCTTTATAATCTAATTGAGCACCGGCAATTCTTCCATATGGTTGCAATAACAAAGGAACAACATATCTTTCTTCATATGTAATACAATCAGATTGAATTTGTGCAATAGCTGTTTTAATACTATGTTTCGAGAAATTGTCTAAGCTTTCGCATTCATAAAGAGTATGTGCCTGATTATACCAAGTACAATTACCAGCAAATTGCCTTGGTAATGGATTAGAGATAATTGCAACCTGATCAACGCTCAATTTTATAGCACCGGTTGGATTTATATATAAAATATCCGAAAATGCATCAGCAAGCGGTTTAATTTTATCTTGTTGACTAACTGAAACATGTTTTTCATAACTACAACGGATATAGCTAGCAATTTGATCAGAAATGATCCCCGGATTTTTTCTGACTGCGTCATAGTCAAAGCAATAGCAACATGGATACCACCTTAACAAATGCATATATTTTGCATCAGCGGCTTTTGCGTCAGAATAATGGAATTTTTCAGTGTAATCACCATAATTATGAATCTTAAATAAGATGACTTTCTTGTTAGCATATGTCGTATTTTTAAAAGTCATGTAAATAGTATGCCCAGTGTTATCTATGCCTACCTGATCGCTCAAGTTTTTATCAAAATAAACTGTAAAGCCGGTAGCTAACATAATAAAATCATCTTCACTCAGCGTGGTGATATTATGCACAATATCTGCAGCAACTACATGACTATCTTGCCTTTCTACATATGATCTCATTATGTTATTTAACATATAAATTAAGGCTCTAACATATCTTTTTAAGACGGCGGATTTATAATCACCTTCGTCTTTTCGTTCTTTTCTAGCAGCTTCTTCAAATTTTTGTAATTGTTCTAAGTATATGGCTATACGTAAAGCGGTTATATGTAAAGCTGAGTATCCTTCAAGATTTACACTTTGCACAGCTCTCCATTCAAATCTCATGCTTGCTAATGATATGTAAAAAAATCCCCCATGTTTTTGGCTTTTAATATGCGCATAATATTTATTTATATTTTTATAACTGGATAATGCATCAGTTAGAATTGACCTAAACCATTCGATAAGCCTGGTTGGGTCAGCAATCCTTCTTTCGTTCATAAATGTATTTTTTAAAAATGCATCAAGTAAGTCCACAGCAGCGCTAATTCTTCTTTTCGTTATATCAGTATAAGAATGATCGAATAATAGATCATATACTGAGTTACTAGGATCAACACTTCCTCCATGTAGTGATTCTGTCATACTTGCTAATTTAGCCCTGGCCGGCTCATAACCAACATCCAGTGCTCTGCGGTACCAAACCCTTGCTTGAAATTCACTTTTTTGAAGGCCTTCACCATCCCTGCAACAATCAGCTAAGTTGCACATTGCAACTCCTAAGCCTTTTTCGGCTGCTCTTTGCCAGCAAGCAGCTGCCTCCTTATAATCTTTATTTATTCCTCGTCCAAAGTAGCAACAAATGCCAAAATTATTTAAAGCTGTTGCATCCCCAGCTTCAGCAGATTTCCTGAGGATTTCAAACAGGCGTAAATGTGCTGCTTTTGCTTCTAGATGTCCTTTTTCCTCAGCTTTAAAATACCAAGCGCGAGCATCATTTTCTCTGCCTTGAACTTCGCAGCGTCTGCCAACTATGTACATGGCATCTCTATCGCCTGCTACTGCGGCTTCATCTTCTTTTTTTTCTTGGGCTTCTTTGGCTTCTCGTGCTAGTTTTTCTTTAGCTTCTTTTGCTGCTTTTTCTTTTGCTTCTTGTTCAAGTTGTGTTAAATGCGAAACTACTTGGTTAAAAATTCCGCATAGTCTTGGTCTCCTGGTTGCGTCAGCATCTAAAGCCTTTACTATCTGCTGACATCTTATTAGCGTTTCAGCATTAGTTGCTTTTAATTCATATTCAACTCCTTCTTGTACTGTAGCAAATCCAGCATGTGTTAAAACACTGACCCCAGTAACTAACTCAAGCACTGTTCCTACGCCATAAGCTTGCATTACATCAAGTTGGTCCGCAAAAGAAGACGTACCAACTTCACAGCTACAATAACAAGTAAAAACCTGTGCCGCTGATGCTTCGCCTCCCACTCGTTCAATACCAATGCCTTTAAGATCGCTAGCCCCACCATAACAGTTCCATTGAAATCTCCAATTTGAAAATTTTACCTTCATAATTTTCTCCAAAATTCTAAAGTTTGTATACCATATGTTTCTTAAACCAAAGACAATAAACTACCCAGCATTTTTTATTATTTGAAGTTTTTAATTAATGCATTTTGACAACATATTTTATTTTTGGCAAATTGCACGTTCCCCCAAAATACGCTATCAATTTTATTAAGTAACCTGCTTGGTTGCTAATTTTAACTAAAAATAATTTTAGTATAGTAGATTTGTTAAAGCCACGTGAATATCACTCACAGTTTTATCTGTTTAAATATAATTAACAAGAGAATGAAGGGTGATATTTCAACTTGGTTTTAACATTTAACCAGGGATGACATTTCAAACTGATTCTAACAAATAGTTTTATTGTGCCGTGCTATTTCTTATCAGAATACAAAAAATCAAATTTAATTATGTAGAAATATAAATGGAAAGTGATATAAGCAGTAATCAAATTACCATAATTACTTTTTAATGATACTACGAGCATGTTTAATAGTATTACCAAGGGAAAAAGAGGAGGGTACCGTTGTTAAGACCCCATCTTTTTTTAAAAGCTTCATTGATTTAGCCACAAAATAATGATGAATGCAGTAATTTGCTATATCTTTATTTTCAGGGTTGACTAAGAGGTTAGAGTCATAAGACGGATTGCTAATTATAAGATCGTACTTATTCCTCCTAAAATTCTCAAAACCTAAATGATGTAGCTTAATCTCTGGATAAAGTAATTCAACAACTTCACAATAGGTATTATCAATTTCAATAGCGGTAATATTACTAGAACTTCTGATATTATCAGGCATATTTTCAATAAAAGCTCCATTACCAATGGTTGGTAAATATTAATTCAGCTTGGTTGACAGCAGTTTGTTTTAAAATAAGATAGTAAAAACTATCAGGCATCTTAAAATATCAAAATTTACTGAAGAGCTATACCAAGAAAATAACATACCAATTAAACAATTTTCAGAAAACAAGTTAAAAAACAAAAAACTCATTTTTTAAGCTATGAGTTTGTTAGCTACTCCGAGACTTAGCAACAAAAAAACTTACTACAAGCGATAAATAATATCGGTATCTTTTATCTCTATTAGCATAAAATCATGAGCGTAACTACGTACAGCTTTATATTTGTATATATCAAAAAAAAGATATATATCGTATTTTTCTAACTAATTGTTACATATTATAGAGGTGCTTATACGCCATGGAATGCTTTAGGGTTTTCTGATTTTCCGTTTCGATCAAGACCGATTTCAAATGATACTTTAGAGCTTTTTGTTGGGCATGAAAATGAGGTTAGGCTTTGCTCGGAATTGTTAAAAAATAAAGATGTAATAATAGTTGTGGAAGGGGCGAGAGGAGTCGGTACAACTTCATTTGGTAATTATTTACGTTTTAACGCTCAAAAAACAAAACGTTATTTCACACCCACAAATGAAATACGTATTGAACCAAATTGGCTGCTCGAAACGTTGTTAGCCGCAATAATATCTAATATTGTGCGTGAACTTGAATTAAATATTACCGGAAATGTACTTAAAGATAAGCGATTTATAGAAGCAAAGGCACTTTCAAAAAGAATATCAGAGGTTTATAAGTCATTTGGGTTATCTGCTTTTAGTGTAGGAGCAAGTTATGGAGAAAATGTTGGAATCAGCCAGCCGACAATAGTACCGGCGCCAGTTATAGGTCATCATTTAGAAGATCTAGCGAAATTGATCACAGATCTTGGATACAAAAACGGCATTTTAATTCAATTAAACAATCTCGATTTGGGCGCAATACATACAGAAGCGCATTTGAAATACACACTAAATTCACTAAGAGACTACATGCAAACTAGAAACGTTAGTTGGTTATTAGTTGGCGATACTGGCATTAGATCGTTTATTGCGAGCAAAGTAGACCGCGTGGATGACATTATTGGTCATGAAGCTTTTATAAATCCATTATCCAAAAAAGATTATCAACTACTGATAGAAAGAAGAATGAATTTTTACAAGAAAAATAAAAACGCGGCTTTTCCCGTTACAAAAGAGGTTTTTGAATATTTATATGATGTAACGGAGGGGCGATTAAGATATGTTTTTGGCTTATTAAGCAGAATGGTGTCACGGCTTTGTATTGGTAATCTTATTAACACGATAACAATAGATATTGCTAAACCTTTAATTACAGAGCTAGCCAAAAGTAGAATTAAAACAAATGATTTAACCGATGCTGAAGAAGTAGTATTAAAGGCTCTGGTAAAATTAAAAAAATCCAGTGTTAAAGGATTAATAAAAGCATCCGGGAAAAATAGGGTATTTGTTTCGAGAGCTTTGGGTAAATTTCTTAAATTGGAGCTCGTTTCTTCTGTTAAAAAGGGGACACTACATATTTACGAGCCATCGCTTGATGCAAAAATAGCTTATAATTAATTTGGTTACAAAAAAACAAAGGATATGATTAATAATAGCATAATGTTTGAACGTCTTGTTGCAGATATTTAGAAAATACTGGATTTTCAAATTATTTTCTGTGATTCTTTTTTAAAAGAAATTAAGTTTTACCTTAATATTTTGGCATAACCACCAGCATCTTCATATCTTTCTTTTGCTACGATGTGCAATGCTATATTAAGGGTGGTATGTAAGTAGACTCACCGAAGCAATTCGGTAGGCCTACTTACATACCACACTTGCTGGATAACATGATGAGAGTAGACTCAGATTTTCATCTAAATATATTGCTTTAAATTTATACTCAATAATTTAAATAGGTTGGTTTCCACTAAAAATCGGAAATTAAATACCTGGTTAAAAGTATTTCTTTGATTTTATACAATATAATTTTAAGTTTGTATAAAACAACAAGAGCCTTTACCCAAAAGAGCCCTTCTCATTGAAATAAAATCAACGCTATTTGTAATATAGATAAGATAAACAGATATTGCTATAATAAAAACTGTGAATCAAGTCTAGATAAACACTATTAAAAAAACAAACAGTGAGGTCTTATGTCTACTAGGGGTAACATAAATGCACAAGGCACGACCCCAGCAGCTTCATCTTCAGCAGCAAGCAGTTCTCATTCATCTGGCCCCAGCTTTTTTAAAGAAGAAAAAAAAGAAGAAAAAGATAGTAAAAAAATAGCGCTTAAAGCAGGAACTTTTGGTATTAGTTATGTTAACATACTTTCTTGTAATAACGTTGATGAAATGTATTCAGAGGGAAGAAGGCAAGCCATTGAAGATTATATTTTACATAGAAAAAATGGGGGGTATAGTGGTTGTCCAGCGAGGCCATTTCCGAAACACGGTAAAATAAGCGAAATAGCATCAGACGACGTAAATTACAAATGTTTTAGGTATGACGAAGACGCGGAAGACAAAAGATGGATGGAAGAGAAAGATTGTGGTTATATGAGGTGTCTCAAAAGTGATGTTATAAATGATTTTGAATCTAAAGTTCAGTCCGGTCATTCTGACGACCTCCTTGATTTATCGGAATCTAATATCAATTCTAAGATACATGACGACCCTTTGCGGTTAGAAAGTTACCACCAAGCAATGGTGTACATGAAGTTTCATGGTTATGCTACGCCAGTTTATGTAGAAGTAAACGTATTAAATTTTTACCCGCTAACCACTCAAGATGTTAAAGGTATCATAAAAGCTATCAAAGGCAATTCCTATACTCATCGTCTAAGTTTAGCAGGCAATAGAGAAATTAAAGACGATGTGATCGATTTATTGGTTGATGTTTATACACCAGGATGGTTTTCAAGTAAATGTAACAAAACCTTATTGTTTATTGACTTGAGCGGAACAGGTGTTACGCACGTTGGCATTGAAAGATTAAAAAAAGCTACTAGAGAGCGAAACCTCGCAGTTACTATCAAGAATGACTTTGATTCTCAAGAATTAAGTAAAATACACGAGGCAGCAAAAGCCAAAGCAGAAATGGAACGTAAACTCGCTGAGGAAAAAAAACAAGCAGCAGAAAAGGCCAAGAAACTTGAAGAGGAAAATAAAAAGAAAATTGAAGTAGAACAAAAAGCAGCGGAAGCAAAAAAACTCGAAGCTGAGCAAAAAGAAAAAGAACAAAAAGACAAAGAAAGGATTGAAAAGGAACGTTTAGCACACAGAGCAGATCGCAGCGGGCAAGCTAATGTTGTGGCACTTCCTGCTACCACAATCTTACCTCCACCTGATCCAGCACCTGTGGCGCCCGCTACCATAACCCTACCCCCACCTAGTCTAGTACCAGCCCGATTACCAGAAGCTAAAGAAGCAAAAGAAGAAAAACAAGAAACCAGGGGTAAGGAAAAGCTTGAACAAAAAGCTAGTAAACACCAAGAAGAACTTAATGCAAATCTCTTAGAAGCAGCAAAGCATGGAAATCTTGATGCTGTGCAACATTTGGTTACTGCAGGTGCAAATGTTGCAAATGTAAAAGATAAATATAGCTGTACGGCTTTGTTATGGGCTGCTTGTTACGGCCATACTACAACTGTCAAGTGGCTACTTGAGCATGGAGCAAGAATTGACGAAAGGAGTAATTACGGCTCAACAGCTTTGTTAGAGGCTGCTTGGCGCGGCCATACCGCAACTGTTGAGTGGCTACTTGAGCATGGAGCGAGGATTGATGAAGGGGTTATGGTAGCGGGCGCCACTTTGTTAGGGGCTGCTCGTAACGGCAAAACTGCAACTATCGAATGGCTGCTGAATCATGGTGCAAACATACTTGAAAAAGACAAATCTAGTCAAACCGCAATTGATATTGCAAGACAAAGCAATAAAACAGAAACGGTCGCTTTCTTAGAAGCCTGGCAAAAATATTCAGAAGCAAAATCCCTATCTTCCCCACCAACTCTCCCCAAAGCTGTTTATCTAAAAACCGCAGGGGACCCTAACAATGAACCCTACGCCCAATACAGAGTAGGTCAATGCTGTGAAGCTGAAAGAAATGCCGCAGAGGCAATTTCGTGGTACCAAAAAGCAGCAGATAGTTACCTTCCTGCTCGCTTATCTTTGGAGCGTTTACAAAAAGAGAATGAAGCTAAACTGGCAAGTGCTGCAAAGGAACAAAAAGCTAGTGAAGATGAAGCTAAAGCTGCAAGTGCCGCAAAAGAACAAAAAGCTCGTGAAGCTCTTGAAGCCAAGTCTGCAGCCAAATCTAAATCTGAAATAAAAGAAGATAACCTCGTAGCTCCTCTACCTCTATCACAAGAATCCAAAGAAGAAAAAAAGCAAGAAGCTAAAGAATCCAAGGAATCCAAAGAAATCAAAGAATCTAAAGAAGAAAAAAAACGAGAAGTTGAAGGTAAAGAATCCAAAGAGCATCCAGCACAAAACCAAGCAAAAACCATGGTGAGTGAAATATCAGAAGCACAAATAGGTGCCTTGCGACAAATCCAAACATTAATGCCAAACCTAGCTGCAGTTGGCGATATTAACCCCCAAGCTCTTCATGAACTCCAAGGTGAAGCAAAGACTTTTATGGGTACGATTGACAGAGAAAGACTGGCGCAACTAGTAGAACAAGAAAAAGTCTATATTTTAAGAAACCCCAACCTTGGTGATTACTACTACTCTTTTATCGCCCAATTCACTAGTGTCTTTATTGCCTGTAAAAATATCCATAGTGGCAAAGCTAAAGATGAAGAAAAGACTGCAATTGATTATCTTAGTCAAGGTGCTGATGCTTTGGGCAGAAACATTCCCGGATTAAGCATCCTTACCTCTATCTTCTCTGGAGCCATTGATACCTATAGTGCCAGAAATAAAAAGCTAGCAGCCAATAAAATAGCAACCTTCTTTGTAAATACTACCGAAGCAGACATATTTATCGAATCCCTAGCAAGACGCCTAACCTTTACTCTAGAATTAGAAATCAATAACTTAGACACACGAACAGTTGGTATTCTAAAACGAGTATTAAACACCGCCATTGCTTTAAGAGATTGGTTTCAAGCCAACGAGATAGATACCGCTATTAAAAAGTTTGCTGAAATACATTGTAAAAATATTCTGCACGCTATTATTGAAGAAAAACTAATACCTCATCCCTCAGCCGCTAATATCGAAGCATTTGTCCATATAGCTTTACCAGAACAAGCAATTCAAACAATGCCAGCACCCCATCTAGAGCGCCGCCTCCAGTACCTGCCTTATCTCAATCATGCGCACATGTGGCAGGCAGGGTGGCAAGTAGCTCTGACTCAGCATTAGCAGAACGATTAAGAAAAGCAGAAGCCGAAATCGAAAGAGTAAGAAATCTAGAACAACGCTTAAAAGAAGCAGAGGCTAAAAACAAAAAAATGGAAGAATTAGAAGAACGCCTAAAACAAAGAGAAGCAGAATCGCAAACAGTAGCTGAACGCCTAGAACAAGCAGAAAGAGATGCAAAAAAAGCCAGAAAAGAAGCAGAAAATACCAGAGATGCAGTGGAAAAATCCGGTATTAATGTTGGGGATCAGGTATATGCAGCAAGTGATGCCAAAGCAGGTAGCAGCAAAAATGACCTTGATGCCAGAATTGCGCATTTAGAAGTCAACATGGGCCATGTAACTGAAGCGCTCGCCGTGCTTCCTCAAACTCCCCCACATGATTCTGGTACTCGAGGTGCCAGAGAAAGATTACTTTTTGGAGATGCAAAAGAATCTGAAAGACCAGCCCCTAGCATTCAAGAACCAGACCTTGTGGCTAATAATCTTTATGAAAGCTTAGTACGTACTTTGACCGAAAGGTTAGAAGAGTATCAAAAAAGATCATCACTTGATCCCCAACGCCGAGCTTCAATCAGTTGTATTATGGCAATCAAAACAGGTTTTACTCGAGAGAATATTTCAGGTGTAAAGCGCTTAAATGAGTTTTTAGGTTG
>JAMCWR010000028.1 GCA_023480665.1 Gammaproteobacteria bacterium
TATAGGAGAGTTCGGAGAAGCAAAAAGTTATGCAGTAACTTAAAACAAACTAGACAGATAAAATCAAATCCTAACTTTAGGATTAATGATAGAGCTAGCGTTTTAAAGTGAATTATTCAACAACGCCACGCTGACTAGAGCCTACAAAAAAATCTTTTAAAATCAATTAGATACCCATAAAAACATGTAAAAAAATTTATGTTTAAAATCAAAGAGTTATAAAACATGCAAGTTTTTTTGTTATTAATCAATAAGTTATTGAATTAACAAAAACAGTTTGCATTTTGTCTTAATGATTGCATATTACTTATTTGCTTACTCTTATTATTCACTTAAGCTCTTTTGCATAGCAGCCTAAATATGTTATGCTACAATTGTAGTAATTAATAACATTAGTAGGTAAAATTATGGGTATTGCAATAAGAATCGATGAAACTATTTATAATGCTGCTAAAAAAACAGCCTCAGCTGAATATCGCTCTATTCCTAATCAAATAGAGTATTGGGCAACTATTGGCAAGTGTGCGCTAGACAATCCAGATTTACCAATAGAATTTATTAAGGATGTTCTGATAGCAAAAAACACCGATAGATCGTTGGCAGAGCCATTTGAGTTTGAGGGTAAAAGTGACTAAGGTAACTATTAGGCAAATGCCTAACTTCAAAAAAGCTTATAAAAAATTGCATGCTAACCGAAAACTAAAAGTTGATGATGCTATTCGCGATATTGTTGCAAATCCCAAAATAGGACAAGAAAAAAAAGGAGATTTAGTCGGGGTATTTGTCTATAAATTTAAAATATATCATCAAGAAATGCTTTTAGCTTACGAATGGTATTTATCAGATAGATTATTGTTGGCTCTAGGTATGCATGAAAACTTTTATCGTGATCTAAAAAAACGCAGACAGTAATATTTTTTCAAATTGATATATAACACAAAAAATCCAGACATAAATTTTTCTATTGAGCTTAAAGAAGAAAAAAGGAAATATTTATGAGTAATGTTCAAACAAATAATTATAAGTATGGTTATAAAGATTTTATGATCAACTTTATTAATAAACGAACAGTGGAACAAGAAGCAGGCTTTTTGATACCCTATTTGCGTGATGATATAAAACTTCTTGATTGTGGTTGCGGCCCTGGTTCTATTACGGTTGGTTTTGGCAAATATATAAAAAATGGTGAGATTTTTGCTATCGATATTGAACCATCACAACTTGAATTAACAAAAAAATTGGCAAATGAAGAGGGCATTACAAATATTCATTTAGAGAAAGCAGATATTTGCGATTTGCCATTTAAAGATAACACATTTGATATTGTTTTTTCCCATGCGTTCTTAACCCACATACCAAATTATAGAAAAGCAATTCAAGAAATGAAACGTGTATTAAAACCAGGCGGAATTATTGCGGCTCGCGATCCAGCTTTTAAAGATGTTGTGATATATCCAGATACATCAGAAATTATTAACGCTTGGAATTTTAGGCTAAAAATGCTTAGTAGTGCTGGAGCTGATTTTAGTATAGGCAAAAAACTTCGTAGCATATTATCAGAAGAAGGGTTTAGCGATGTAGTTGCGTCTGGTACAGCAACAATTAGGGGTAACAAAAAAGAACTTGATTATTATATAGACTTTATTATTGGCGAATTATCGGAGTCAACTTATATAACAACAGCCTTGGCTAATGGCACTATCACTGAAGAAGAAATCCAAGAATATAAAAACATTTGGACGAAATTTAGAAATAATCCCGGTGCTTTTGTGGGAATTATTTATTGCCAAGTTATTGGCTATAAATCAGAGTAATTAAAAAAATAACAATGAATATGCCAGATCAGATTGAGTTGTTTTCATTTCCTGATCTATAGCTCATATCTACTATCATGAAGGAACCTAAAAGAGGTATTGTATGTCTACATTAAAAAACAAAGTGGCCATTGTAACCGGATCAACCAGCGGCATTGGTGAGAGTATTGCACAAATGCTTTCTAACAATGGCGCTAAAATAGTTATCAATTCTGTTCAGTCGATAGAAAAAGGAAAGAAATTGGCCAGTGAATTAAAGAATGCCATTTATATACAGGGCAGCATTGGCGTTGAAGGGGATTGCAAAAGGATTGTAGAAGAAACCATCAACCATTTTGGCCAATTAGACATTTTGGTAAATAATGCCGGGCAAACTATGCGCCTAAAATCCGATGATATTTGTGATATTAGTAATGCTGATTTTAGTTATTTACTTGATACCAATGTTGTTGGTACATGGTGTATCACTCGCGAAGCAATTCCTCATTTAAAAAAATCTGGTGATGGCAATATAATTAATATTACCTCTTGCGCAGGTATCGACTCTGCCAGCGGATCAAGCAGTATTGCTTACTCTGTATCAAAAGCAGCAATCAATCAACTCACCAAATACTTAGCTAGACATTGTGGACCAGAAATTAGAGCCAACGCAATAGCACCTGGTGTTATTATGACGCCACGCACTGAAAATTTTGATGAAGCTGTTAATAAATTCAAAACTAGAACCCCACTCAAACGAACAGGCGCACCAAAAGACATAACCGAATTTGTAGTCGCTATTATTAAATCAGACTATATTAATGGAGAAATCATTCTAGTCGATGGTGGGTTTGCAACTGTGTGAAAATATCGACCAACAATCGCTGAATTCAAACAATAAGCACAATCTATTAAAATTTGTTGAATAAACATCTAAGGATTATCAGGGAAAAATATTTACACAAAAAATAATCGATCTTATCTATATCTATAAACCGGCGTAAAAGAGATTGGCGCCATCACCTTGTGGATGATCATTGTTTAGGTGCGAAAGCAGATGTGGCAAAAGCAAACTTTGTTCGAGCGAACCAAATATATTAAAAAAACATAAAAAATGGTTTTTTTATTTTGTTGGGTCCTTTAGCAAAAACACGCTTGACCCAACATACAAAAAAATCGTTTAAAATCAATTAGATATCTAGAAAAACATGTAAAAAAATTTGTGTTTAAAATCAAAGAGTTATAAAACATGCAAGTTTTTTTGTTATTAATCAAAGAGTTATAGAATGGTAGCAAAAATCACTAAATTTCGGTTTCGTCACTACGCTTAGTTAATACTTCATGACCAGTTTCAGTAACTAAAATTGTGTGTTCCCATTGCGCAGAAAGTTTGTGATCTTTTGTGATAACTGTCCAGCCGTCTAGCATTAACTTGGTATGTGGTTTTCCGGCGTTAATCATTGGTTCAATGGTAAAAATCATTCCTGGTTCAAGCATAGTTCCAGCGCCCATTGTTCCAAAATGCAAAACCTGCGGTTCTTCATGAAAGGCAAGCCCAATGCCATGGCCGCAGTATTCTCTTACAACAGAAAAATGGTTTGCTTCGGCATGTTTTTGAATGATTGCGCCAATGTCGCCTAAATGCGCGCCAGGTTTAACGGCTTTAATTGCTAGGTACAGGCATTCTTGAGTGACTCGAATTAACCTTTCGGCAAGGATAGTTGGTTTGCCAATAACAAACATCTTGCTCGTATCGCTATGATAGCCATCTTTGATGATTGTTATATCGATATTCATTATATCTTGATTTTTCAAAGCTCTTGGGCCAGGAATGCCATGGCAAATGACATGATTTATAGATGTGCAAATTGATTTTGGAAACCCGCGATAATTTAATGGCGCTGGGATAGCGTGTTCGACATTTACAATATAATCGTGGCAGATTTGATCTAGCTCAAGCGTGGTAACCCCCTCGCGCACAAAAGGTGTGATCATTTCCAAAACTCGCGCAGCAAGCTTTCCTGCTACGCGCATTTTTGTAATTTCATCTGGTGTTTTGATTTTTATAGACATTTCTTTAAAGTATTTAATTGTCGTTTTGCAAAAATTGTGATATAAAATCGCCACTAATATAAACATTAGTAGTAGCAAGCGCAATGATTAATAATAAAATTGTTGTAAAAATTGTTATATTAATGCGCTTATTTTTAAATCCACACCTATGCCATAATTACTTAGTTTGGGTGCTAATTAAATTTAGTTAAACTGAGCTTGAGCATAGGGATGAATAACCCGAGGAGATTAAAGCATGTCAGATATTACTATGCGCCAGATGTTAGAAGCTGGCGTCCATTTTGGTCATCAAGTCCGTTATTGGAACCCAAAAATGTCCGCGTATATTTTTGGTACTAGACAAAAAATCCATATCATCAATCTTGAAAAAACTTTGCCGCTTTACAATGATGCTGTCAATTTTTTAGGCAGCGTGGCTCAGCATAAAGGCAA
>JAMCWR010000067.1 GCA_023480665.1 Gammaproteobacteria bacterium
TTTGCAGAACCTTCAGAAAATTGCTTGAATATAAGGGAAGGGTAGTCAAGCCCTGCCACATTTCTTTGCCTGATGGTTGTGCCTTAAATGCAACATAAAAATAAATAAGCTCAAAGGCACCAATAGCAATTGCCACACGTTCGACCGAATTATAACAACGTGTCCAAACAAGCACTATTAAGAACCCAATAGTAATTAGTAAGCTCAGCCAGGTAGGAATATTAAAAAGTAAGCCGACACCCGCGATGCCGCTTAATTCAGATATAAGCGCACCAAAGCAGCAGACGATTAAAGTAAGAACAGAAAACCAAGCCCAAAAATTGCCAAAATGTTTTTTGATAAGTTGTCCGTGACCAAGTTTTGTTACTAATCCCAGGCGTAAAGTGAGCTCTTGTGCAATATATAGAATTGGAATGAGAATGATTTGTAATGCTAAAAGACGATACCCCCAAACAGCACCGCTTTGTGCTGCTACGATGATACTGCCAAAATCAGTATCAGCCAGCATGACAATTAAACCCGGCCCGAGGGTGACCAAAAAGAAGCAGAGTCGCTTATAATTAGAATGACAAATCTTACTTACAAAATTCATATTATGATGTTAATCGAAAAGGAGTATGATGACAAATGCAATTAGGTTAAAAATCAGTTAAAATTTATTTTGCTTATATTAATTTTGTTTCTTGACAAAACTTACTTTAGGCTGGGACGTATTCGCTAATTCATACACCACCCAGCGTTTGCTTGCGTAAAAAGCGACGCTCGCTACACACTGGGCTAGTAAAGCATAGGGCTCTTTCAGAGCCCTTGCTGTGTAAATATTTTTTTTGATTTTTAATGAGATGCTGTAGTACCGTAGTTTCTACCGTATTGAACTCAAATAACAGCTAGCTACAATCACCTGACAAATTAAGGTGGTAGTATGCAGCTTTGGATAGTAGCCTTTTTTCTCGGAATATGCTTTTTACAGCTTTTGCCTGCAATCCCTATCTTTTCAATTACTTTTTGTATTATCGCTTGCCCTGCTACGGCTTGTTTATCTACATTCCGAAACAAGTATTGTTTAGTTATTTTTGGATTTGCTTTTGGGTTTTTTTGGGCATTAACACATGTTTGTCTTGTAACCTCGTGGTCGCTGCCAAAGGATTTAGAGAAAAAAACTCTAGTTATTTCAGGGGATGTTGCTTCGTTGCCGCAAACTAATGATCTTTATACTTCGTTCATTTTTGCTACTGATACAGTTGGGCAAGAGAAAGTCGCTACTAAAATTAAGCTTAGTTGGTCTGGAACACGTCCCAATATAATTGTAGGTGATAAATGGCAACTACTGGTTCGCCTAAAAAGGCCGCATGGGCTTCTAAATCCCGGTGGTTTTGATTTAGAAAAATATCTTTTTGCCGAGCATATCCGCGCAACTGGGTATGTATTGCCATCAACTATGAATCAACTTCTAGCTGCAAATTGGTATAGCCATCCTTTAGATAGATTGCGGCAAAAATTACAACAAAAAATAGCTCAAGCATTATTTAAAGAAAAATCAGCAGGAATCATTAGTGCTTTGCTTGTGGGTGATGAAAATGCAATTTCTACAAGTGAATGGCAATTATTACGTGCAACTGGAACAAGTTATTTAGTAGCAATTTCAGGATTACACATTGGATTTGTTGCAACTATTGGTTTTTTGCTTATACAATTTTTTTGGCGACGCGTGAGCAAATTAACACTTTGGTTACCATCACAACGCATTGGCGCAATAGCAGCTTTTTTTGCAGGGCTAATTTATGCAGCAATTTCTGGTTTTTCTATCCCGACGCAACGATCTTTACTGATGTTAATAGTATTTCTCGGAGCAATATTTTTTAAGCGGCATTTTACTTCCTGGCATACTTTTAGCTTAGCACTATTTTGTGTGTTATTAGTTGATCCTTTAGCTCTGTTGACTAAAGGTTTTTGGCTTTCATTTATAGCAGTAGCGGCGATTCTTTATGCGGTTAATTATAGTAAATATGTAAAACTTGAAACATCAATCACTCAGCCTGCGTTAGCTTGGCTTTATGCGAAATGGATAAAATACTGGCAATTGCAGTTGACTATAACCATAGCGCTTATGCCATTAAGTTTATTGTTATTTCAGCAACTATCATTTGTTGCAATAATAGCCAATATAGTTGCTTTGCCTGGTGTTTGTTTAATCGTTGTTCCTCTAGGCTTACTTGCTAGCTCTTTCATGTTTTTCCCTGGGTATTTAGGTGGATGGATTTTAACACTCGCAGCAAAGATCATGAGCATGATTTATTTTTGGCTAGCTTGCTGTAGTAAACTTAGTTTTTTTTGTTGGCAACATGCAGTTGTTAATTATTGGGTATTTACTGCAGCAATCATCGGCATGCTTTGTTTATTAGCGCCGCGCAATTTTCCAGCAAAATGGTTGGGAATAATTTGGTTTTTGCCGCTAATTTTCTATTTGCCGAAAGGTCCTGGTCCAAATGAAGTTTGGTTTACGTTGCTTGATGTGGGGCAGGGATTGGCTTCAGTAATAAGAACGCAAAAACATGTGTTAGTTTATGATACTGGCATCAAGCAATACAAATCAGATTCTGGTGAAACTGTGGTGTTACCTTTTCTTGCGAGTTATGGTCTTAAAGATATCGATATGATGGTTGTTAGCCATGGTGATAATGATCATATTGGTGGCGCCAACTCAATTTTAGCGGCAGATAAAGTTAGTAAGTTAATTACAAGTGTGCCAGAAAGGTTTGCACCAGGAAGAGCAGAGCATTGTTATGCTGGCCAAACTTGGCAATGGGATGGTGTGAAGTTTCAGATTTTGGCACCTAATGCGAATACTACATATGATGGCAACAATAGTTCTTGTGTACTGCGCATTACTTGCGGTAAAAATAGTTTACTTTTAACTGGCGATATTGAGCGCGAAGCAGAAGATTTTATTTTATCAAATACCAGTTTAAATCTGCAAAGTTCGATTTTGGTTGCGCCACATCACGGCAGTAGAACATCTTCTTCGCCTGAGTTTGTGGTAGCGGTAAAACCAAGTTATGTTTTATTTCCAACAGGATATTTAAATCGCTTCCATTTTCCTGTGCAATCGGTAATCAAGCGTTATTTGGCAATAGATTCCAAAATGTTTAATACTGAAGCGACAGGTGCGATTACTTTTAAAATTAAAGCAGATTCAGCTATACTTGAACCAGAGTTATATCGAAATATGTATAGGCACTATTGGAGTGACGTTTGTGAAACAAAATACATCAGTAACAATTGATCCAAGAATTTCTCTCGTTGCCGCCATGGGATTGAATCGTGTAATAGGAAACGATAATAAATTACCGTGGGATCTTCCCGAAGATTTGGCTAGATTTTATCAACTAGTGCAAAACAAAACGGTAATAATGGGAAGAAAAACTTATGCAGCTATTGGGCATCCAATAGCTTCGTGTCGCAATATTGTTTTGTCACGAAAGAAGAATCTAAAAATACCTGGGTGTGAAGTCTATCACAGTTTCAAAGCTATTTTAAAAGCAATTGAGCATGATAAAGAAATTATGATTATTGGTGGCGCCGAAGTTTATAAAATGTTTCTGCCTTATGCTGCGAAAATGTATTTAACTTTAATTCAACATGATTTTGTTGGCGATACATATTTTCCAGTTTGGAATTCTAAGGAGTGGCTCGAGGTTTCTCGAACTCATTATACTGCTACGACACAAAATCCTTATGATTATGATTTTGTTACATATGAGCATTCTTTGTTGCGCACCTAACCTAATCCTCGGTATAATTTAATTAATTAACGATTAGGAATAAACTATGCAACACGACGAAGCGAATTTAAGCATTATCAGCGATCATTATTTAAAACACACTCAGCAATTTGCGCGGTAAGATTTTCTTGCACCTGTAGTCGCCTAGCAAACATATCAACGATGCGGGGAATTTTCGATAGCCCGATAATTTTTCCATTAGGTATATATGCCACATGACATTTGCCTATAATTGGCAACAGGTGATGTTCACACAATGAAAATAATTCAATATTTTTAACAATAACCATTTCGCTATTGGTGCTAT
>JAMCWR010000072.1 GCA_023480665.1 Gammaproteobacteria bacterium
CTGGCAAGGACGCACCGAGGGATAGTTATAACGCAACCATTATCCAGGACTTACAGACCAAAGGAGATATCTATCTTAAAGTTCTTCCCCCCACAGTAGAAGAAGTTGAGTCAATGCAGGATAATGCGATTTTAATTGCATTTTTATATCCACACTTAAATCTTGATACCACAAAAAAACTTCTAGCAAAAAATATCACCAGTTTTGCCATGGAACTTATCCCGCGCATTTCTCGCGCTCAAAACATGGATGCACTCTCTTCCCAAGCAACTATCATAGGATATAAAGCAGTAATTTTAGCAGCAAATAGCAGCAAAATTTTCTTTCCCATGCTCACAACAGCTGCGGGTTCAATTCGACCTGCAAAAGTATTCGTAATTGGTGTAGGCGTTGCGGGTTTACAAGCAATTGCCACTGCTAAACGTTTAGGTGCACAAGTAAGCGCATACGATGTGCGCCCAGAAACTAAAGAACAAACCGAATCACTTGGTGCAAAATTTCTTGACACTAAAGTTCAAGCTATCGGTACTGGCGGTTATGCTCGCGAATTAACTAAGGAAGAAAAAGCGCAACAAACACAGGCGCTAATTCAACACATTGCAAAGTGCGATGTTATAATTACAACAGCAGGTGTTCCAGGAAAAACTGCTCCGAAAATTCTTACTGCAGAAATGGTAGCGGCAATGCAACCAGGATCAATCGTAGTTGATGCTATGGCCGAAATGGGCGGTAATTGTGAACTTACAAAACCTGATGCAACTTTTGTAACGCCAAACAATGTTACAATTCTTGGACCACTTAATTTACCAAGCTCGCTTGCTATTAATGCAAGCGAAATGTATGCGCGTAATTGCATTAATTTTTTATCACTCATAGTCCAAAATGGAACTATTAATCTAAACTGGGATGATCCAATTATTTCTAGCTCAGTTGTAACTCATGCTGGGCAAATCAAAGTGGAGGTTAAACTATGACACTTGATGGCTTTACTGCAATTTATCTTTTTACTTTGGCTGCTTTTACTGGATATGAAGTGATTAGGCGTGTTCCGGTAATTCTACACACTCCCCTCATGTCTGGTTCAAATTTTATTCATGGCCTAGTTTTAGTTGGAGCTATGATAGCTCTAGGCTATGCAACTACAACAACTGAAATAATCATGGGTTTTTTTGCTGTTCTTCTATCTACTGCAAATGTTGTTGGTGGATATGTAGTAACTATACGCATGTTGGAAATGTTTAAATCGAAGAGTGACGACCATGCGTGATAGCATAATTCAAATTGTTTATTATGCTTCGGCTATTTTATTTATTTTGGGCTTAAAACGCATGAGCTCACCAAAAACTGCTGTTAGTGGCATACATATGGCAGGCATTGGCGTACTACTTGCTATACTAGTAAGCTTCTTTTTCCCGGGCATGCATAATTTTGCTTTGATGCTACTTGCAATTTCGCTTGGCAGCATAATCGCATTTCTTGCAGCAAAAAAAGTTGTCATGACTTCCATGCCAGAAATGATTGCTATGTTTAATGGCATGGGCGGCGGTGCTGCAGCAGCAATTGCAGCTGTTGAATTGTTAAAAATTACATTTAATGCAAATGTGCAAATGCCAGCGACGATGTTTCTCTTGGCTGTTTTAGGTGCATTAATTGGAGCCGCATCTTTTTCTGGAAGTATTTTAGCTTTTTTTAAACTAAGAGATTGGTTAAAAAATATTTATTTCCCCCTACAACAACAAATTAATCTTGGTGTTTTATTTGCTGCTATCCTCTTAGGAATTATCTTTTATTTTTCGCATGCCGTGTTTATTTTCCTGCTATTTTTTCTTGCGTGCCTAACCTATGGCGTTTTGTTAACCATGAGTATCGGCGGCGCCGACATGCCGGTAGTTATAGCACTTTTTAACGCTTTTACTGGTCTTGCGGTCGCTTGCGAAGGATTTGTTGTTAATAATATCGCTATGATTATTGCAGGAACTATAGTTGGTTCTTCTGGTACATTATTAACTCTGCTCATGGCAAAAGCCATGAACCGCTCGATCAGAAATATATTATTTGTGCGCTTTGGAACTACTAAATCTGTGAATTCTGTAACAGGATCAATTCAGGCAATGGAAGTTGAAGATGCGGCAACAATGCTGAATTTTGTTAACAAAGTAATTTTTGTCCCTGGATATGGTATGGCTTTAGCACAAGCACAACAAAAAGTGTGGGAATTGGCTTCACTTTTAATTGATAAAGGCATCGACGTAAAATTTGCGATTCATCCAGTCGCAGGAAGAATGCCAGGCCACATGAATGTTTTGCTTGCCGAAGCTGGAGTTCCTTATGATTATATTGCCGACATGGAAGAGATCAATCCAGAATTTGCAGCAACCGATATTGTGATAGTAATTGGCGCCAATGATGTGGTAAACCCAGCAGCAAAAACCGATAAAACAAGCCCAATTTATGGCATGCCAATTCTTAATGTTGATCAAGCTAAACAGATTTTTGTAATCAAACGAGGCAAAGGCAAAGGTTATGCCGGCATCGAAAATTTATTATTCTTCAATAAAAAATGTCACATGGTGTATGGTGATGCAAAAGCTGTGATTAGCAAAATGATTGCCGCGTTAAAAACAGCTTAACCATTTACCAAAAATTATTTTAGGCTGTGTAATATAGAATTGATATAATTATTATTGAGATGCTCTATGGACTACAACCAGCTTAGAAATCAAGATCAGGCTTTGCTCGAAGCAATACGGCAACGTAAGACAGGTTTTCGTCGATGTTTTAACTATCCATTATCATTTGCTGAAGCTTCTAAGCTTGCCCAATTAGCAAAGCCACCGATAATAATAGATCAAGATCGTTATAATACTTACAAAAGACTTCAAACTGGTATGTTTGGGTTATGGATTGTGTCGTTAATAGCATTAGCATTTTTTAGTGTGTTTTTAATATTTTCTTATCAAAACTATATACTATTGTCATTTTCTTTAATTCTTATGCTTATACCTTTGATTCCACTTTTGTGGACTCGCCGTGATATGTCATTTACTGATGGTCCCACGATTACCGGTATATTATTTGGGATTGGGATTCTTGGTGTTCTGATAGGTATAGTGATGCTTGGTCTTTTAGTTCTTGACCTTCATTTTGGCGGTATTGGTCTATTTGTTTCATTTACCCCTATACAGTGGCTTCCTATAGTTGTTATTCCTTTGGCAACAATGTTTTTTGAAGCATTGCTTGTATATTGGGATCGAAACGTGCCACCTGCGATGAGCGAAGAAGATGAGTTTAGATTGGCATTAAGGGTCTATATGCTTAGATGTTTTGACGATAAAAACCCAGAATTTATGAGAAATGTTGCTGATAGAACATTGCAACCATTTGAGGAATTTAAAAAATCTTTAAGAGATTCTGAAGGTAATATATCACAAGATATTAAGTACTTTGTTGTTAACGAATTAGCAACTTGGTATAAAAATCATTGGGATGAGTGTTATGAAAACGATTTTGTTAGTTCTTTCCTTTTGCGATTGAAGCAAACTTCAGAAAGAATTGAAAACATTTATAAAATTAACATGAGACTATTTGCAAGAAAGGCTGGAAGCCAACCAGAAAATAAAGACGCTCCTCCATTAAGACGCGCCCAACTTGGCCCAAATGTAATAAACATAATAGCGCAATTTGTTGGGACAGAACAGGTAAGAGTAAAAGAAAAACATAATAAGGTTCAAGGCAATGAAGTTAAGGCTAATAAAGATGAGAAAGAGGAAACAAAAGGAGGAGAACCGCCTAGAATTCCAGGACCAAGAATGTCAAATGTGAGCGATGTAGATTAGGAGGTCAAGCGTTCACTTGGTTTATGGCAATGCTAAAGCGGTTATTAGCAAGATGATTGCGGCGTTAAAAGCAGAGTAGACATTTGCCATAGTAGCTTGGGTTAGCGAGCGCGGCGAGCGTAACCCAACAAAAATGTTGGGTTACGCTCGACGACCTCGCGAGAATCAAAATATGAAACAAAACATTTTCACAGTATAGTTTGTGGCATTAATGCTGTCGCTTTGCCGGTTTGCTGGGCGCGTCT
>JAMCWR010000045.1 GCA_023480665.1 Gammaproteobacteria bacterium
CACCTGAAAAATCGGATGCCTTGCGGTATCTTTTTCAACATTCAATTCCTCGACCAATTTTTCAAAAGGTAAATCTTGATGCGCCTGTGCTTCTATTAGTGTATGCTGAACTTCTTGAATTAACTCTTCTAACTTTTGATTTGGCTGTATTTTGGTTCGAATCGCTAAACTATTGATGAAAAATCCAATTAGATTTTCCAGTTGATGATAATTCCTATTCGCACCCGGAGTACCAATAATAACATCTTCTTGATTGGTATATTTAAATAACAAGATATTAAATATCGCCAAAAGAACCGTATATAAAGTTACTCCTTGTTCTTTTGCGAGGTTTCTAAGCTCCAGGCTTTGCTCTCTTGAACATAATTCGAATTTTATTTTTTGGCCTTGATAGGTAACTTGTTTTGGTCTTATTTTATCTATCGGTAATTTAAGAGTCTCAAAACCTAATAATTGTTTTTTCCAATAAGCAAGCTCTGTTTCTAACCTTTCACCACTTAAGTATTCTCTCTGCCAAACAGCAAAATCTTTATATTGAATTTCAAGTTCTGGTAAGTCTAATTTTGTATGTTTTGTATAATGGTTATATAAGTTTGTTAACTCTTTAAGTAGAATCTCTATTGAGATGCCATCAAAAGCAATGTGATGAACGTTGATTAATAAATAACTTGGTTGTCTTGTTTTTTGATATAACCAGATTTTAATTGGTAATTCTTGTTTGAGATTAAATATATAGCCGCTATCTTTAAGAATTTGATGCTCTATATCTTGTTGACTCTTATAGCTCCGCTTGGTTATTGCTAATTTGGTAGCTAAAACTTCTTGATAGTATTTACCATTTTTCTCATCGAGCTTAAAAATAGTTCGTAGAATTTCCTGACGCTGAACTACGGCATTAAGTGCACGTAATAATGCGTCTATTTTAGTACTAGAATTTAACTTTAGGCTTATTGGTATATTATAAGCATTAGTGCCCTGCTCATATTGATCAATAAACCATAATCGTTCTTGGGCAAAAGATAGTTGTGGCTTTACTACTTTGGTTTTTGGAATATAAATAGTTTGTAATCCCAAAGTTTGGTTTAGAATATTGGTGATATTTTTATATTCAAGTATTTCTGCAACTCCAATATGCTTATTTAATAACTTGCTCATCTTATAAGCAGCTTGAATCGCTAAAAGTGAGTTTCCCCCGAGGCGAAAGAAATCATCATTTATTCCAACTTTTTCTAAACCTAATACTTCTTGCCAAATAACACAAAGTTTTGCTTCAAGTTCACTAGTTGGTGGAGTATAAGTAGTTTCGAGTTTATGTTCTGGATCTGGCAACGCTTTACGATCAAGCTTGCCATTTACTGTTAACGGAAAGCTTTTTAACTCAACAAAAGTCTGTGGCACCATATATTCTGGTAAGGTTTTAATGATCTCTTTGTTTATTAAATCTGCTGTTACTTTTGCTTCTTTATCCTTAATATAATAAGCAACTAAATATTTATTTATCCCTGCTGCAGTTGCTTTCTCTCTCGCCTGAACTGTTACTTGTTTTATGCCTTTTATTTTGCTTATTGCTGATTCAATCTCACCAAGTTCGATTCGAAAGCCTCTAATCTTTACTTGAAAATCATTACGCCCAATATACTCGATATCACCATTTTCTAGCCATCTGGCTAAATCTCCGGTCTTATATAGTCTGGTGTAACCTCGTTCTTTGTCTGCTTGCGTCGCAAATGGATTTTCTATAAATCGTTCCTTGGTAAGCTCAGGCTTATTTAAATAGCCTCGCGCAAGTCCTGCACCACCAACGTATAATTCTCCTATTACTCCAATTGGGACTAGCTGTAGATTTGCATTTAATATATAGGTAGTTAAATCTGGTAGGTGCTTTCCTATATTTGATTTATAGCCTTGTGCGAGATCTGCCTTTGTTAGTTCTTTAAGGGTAACATGCACTGTGGTTTCAGTAATTCCATACATATTAATGAGTTTAGGCTTTTGATAGCCATACTTATTAATCCAATTAGTTAGTTGTGCAATATTTAAAGCTTCACCGCCAAAAATAACATAACGTAAATTGTTAAGCTTTGTTTCTGCTTGGTTTAGATCTTCTGCGATGAACTGATAAAATGCTGCCGGTGTTTGTGACAACACACTAACTTTATATTTCTCGCATAATGCATAAAATAGTGTGGTATCTCTTGTAGCAAAATAATTAGGGATAACTAATTTACCACCATAAAGTAATGCGCCCCAAAGTTCCCATACTGTAAAGTCAAATATATAAGAGTGAAAGAGAGTCCAGGTATCTTTAGAGTTAAATTGAAAGTATTTTGCTGTCGAAGCAAATAAGCGTATTACATTATGCTGTGTTTGTAACACTCCTTTTGGGTCACCTGTCGTGCCTGATGTATAAATTACATAAGCAAGATTATTACTTTGAGCTTTGGGAGTAAGGCTATGCGCTTGATAGTAATTTAATTGGTGTTGTATCTCTGCATTATCAATAACCACAACATCGATCTTATGCTTTTTAAGTTTGGGCTGTAGGTGCTCTTGGGTGATTAGAAGTTTCGCTTGCGTATCTTTTAAAATGAAGCTTATGCGTTCAAGTGGACAATCAGGATCAATTGGTACATAAGCGCCGCCAGCTTTTAACACTGCTAAAATTGCAATGATCATTTCTAGGCTTCGGTCTAAGCAAAGTGCGATTAATGTATCGGGTTTAAGTTCTTGATATTGTTTTCTAATATGCCTTGCTAATTGATTGGCTTTTGCATTTAGTTCTTGATAAGTTAACTCTCGCCCCTCAAATACTGCTGCAATGTTCTGCGGCGTATTTGTTACTTGCTCTTCAAATAATTCATGGATAGTTTTGTGCTCGGAAAACGCTTGCTCTGTTTGATTAAAGGTACGTAGTAACTGCTGCTCTTGTGTTGTAAGAATATTAAGCGTAATTAATTTTGCCTCAAGGTTATCCAACATGTTTTCTAGCAAAACTTCAAAATGTGCTGGCATTCTTTTTATTAACTCATCTGGTAAAAAATTTTCTAAAGTTAGGATTTGATATGGAATTTCCTCTGCAGCTTCATAAAACCGCAATAAAATTTTACTATCGCCGATTTGATCAACCTGAATTGGCGCACTTGCCTTGGCTATAACTAACTGCGTAGGCACAAATTCTGCATAGACAACTGCTATATCATTCAAATTAGTAGCGCTGAGAGCATTTACGATTGAACCAATTGGAGCAAATAAGTTAGCGCGACTATTAATAAATTCTTGTTTCGCAATTTGCATTAACTCATCGGTACTAAAATTTAAATCTAATGCGTCTGGTATCGTGTTAACAAAACAACCTTTGATATCTCTAAATTTGGCGCGCCTAGTATTAAAAGCATAACTTACTATTATCTTATTTTGATTACAGTAATGCGCAATTAATGCAGCCCAAGCAGTTTTGATAAAATTAAATACCGAAAAGTTATGCTGCTTCGCGATGGTTTTTAGTTTTTGATATAAGTTAGGCGCAAGAACATATTTATTCGCGATAACTTTCTTTGCTTGTTGTCTTTCGCTACCACTTAAACAAGGTAATGCTGGAATTAAAGGATAATCCTTTAGTTTTTCGATTATTTGCTTTAAATCGATTTTCTGCATTTGCTCTTGTTCCCAAAGCAAATACTCTTCAAACTTGGCTATTGATGCTTGATCAGTAAGTTCTAACGATTTTGGGTTAAAGTAGTGATCTTGAATCTGGGCATTCAAACTACCAAACTGTGTTCCATCAATTGTAATATGGTGGAGCACTGCTAAAATTTTATATATCGCACTGCCCTTAATTTTAACTAAAATAAAACGATGTAATGGATCTTTGGCTAAATCAAAAGGTTTTGTAACGCCTTCTGCTATTACTTGTTCCGCTTCTTGCTCCGTTGCAACATTATGCTGAATAAAATTGACATCAGAATGGCTATGAATAATTTGTTTTAGCTGATTCTCGGCATAAAAAAAATTACTGCGTAAATTGTAGTTGGTATTAATGGTTACTTGTAGCGCATGCGTTAACCTAGCAAGATCTAAATCGTTAGAGAAATGATATAAACCGTAAATATGATATTTAAATTGTGCATCAGCAGGTAATCTTTGTGCAGCAAGCCAAAATATTTTTGCGTATTCACTTGCCGCTAAAATAACCGCATTCATCCACTAATCCCTTATTCTCAAATAATTCACGTATCAATTTAAATATCTAAACATTCCCCCAGGGTTACGACCGAATAAAAAGCATTCGGTCTAACCCTGGGCTATAATTTTGAAAACACCTGCGGTGTTATATTGTGTAAAAATTTTTAAAACAAAGGTTCCGACACCGTCCCATCTTCTTCAGTACTGGTACCAGCAACAGGTGAAACCTGCATTGGGGCAACCTCAGTAGGAACTGTCCCATTCGCAAATAATTCAAATATAGCCTTTTTTTGTCCGGGCCGAGGTAATAACCCCGTCTCTGGATCGATACGTGCAGTGATAATACCTTCGGGGCGTGGCATGCTACTTTCTGGCTTTCCAGCCAATGCAATTTCCATAAATTGCATCCAAACCGGAAGGGCAGCCGTTGCACCATGTTCGTAAGTTGTCTCTGGTTTATCAAATCCCATCCACACTGTAGCAACAATATCGCTATTATATCCAGTAAACCAAGCATCAATCTCATTATTAGTAGTACCGGTTTTACCAGCTAAATCTGTTCGACGTAAAGCTGCAGCTTTTCTTGCGGTTCCTTGAGCAATTACATCTTTTAACGCACTAGTAATTAAATACGCATTTTGTGCAGTTATAACTCTTGTCGCTTGAGGAAACTTAGCGGCTTTAACTTCAGGGATAGTTGCCGGTTTTGACTCTGCAAGTACTTTATTTTTTCTATCAACCACACTTTGAATAAAATATGGGTCGACTTTATAACCACCATTAGCAAATACCGCATATCCTGCCGCAATTTTTAGTGGTGTGATAGTCCCAGTTCCTAAAGCAAGCGGAGAATAAGGCGGAACTTCATCGTGGCCTTCAAAGCCGAATCTTTTCAGATATTGAACTGTATATGGAATGCCAATTGCTCGCAGTAAACGGATTGAAGTTACATTACGAGATTCAATCAATGCTGTTCTTAATCGCGTTGGACCATAAAATTTTTCTGTATCGTTAGTTGGCCGCCACAAAGTACGGCTGATTGGATCAGAAATAACTACTGGGGCATCATTAATTACAGTTGCTAAGCTATATTCTTTTTTATCTAAAGCAGCAGAAAAAATAAAAGGCTTAAATCCAGATCCAGTTTGCCTGCCACCTTGGATAGCTCGGTTATAACTGCTACTCGCATAAGAAAATCCACCAAGTAAAGCTAAAACAGCGCCATTTTTGGGGTTTAAACCAACAAATGCTCCCTCAATTTTAGGAACTTGCGCCAAACGCCACTGCCCTGATGCATTTTGATAAGTACGAATTACATCTCCGGAAACAAGTTGTGGATGTGCCCAAGCAAAATTATTAGCAGTAATTGTTATAATATTACCATTAACTAATAAAGCTGAAATTGCATTAGTATTTACATCTATAACTGCAGCTGGCTGTAAATCGTTATAAAGAGGAATATCAAGCAGTTCTTTACGCCAAGTATTGCGGCTGCTCGAACTTAGATGCTTTTCTGGACCGCGATAACCATGACGCTCATCATAAGCAAGAATACCATCGTGGAGCGCCTGATTAGCAGTGGCCTGCAAATGTGAATCAATGGTTGTATATACTTTCATCCCTGAATCATAAGCAGCATCACCAAATTGTTGCACCACCTCACTACGCGCCATCTCAGCAACATATGGCGCTTGCACCTCGGGAAGTAATTCATGATACCTAGCTGCAATTGGCGCTGAAACCGCAGTATTATATTCCGCTAGATTAATATGGCCATTTTCTAGCATGCGTTGCAACACATGATTACGCCGTTGTTTAGCGCCAGCTGTGTTTATAATTGGATTATCTCGTGATGGCGCCTGCGCAAGCCCAGCTAACATTGCCATTTGCGGCAAAGTTAGTTCATTAAGCCGTTTGCCATAATAAACCTGAGCTGCGGCTGCTAAACCATAGGCACGCTGTCCTAAATAAATTTTATTGATATAAAGCTCAAGAATTTCTTGTTTACTAAAGGTACGATCAATTTTAAAAGCTAACAAAATTTCATTCAGCTTGCGGGAAATGGTTTTTTCGCGATTCAAAAAGAAATTACGTGCCACCTGCATAGTAATCGTGCTAGCACCTTGGCTTCTTTTACCAGAAGCAAGTACTACCTTACCAGCGCGCAATATACTAATAAAATCTACACCACGATGTTCATAAAAACGTTGATCTTCGGTGTCAAGAATTGCATAAATCACCAGTTTAGGAACTTGATCAAGAGTTACTGGAATACGTTTTTTCTCACCAAACTCACCAATAAGCTTACCGTCGCTAGTAAAAATCCGTAGCGGCAACTGCATGCTCATTTCTTTTAGCTGGCTTACATCGGGCAGATGTATCGCCATATAAAAATAAATTCCACCAATTACGATTAGCCCACTAAGAATAAGGCTCATCAAACTTAAGGAACTGCTTTTTAAAACTTTACGTAACGACTTCAACATGGACTAAATAATAGCACAACTTTGTAATAATTGAAGAAATTAAAATTATAGGAGGTCTGTTGCAAAATATGCGTAAATTGGCTACTCAATCTTGATTATTTGTTGGTAATCATCCATCTAGTCCATAAGCGGTATTTGGGTTGATTTCCATTATTTGTAAAAAATAAGTATTATTGTCATTTATAATGACATCTTTATAAGTATATGATGTCACTTGTAATGACAGGATAAGAAAATAGAAAAACCCCGCAATAATTAACAAACTTTCAAATTCATATTCCTCAGACGATAAAGCTCACCGAGTGAATGCAAAAGTTGAATGGCACTTGGGAGACAGGGTGTACTTTAAGATCGGCAAAAAATGCCTGGGAGAAAAATCAAATTTTGTGATAATATTTGCGGAATATAATTTTTTGATCCCAAATGGGGAATATCAGATGAAATCTTATCGATTTCAGCTATCAATCTTTTTGTTAAGCTTAATTGCACTATTTTATTCAAGCCAAAGTTTTGCTTTAGACAATGATTTAAAATTTATTAATAATGTTAATTTTCCACTTAACATTTCTGTCAATCCGCAAATTTCTACAGTAATTAATACTTGTGGTGGTGGGACACAAAATATTGAAGTTAAGCCGAAAACCATAAGTTGTGCTTTTAGGTTTCTTGATTCTTGGTCTGGAAATTCTGGTTCAATTGTTATTGCAAAAAAAAATGATCCAGCAAGTTTCTGTAAATATAATTATTTTTATGAAAAATCTTGGCTAAATTATTTTAAATCACATTCGGAAAATATCGTTCTAGAAAAATGTGCTAGCAGTTTAAAAGCTAATGAAATTTCTATTATCAATGATTTTACTCAGAGTTTGGCGCGTCCTCTATATTTTCAAAAACCTTATCCAAAGTTTGGTAATGGCGATATTATTAAAAAATATTTTGAATCAAGTGAAAGTCTTTCTTTAGCCGACTGTGCTGGAAGTGATAATTGTATTGTGATATCTCCAAATGCAAACACCTCTTATCTACCAAATGGGAGTACCCTGCGAGAAGCAATACTCCTACAAAATAATATTGATCGCTTTGATAGCTTAAATTTTGCTCAATTTATTGGTTCACACAATTCTGCAATTTCTAAACAATATACTAATAGCACTAATTTACTAAATCTTAGTTATGCTGATCCCAGCTCATATTTAACTTTGACAGAACAATTGGATTTGGGATTACGAATTTTAGAGCTAGACATTTTGTGGAATGATAATGCAGTATCGATTTGTGATCTTATGTTTGATACTTCCTTGCCGCAATTGTTTTGTGCAGGAAATATCAAATTACTTAAAGCAATTTTGGAAATAAAAAATTGGTTAAAAACACATCGCGATGCTGTAATTATTTTATACCTCGATGTGCATCTTCCATTAACTAGTAAAATTAACAATTTAGATACTGACTTATCTTTGCTAGAACCTTATATTTTTACGCCTAAAATGGCAGAACAATATTATCATGTGCCACCTAACACATTACCTGCTCTTCAATTAACTAAGAATGATTTAATAAAAAAATTTATGAAGAATATTATCGTGGTAAATGATAATGATGTAGCAGATTTGCAAAATAGTAATTATATTTTCACCCGAAACGAACAGTCAACAGAACCTCCACTTTACCATAGCAGTATTGATGATTTTTTATCTTCAAAATATGCTGTGTGTAATGGGAGTACAAAATATAATAATATGAAAAGTATTTTCCCGCGCGACCCTAATCATTTTAACATGTTTCGATTAAATGAAAATCGCAGTATTGTTTCCTATATTGGCTTTTCTGGAGCAAGATCACCTAGAGAATATATTGATTATTTTACCATGCAAAATCTAAAAAATATTCAGCAATGTCCGTTTAATATTTTTAGTTCTGATATGCTCGGGTTTACTTGCGATACGAGTTTTTGTAAAAGCCATCCAACAGACACGCGTTTAGCGGCATTTTTGTGGAGTTGGGAGCTTGGTTATCCTTTAAAAGTAGGTGGCAGTGATGTTGCCTTTATTGATCCAAAATTGGGACATTTTAAGAACGATAGAATTATTTTTGGTAAACCATATGCTGTTTTGTGTAAGCGAGGCCCTATATTAAAGGCACCAACTCAACCCGCAAATTGGTATTTTCGCGAAATTATCCCACAAAGTGGAATGGACATTTATTTAGCAGCAGATACTAGTTGCAAAAGCTCTGGAGGTGAATTTGCTGCTCCTACCTCATCTTATGCTATGGGAGACGTAATGGATCTTATCAACGAGAATCAGATAGACAACTTAGTTTTAGTAAACTATCTATTCCGTACTGGTGAATGGATTCCTAATTTTAAAAATACTCAGTTTTGAAAGTTGACAGCTCCCTGCCACAACTTCGATAAAGAAAAAAGAAACATTAGAAAAGTGAAGAGAAAAACCTAAAGAAATTATTTTTAAAAACACGGTATGACTTTTATTGAAAATGTGAATTAAACTAGTGCATTTATAATAAATTATAAAAGGATCTTTATCATGAATAAAAACCCAATAACAAAAGTTGCGTTATTTGAAGACCAAAAGATTAGAAAAATTTGGCATGAAGATAAGTGGTGGTTTTCCGTAGTTGATGTATGTGCAGTACTGACTAATAGCATTGATGCTGGAGCTTATTGGAGAAAGCTGAAACAACGACTAAATGAAGAAGGAAGCGAGGTCGTGACATTTTGTCACGGACTGAAATTAGAAGCGATAGATGGAAAAAAATACATAACAGACTGCGCGAACACAGAAGGAATCTTGCGAATTATTCAATCTATTCCCTCTCCCAAAGCTGAACCTTTTAAACTCTGGTTAGCACGAGTTGGCCATGAAAGAATTCAAGAGATAGAAGACCCGGAACTTGCTACTAAACGCACTCGTGAATTATACAAAGCTAAAGGATATCCAGATGCATGGATTGAAAAACGCATGCGGGGCATTGAAGTACGCGCAACTTTAACTGATACGTGGAAAGAGCATGGCGTAAAAGAGGCCAAAGAATATGAAATCTTAACTGCTGAAATATCTAAAGCTGCATTTGATATGACTCCCAGTGAGTATAAAAAATATAAGGGCCTGAAACGCGAAAACTTACGTGATCACATGAATGACCTCGAACTAATTTTTTCGATGCTTGGTGAAGCGGCTACTACAGAAATTACCAACGTAGAACATCCTCTAGGTTTCGATGCAAACAAAAAAGTTTCCAAACGTGGCGGAAACGTTGCTAAAGAAGCACGAGTTAAGCTTGAAAATGAAACAGGTAAAAAAATTGTAAGCAAAGAAAATTACTTACAAGACAGAATAACGCAACAAAAAATTGGTAAACATTCTTAATTGGTAAATCGATATGAAAAAATACTGAAAATCAAATCTTACTCTATTAAATCGGATGAATTGGGAAAAGGATTATCATGCTTTATGAAGTAAACCGACACCCTAAAGCGCCACCAATGTCCCATCCAATACTATATGCTGGTTTGGAATTAGGCTCGTTATTGCTATAGATATTAGCGCCACCATTGATATTAATATAAACACGGCTGTTATTTTGCATAGCGGCAAATGCAGAAACAGATATTAAACTTGCTGCAGCAACAATAAGAAGTTTATTCATTTTATACCTCATTTTATTTATATAAAAAATCAACCGATATTTGCACCACTACTGTAATTCAAATTCGGTGCATAAAACAACCCCGTTTTTTCCCCTGTATTGTCTCTATTTGCGAAATTTATTAATTTGCTTCCATGTTTACAAATATCCTACATAAACAAACTACCAGTTTAATCGGTATTGAAATCGGCAGTACTAGTGTCAGCTTATTAGAGCTAGAGCGCACTGTAAATTCAGTGCGTGTAGTTAGCAAAGCAAGGCTTAACTATGACTCAAACAACACTCCTTTTAGTATCATCCAAACACTAAAAAGCGCAGTAGCCTATGCTAAACCAAAAGCTAACTGCGCAGCTTTAACTATTCCTCAAGCAAAAATTATCACCAAAATTATTAGCCTTGATGCAGCATTACCTGAAGCAGCACTTGAAGCATACTGCAAAGAAGTAGTTGCTAAAACCGTAAATAGCACCACAAATAAGCTATGTTTTGATTATAAGATATTAAATCAAGAAGCAAATAAAACCGAGCTGCAACTTTTCATTGCTGAACCAGCTGTAATCAATCAGTACATGATAATGTGTCAAAAAGCAGGATTAATACTAAAGTTTGTCGATCTAAATATTTTCTCTTTGCAAAGAGTAATTAAGTTTCAACCCGAAACCGCAACTAAACATCTCTTAGTCATGCATTATGATGGTGAGAATTTATTACTCAGTGAGTTGCAACAAAGTAAATTGTGCCATGTTGATGAAAGCTCTATCAGCATTGATTTAAATTCACCAACTGCTACAGCGCATGAACTTATTCAAAGAATGCAACTGTTTTTAAAAGAAGCAAATTGTTCAATCGAAGCACTTTATTTATCAGGATTAATAATAGAGCATGAGGAAATTGTAGCTACAATTTCAAGCCTTGCTCCAGTTACAGTTAAACTTTTAAAACCAAAACATGCCGAAAACATGGTTATGACATTTGGCGGCGCTCTAAGAATCCTTGACGATGCGTAATATAAATTTATTACCATGGCGCGAAGAATTACATTACAAACAATTGCGATGCTTGTTAGCAGAGGTTATTGGCTGTGCAGTAATTGTAATATTGATTTTGCTTTTTTGGCGAACAAATTATACAGCAAAAATCGTGAAATTTACTCACTACTCGCAGCGACTTGAAAACAATATTGCTTTTTTAAGCCGGCAAAAGAATCAAGCTGAATTATTACATGTGCACAAATTACAATTAGAACTAGCACTTACTAATATGCGAAAACTCCAACTAGTACGCAAACAAAATTTAGATATCTGGTTGCAGCTAAGCCGCAACTGCCCTGCGATGATATTTTTAACCAAAGTAGAACTTCAAGGCACACACATGGTTTTATCAGGGCAAGCACAAAATGCTATGAGCGTTGCCGAGTGGATAAAAAAACTGACAAAAATCCCTTTATTTTCTCAAGTGAGTTTAAATTTACTTAGCAATTCTAACCAATTATGCAGCTTTACTTTAACTATTAAAATCAAACCAGAGGTATAGTTGATGTTAAAAATTATTTCTTGCAAATATAAAATTAGTTTGTTTCTCGTCATATCGCTTCTAATCCTAGGCTTAGGTTACTTAACAATTATCCGAACTTGCCAAAACCAACTTACAACGCAAATAGAAAATTTAAAGATGCTCACCACAAAAACTAATTGCCTTTATGACGCTTGGTTAAACTACACATTTGAAAAACCTAATTTTGATCTCGTAGAAAAACAATATGCAGAAACAGAACAATTTTTCCCAACATTTACGCTTCCAGAAATTATTGCGGCACTTTCCCAAGCCGCAGCGCAATGTCAAGTAGTACTTACCAGTATCAAACCAGGAATAAGCAAACAAAAAAATCTGTTACAGATATTTCCTATAACCATTGCACTAAAGGGCCACTATCAACAAATAATAAATTTTATTAACCTGATTGCAGAGCATAACTATTTTATGCTTTTCGATAAAATTATCATGCAGCCAGAAACTAATTCTTTAACTTTGCAAGCAACTTTGCAAACCATGCAACTTGCTACAGAAAACCAAATAAGCACAAAAATTAGCGTAAAAACCCCAACTGCAATTACAGCACTAATATACTCACAGCAATCAGGAATTCCAAAGAGTATAACAAACCTGCGTGATCCATTTAACAATGAGAGCAAAACCGCAGACCTAACTAGCTGGCCAAGTTCAAGTTTAACACTTCTTGGTGTGTACCAAATTGCTAATAAAAATTGGGCAATTGTTACTGATCCAAATGGTTTTATCCACCAAGTAACTATCGGTGACCATATCGGAAGTAGGCAAAGCCCAATTATTGCCATCAATAAAAACGCTATCGAAACCACCAATGCAATTGATAATGTTTATAGGAGCAACTAATGTACCGCGTAACGCTGATGTTTTTCTCGGTTTGCATGTTGCTATTAATTTTATGTTTAGCTTCAGACAGTAAAGCCAACACAAAACAACCACCGCAACAAGCATTAATTAGCTTAAGCGTGCAAAATATTAAGGTTCGCGATCTGCTGCAAATTATAGCTAAACAAGCAAAAAAGAATTTTATTATTAGTGGCCAAGTTGTAGAAAGTATAAGCATCGAGTTAACTAAAGTTACTTGGGAACAAGCACTAACTGCAGTATTAAAACTGCAAAATTTAACTAAGATTACCACGCCAAATGTTATTTTTATTGCACCAAATGCTGAGATAAAACGACTTGAAGCAACAGAAAATAAATTGCCCTTCGCGCTTAAATTACATTATGCCGAAGCGCAAAATTTAGAAAAAATTCTCAAGCCCACTGGGGTTTTATCCAACAACTCAGGTATAAGTGCTGATCCTCGTACTAATACTTTATTAATTAGTGATGTTGCAACTAATATCGCTAATGTTGGTCAGCTTGTTCGTGCTATTGATAACCCTTTGCATCAAATTTTAATTGAAGCGCGGATTGTATGTATCGATGCAGATTATGCACACGAACTAGGTGCCAAATTTGGCACACATAAAACTGAACAGATATTGCCCAGGCAAAGAATAAACTTAGATTTGCCACTAGACACTATGGAAACAGGTGTTGCAGATATTTCAATTCTGAAGCTTGCAAATACCCGCACTTTGGATTTAGTGCTAACCGCATTAGAAAACGAAGGTAAAGCAAAGGTAATTTCAAGTCCTAAATTAATTACCACTGAACGTCAAGCTGCATATATAGAATCAGGTTCGGAAATCCCTTATCAAGAAAAAACTTCCGGTGGCGCGACTAATGTTGCATTTAAAAAAGCAGTCCTTAGTTTAAAAGTTACTCCAGAAATTGCAAGCACCAACAAAATTAATTTAGCTTTAGAATTGAATCAAGACAAAGTTAGCCAAATGACAGTTAATGGTGTACCAGCAATCGATACACGAAAAATCGCCACACAGGTATCAATACCAAATCGCGCTACTATCGTGCTTGGCGGAATTTATGAGTGGGCTAACGCAGAAACGATCACTAGAGTACCATACATTGGGAAAATTCCTCTAGTCGGCATGTTATTTACCAACAAAGAAAAAAAGCAGCAGCGCAAAGAATTATTAATGTTTGTGACCCCGATAATTAAATGATGGCATATTCATTATTATTTTGTTCTGCAATTACAGTCTTTAATTTTGCGCATCCGTTCAAGAACCAAAAATACCTTAGCTTGCGATATCAAAATATTCCAAAAAATAATCTAATATGCTATATTTATTCATAATTTTTCACATCTTACTCCTAGAAAAGGATCTTATTATGAAAGGTAAATTTTTTATATATATTTTAGCTCCATTATTATTATCAGGGTGTAATTTTGCTTCAGATTTTACAAAAACACAGCGGATGCTGTTAACCACCTCTTTTGGAAATAATGAAGTAATGATTTATGGAGGCACTAACCATAATGTTTACCTAGGCAATATTAATCCATCAAAAAAAGCTCCTGATTCCATAATGAATCAATCTAGTAAATATGGTAATAGTTCTTCGACAATTAGCATTAGAAACAAAAATGGTAAGTATGGTTCAGAAACATCACCATTTAGTGCTTGCAATAAAACAGCTACAAACCCACCAATTTTAAAAGATAAGTATGACTATGAAATGGGTTATTTTTCTTTAAATCCTAATTTCGAGAGACGAATAGTATTTTTAAATATTTTAGAGGATATTTGCCGTAATAGATGATTTTAGCTTTATCAATTGTAATAAATTGCACCGGAAATAAACATGCTATTTAAGCAAACTTTATTAAAGAAAAAACCCTATATTAAAGCTTTAAATCTGACATTTCTGCTTTTATTCATAATGGGTTTTTACCAAATTACCTTCGCAAACAACACGCAAGTGAATTTAAGACCAGAAGTTTTCATGACATATTACTATCTCAATCCCCAAAGTTCTAAATTAATTCCATCTTTACAATATGACCTACAATATAGTAGGGCAATGCGTCCGGATCAAATTAACATCCTTATCCACTTCCACGCTGCTGCAATTAATCACAGCAAAAACAAGGATGAGTTAATCCAACAATTACAGCAACTGCGTAAACAATATTCTGGAGTTAATCTCAAAATTATTAATCGCGTTATTGCTGAAGCAAAAAACTTTACATCTCCTACAGCAACATCTGGTGATAACTTTGATTTGTTATGGGCAGAGTTTTTTGCAACAGGAGATCCCAACCCTGTAAAGAAAATAGCTAATTATTTGCAATTAAGCGATTATAAAGATAGGCTAAAAGTAGTATTTTTAGCCTCAGCGGAATGGTCATTAGCTTCAAATACTCATCAACATAAAAAAGTTGCCGAAATTTTACAAGATCTTTATAAAACATCTGCTGGGAACATTAAAAGAAGATTACAGCGAATATTAAATGACCCTCGAGGTGTTACAGTCCGTTTAGATTCAACCTGGCATCAACTAGAAGGCCATGAGCTATCTTGGCAAGAATTCAAAGAGATAGTTTGGTGATATGTGTAAAATAAAATTTATTCAATTTTTAATATAAGGGGAAATATGAAATTATTACGACTAACTTTTATTTGCCTAAGCTTATTAACATTACTTGGATGTGTTATGAGTACAGCGCCAATAGCTATCTCTTATCATGGAAAAGACGCTTGTGGATTAGTTTGTTATTCACATAATCCCCAAAGAATGTCCAAACCTTTTTCCCAGCATTTTATAGAGGGAGTAGTAGAAGTACAGGGTAAATATGATGGGAGCATCTGTAAACCAGCTGGTTATGAAAAAGACAATATTAGCACCATTCCTAAATTCAATGAATTATGCGATACCCAAATTAAAAGCTGTAAAGCTATGAAAAAAGCGACGGGGAAAGGTTGCTGGGTAGATGCTGATTCAGGTAATTTACTTGTTATACGGCAATAGGCTAAGATCATAATTTGAGACGGCTGCACTTACTTGCTGAAGCTATCAAAAATATAGCCTAACATTTGAATTTAAATAACGATTAGGAAATGTTGCTTGTCCATATTTGTTGAATCTATCAATTAATTAAGTTAATTGACACTTATGAACCCTACTCCTCATACGCGTGAACTAGTGTTATTCAAAACTAAAATCAAAATTGCTGCTACCACAACACAACATAAAAACAATGTTACAGCCAATAAATTATCCATTGCAAATTTAGCAGTTACTGCACTAAACAAACTAGAGCAAACAATAGCCGTCGCTCCCAAAAGTGCAGCTGCACTTCCTTTTTCTTTAGCAGCAACTGAATACATAGCTAAAGCATTCGAAGTTGGACTAATAAACCCACATCCCAAAGCATAAAACATCATCGGTATTATTACTGTGATAGGATTAAATATCCTAGCCAAAAGAAAAACCAAGAACAAAATTAGAGGCACTATGGTCATAATAAACCCTAGTTCTAAAATATGTTGTGAGGAAAATTTGTTCGTTAAAAAACTAGTAAGCATTGTTCCTGCAATATAAGCTCCACCAATCAAAGTTAATAGATAACCATAATGGCGCGCAGAAATATGTAATCCATTTACAAACAAATAGGGAGCAAACACATAAAAAGTAATAAGGCCGCCTAAAATTATAGAATAAGACAACAAATATTCCATAAATTTTTCATTCTTAATTAAAGAAGTGTAAAGAGAAAAAATATTAGGCAAAGATAATTTTACCGCACATTTGCTGCAGGTTTCTTGCAACCATAAATGTGACGAAAGTAAAACTAACACACCAAAACCCAACAAAAAATAATACGCTACTTGCCAACTAAACCAAAACAGTAAAGAGCCACCAATGATTGGCGCTACTGCTGGCATGATAGCTATAATAACTAAAACCCACGCCACAGCAATCTGCATCTCATTTTTGTTGCACGCGTCTGCCAAAATCGCTCTGCTTATTACAGTAGCATAACTTACACCAATGCCTTCAATGAGGCGTCCACAAATAAATAGCGGCATAGAAGTTGCAACAGCTGTAAGATAACTTCCTAATAATGTTACAAGATTTGCGCTTAAAATAATTTTGCGCCGACCAAATCGATCCGATAAGGTTCCCCAAAATAACTGTGCAATTGCATAGCCAAAAAGAAAAACTGTCATGCTAAATTTTACTTGGCTAGCATTAGTATGAAAGTAATGCTGTAAGGTTGGATATGCCGGCAAGCCTATATTAATCGACAAATAGCCATAAATAGAAAACAAGTAAGCAAAAAATACTACTCTATGCTTACTTTGTGTCATAAAGTTATAAAACCCTGTCTAATACAGCAATGAATCCTTGAAAATCATCTAACAATGGAAAGTGGCCACAGTTTTTTAAGATAACAATTTGTGAATTCGGGATACGCTCTTGCATTAATTTTCCTGCTGCAAGTGGAGTGCTAATGTCTTCTTCTCCCCAAATTAACGTGGTAGGAACAACAACTAGCGGCAATAAATCACGCAAATCCTGATTAACAACCTTCACCAGAATTTTACGCATTACACCATTTGAATTGCGATAATCATTTGATCCAACTTGGTTTTGATATGCGGCAATTATTTTTGTAAAAAAGTATTTCAAGCCTGGAAACGCTGCTAATTTTTTTAGTACCTTATAACAAAAAATTTTGCCACGAATTTTCCAAGACTTGGGTAAGTTAATTCCAGAGCTTGCGACTAAAATTAATTGCTCAGCATCAACTAAGTGTTTAGCAAGTGCATAAATTGCGATTTTACCGCCAAAAGAATGACCGAGTATTATTGGCTTAGTTATATTTATTGCAGCTAAAAACTCGCGAAGAAATTCGGCATATGTTGCAGTATCCCAAATGGTTTCAGGAACAGCGCTTAAGCCAAAACCAGGCAAATCAACTGCAATAACTTGAAACCTTTGTGCAAGATACGCTTGCAATTTTTCCCAGTTGCCAATCGCATTGCCCCAGCCATGCAACAGTACAAGCGGCTGGCCGCAACCAGAAATTTTATAATGGATTCGAAGCTCTTTAACTTTAGTAAACAAATTCATCGCCCTCAATATCTAATTCGCTAATTCATACGACAGGTAACAATCTATTTAGTTGCCCGATTAAATACAGTGGACAATTAAATATAATGCCGTCTTTTTTTAGATTCATCGGTGAAGTACGCACAAGCAAGTGTGGAGCGTATTTATCTGCATAGACGCGTAAACTTTTTTTCTTATTAGTTGTGCCAGACTTTACTTCTAAAGGATAAATAATATTTTCATTTTGAAAAACGAAATCTATTTCAGCTTTACCTTCACTAGTCCAATAATACAAACCATAATGATTGTGCACCAATTCCTGGGCCACATAATTTTCTACTATTGATCCACGAAATTCTTGTAATAATTGATTTTCTTGCAATAAGACTTTAGCGGAAATATTCGCCATTGCTCCTAGTAAACCAACATCAAGTAAGTAACCTTTGAAACAATCTGGATCAGCGTAAGCGTCTAATGGTATTTTTGGTGTGGAAATTTGAGAAACTTTAAGCATTAAGCCTGCTTCAATCAACCACTGAATTGCTTCTGCAAAATCTTTTGTGCGCGCACCTTTTGCTATTTTGGAAAAAATAAATTTTTTATTTTCTTTGCCTAATTGGCTCGGAATTGACTGCCAAACTTGATTTATTTTCATTATTTGGTTACGAGGCGCATGTTTGGCAAAATCTAAGTTATAAGCTTGCAATAAGTCTTGTTGTATCTCTCTTACTTTAGAAAAATTTTCTGAGGAAACGTACTCTGCTACTGCTTCTGGCATACCACCGACATAAAGGTAAGTTTTAAAGTAATCAAGTAATTTGTCATGGATAAATTCTGACAATGGCTCTATCTTGTCAATCTCAGTCGTAAAGCTTTGTAGTTGTGTAGCCTTAATGGCTGTAAGAAACTCAGAAAAACTTAAAGGGTAAAGGTGTAAAAAATTAACTTTTCCGACAGGAAAACCTTTAATATGGGCTAATTTAACTCCCAACAATGACCCTGCAGCACAGATGTGATACTCGTTAGCTGTTTCACAAAAATATTTTAAACTATTTAATGCATTGGGACATTCTTGGATTTCATCAAATATAATCAGTGTTGAACCCGGAATAATTTCTTGTTCTGCGATTATAGTTAAAGCTTTGAGTATTACCTCTGGGGTTAGATCTTTTTCAAATACTGATTTTATCCCCGGCGTATCTTCAAAATTTATGTAAATACTATTTTGATAAGCTGTTTTGGCAAACTGCTTCAAAATATAAGTCTTACCAACTTGTCTGGCGCCCATAAGTAACAGGGGCTTGCGTCTATCACCTTCTTTCCATGCATTTAACTGATTTAGTATTTCTCTTTTCATATTTGCAACTATACACTATTATCGGCTATTTACAATTTTTCGTTCCAAAAAGTGTCAATTTTTAACACTTTTTGGTTCCTAAAAGTGTAGAAATTCTCATCGTGACTTTTTGCTTCGGTTTTTTTGTGTAGCTGTTTGTTTATCCAATTGAAAAAACTCATTATTAAAACATAAAGTATAATCATTACGTACTTGACGCGTATACTCCCAACAAAATATTTGCTCTAAGTCTCCATATACTGTTATGTCCTGATAATCAAATGCAAATCAAAATTAAGCATCTTCTAAGATTAATGGACTTTTACTGCTTTGGCCCAAAAGCTGTCTAAAGACCGTATAAAATCTTATGGGATTAGTCCACTATCTTATTTTCCGCATTACAACCTATCAAAAGACAATCTGTGGAGCGCTTTAATTAGTTCTTGTTGATTAGAATTTTCAATATATGGGAGATTATGAG
>JAMCWR010000062.1 GCA_023480665.1 Gammaproteobacteria bacterium
TGGGGAGTGTTAATTTCTTGGTATCCGCACTGTTGCATTCTTGTACTGATAAAATTTTTAAGCAAAGAATAAATTACCCACCCATTTGGATGCCAAAAAACCATGCCAGGCGCTTCTTCTTGCAAATGAAATAAATCCATTTTTTTACCAATCAACCGATGATCACGAAGTTTTGCTAGCTCCAACCTGGTTAAATAATCGTCTAAATCTTTTTGCGTAGCCCATGCTGTACCATAAATGCGCTGTAACATCTCATTTTTTGCATCACCACGCCAATAAGCACCAGAAAGTTTAGTTAACTTAAATGCTTTTAAAAAACTCGTATTGGGAACGTGTGGACCGCGACAAAGATCAACAAAATCACCTTGAGAATAAAAGCTAACCGTATCATTTGTGATATCTTCAATTAGCTGTACTTTGAATTTTTTCCCGCATTCAATAAAAAAGTTAATAGCATCACTCTTGCTTTTATCTTCATGCAATATAGTAAAATTCTGTTTTGCAAGCTCATGCATTTTGGCTTGGATAGTTGCTAAATCTTTTTCTGTAAAGCCTTTAGGATAATAAAAATCATAGTAGAATCCATCTTCTATTACTGGACCAATGGTCGGTTCGGCTTCAGGAAATAGCTCTTTCACTGCTTGGGCTAAAAGATGAGCAGTAGAGTGACGAATAATAGTTAGTCCTTCGGGATCTTTTGCAGTTATGATTTTTACAGTTGCATCATGTTGAACAAGATAAGAAGCATCAACTAATAGGTCATCAACTTTGCCAGCAACTGTAGCTTGAGAAAGTCGAGAGCCAATATTAGCTGCTATTTCTTGAACAGTAATAGGCTTTGCAAATTCTATTTTTTTGCCATCAGGAAGAGTAATTGTGACCATATGATTATTTTTTATGTTTTGAATGGTAGGCACGAGTGGTTTCGAACCACCGACCCCCACCATGTCAAGGTGGTGCTCTACCCCTGAGCTACGTGCCTATAACTATAATAAAAAATGCATGATAACAAATCTTTTGCTAATTTCAAAAGAAAAGAAATAAAAAGTTTTATATTTTGATTTCTATAAAATAGTATATAATTATAAATGAGATATTAATCAAACAACTGAGGTATTTTATGACCACCGAACAAAAAGCACAAAATGCAGAACAGAAACAATTCGATAAAATAAAACATTTCGCTGAGAAAATTACCCAACTTAACGAAACAATTAGTGAACTAAAAAGCGATGAAGCAAAAGCCGAATACGAGAAAATAAAAAATGGTTATTTGGAATTATCACTCATAGTTGCCCTTGACTACATAGAAATGCTGCAAGAGTCCGCGGCATCAGCACCAGACTCAGAAAAGAGAAGACGCTTTAGCCAAATCCTCGCAACACAAGCCATTATAAGCAAGTTAGCCAAACCACCGTCTGCAGTTACAGATGTTTTTCATCCGGAGATATTAAAACGTTTAAAATTAAGCTACATATATAAGAAAATGAACATATATGTTGGCTAAATGTTCCAGGAAATGCGTACATAAAAAAATGGTTAGCTGACATAGCATTAATACAGTATCTCGGACTAGAGTCACATTTAGAAAAAGCAGCTGGACCAGAAACCGTTAGAGTTCTCGAAGAAAACCATAGGCTTCCAAATTTTGTCCCGCCAACAGGAACCGAATCAAAAAGAACCTCTAGCACAGCGCCGGCCATGTCCTCTTCTGTTGCCACGACTCAACCAGCAGCTAAATCAGGCTCAGGCTCAGATCAAAAACATCATCATCAAGTCCATCCTCATCAAAGAAAACCCGCACTAGATTTGAGGCCCTCAGCCATAGTCAATGCTAACCTAGCCCTTCATAAAGCTGAAACTGCCGCGCCGCACTCTACTGCAATTAAGACAGAACCTAATGCTCACTATGTTTTTCGCCCTCAGACTGGTTCTAACGATGAAAAAAGAGCCCCCAAAGCGATTCCGGCGTTATCATCCGCAAGCGCTAGTAAATTAGTTTTTGTGCCAAGAACCACAAAAAAAAGCTGAAAAGCTAGCGGTGTCAAAGCTAGCGGTGTCAGACACGGATAGGTTTACATAACCATGTGATACTACAATATTTTTTTTGTAAAACTATCCGTATCCGAGGTGAGGTAGTTGAAATTAGTAGCTATTTCCTAATAAGTTTTTTTAAGAAAACTGTTTATGTCTTACGCCGCTATTTTTTTCCGGCTTTTATTAATTTTGCAATTTCCGCAACATGCTTACCCTGAAACCGGGCGATCTCTAGCTCATTTGCTGAGGGTTCTCTTTTACCATCAACACCAGCTAAAGTAGTTGCACCATAGGGAGTACCACCAGTGATCTCTTTCATGTTGGTAAGACCTGTTGCTGAATACGGAACACCAGCAATCAGCATCCCATGATGCAGCAATGTAGAGTGGAAGCTAGTTATTGTAGTTTCTTGCCCGCCATGCTGTGTTGCACTGCTTGAAAACACACTGCCAACTTTTCCAATCAAAGCGCCCTTAGCCCAAAGATCACCAGTTTGATCAAGAAAATTACGCATTTGTGCACACATATTACCAAAGCGAGTCGGCGAGCCAAAAATAATCGCATCAGCATCAGCTAATTGGGATACTTTTGCTATTGGAATATCTTTGAAAGGTTCCTGTAGAGCTTTGGCACCACTTTTAATTAAGACCTCTTCTGGCACTAATTCAGGAACTTTGAATATAGAAACTTCTACACCAGAAACTTGTTTTGCTCCTTCCATAACAGCTTTCGCCATTTTATAGATATGACCATACATGCTATAGAAAACGATTTGTAGATTAACTTGATTTGAATCATTCATAATTATTCCTCCATGGAAAGTTAGTTTTCATATTGTGACATATTCTAATCCTATATAAAAGATAAACCGGTGCCAGGCACCGATAGTTTTGTCTAAGCAATTAATAACACTATATTTTTTTTGCAAAACAGTGCGTATCCGACATAACACAGTTGAAATTACTAGTTTTTGTTAACTTCACTAACTTCAACTATGTTATATCGGATACGGATAGTTTTTTTAAAAAAATGTAATATAATCAACATAATTATTAAAACTATCTATGCCTGGCACCAACATGATGAACCAATTTGCATTACATTCAGCTTTTAAACCTGCAGGCGAACAACCTGAAGCGATTGCTAATTTAATTGCTGGCTTAAACAAAGGTTTTGCTAACCAAGTACTTCTAGGAGTAACAGGTTGTGGTAAAACTTTTACCATGGCCAACGTTATCGCTAAAGTTAACCGCCCTGCCCTGATTATTGCGCATAATAAAACTTTAGCTGCGCAACTTTATGGCGAAATGAAAAGTTTCTTTCCAAACAATGCAGTGGAATATTTTGTTTCTTATTACGACTATTATCAGCCCGAAGCCTATCTTCCTGCCACCAATACTTATATCGAAAAAGATGCTGCGATTAACGAACACATCGAACAAATGCGTTTATCTGCTACCAAAGCAATAATTGAAAGACGCGACACAATTATTGTTGCAACTGTTTCTGCAATTTATGGTTTAGGCGATCCAGTTTCATATCACAAAATGGTGTTACATTTGGTTATTGGAGATAAAATTGAGCAACGCAGCCTCCTCAGGCGTCTAGCCGAAATGCAATACACCCGCAATGATCTTGAATTACAACGAGGCACCTATCGCGTGCGTGGAGACGTAATTGATATATTTCCCGCAGACTCTGAAGAAGAAGCCATTCGCATCGAGTGCTTTGATGAAAAAGTTGAAACTATATCTTCGCTTGACCCATTAACTGGAAAATTAATCCGTAAATTGCTGCGCACTACTATTTTTCCTAAAACGCATTATGTAACTGAACGCCACACCGTATTATCTGCAATTGATGCGATAAAAATAGAACTTCGCGAACGCTTAAATGAATTCTATCAACAAAACAAATTAGTTGAAGCGCAACGTTTAAAAGAACGTACTGAATATGACATCGAAATGATGTTGGAAATTGGATATTGCAGCGGCATTGAAAATTATTCGCGTTTTCTTTCTGGAAGAAAACCTGGTGAACCACCGCCAACTTTAATGGATTATTTACCCAAAGATGGCTTATTAATTATCGATGAATCGCATGTCACCGTTCCGCAAATTGGAGCTATGTATGAAGGAGATCGTTCACGCAAAACTACTTTGGTCGAATATGGTTTTCGTTTACCTTCAGCCTTGGACAATCGCCCATTAAAATTTATTGAATTTGAAAAAATTTCACCACAAACCATTTATGTTTCTGCCACACCTAGACCTTATGAATTAAATCGAGCTAATGCAGTTGTCGAGCTCTTAGTTCGACCTACTGGTTTAGTTGATCCTGAAATTGAAATTCGTAGTGCTAAAACTCAAGTGGATGATCTGCTTTCTCACATCAGGCAAAGAGTTGCAGTAAAAGAAAGAGTGCTTGTTACTACCTTAACTAAACGTATGGCAGAAGATCTAACCGAATATTTAGCAGATCTTAATATTAAAGTCAGATATCTGCATTCAGAAATAGACACAGTTGAAAGAGTAGAAATATTGCGTGATCTGCGCTTGGGAGTATTTGATGTCCTCGTAGGAATAAATTTATTACGTGAAGGTTTAGATTTACCAGAGGTTTCACTTGTAGCGATTTTAGATGCCGATAAAGAAGGTTTTTTGCGTTCCACTCAATCATTAATTCAAACTAGTGGGCGCGCAGCGCGTAATATCAATGGCAAAATAATAATGTATGCAGATACAATTACTAAATCCATGCATTTTGCGATAAACGAAATGGAACGCAGGCGCAACATCCAACTGGAATATAATAAGCAACATCACATTACGCCAACAGGAATTAAAAAAACTATTCATGATATTATGGAAGGCGCACGCACTAGTTTGAATTAATGATTGAGTGGAACGCAGGCGCAACATCCAACTGGAATATAATAAGCAACATCACATTACGCCAACAGGAATTAAAAAAACTATTCATGATATTATGGAAGGCGCACGCACTGAAAAAGACCTCACTCCTAAAACAAAACTTCCTCCCGAGTATGCCGCATATCTTAATTTACCAGCAGAAAAACTAGCGAAGAAAATTTTGCAGCTGGAAAAAGAGATGTATGAACATGCGCATAATTTAGAGTTTGAACAAGCCGCAAAATTGCGCGACGTTATTCATGAGTTAGGGGTCAAATCTTGACAACCGACAACGAACTATGAGTATGAGAATTAGGGGACAAATCAGATCTCGTTGTCGGTTGTCAAGATTTGACCCCATCTACTCCCACTCAATCGTCGCGGGAGGTTTGCTTGTGATGTCATAAACTACTCGTGAAATGCTAGGTACTTCATTAACAATACGATTAGCGACATTAGCAAGAAATTTATGTGGTAGCGGGGCCCAGGTTGCGGTCATAAAGTCGCAAGTTTCAACAGTTCGAAGCGCAATAACATAATCATGTTTTCTTTGATCCCCCATCACACCAACTGATTTGACCGGTAAAAATACCGCAAATGCTTGACTAACTTTACGGTATAAATTTGCCTTAAACAATTCTTCTAAAAATATTTGATCCGCCTGTTGCAAAATCTGAATATATTCTGCTTTAATTTCACCAATAATTCGCACTCCTAAACCTGGACCAGGAAAAGGATGGCGGTAAAGAAAATCATGGTTTAATCCCAAACGTAATCCAACTTGGCGCACTTCGTCTTTAAATAGCTCACGTAAAGGTTCAATTAATTTAAGATGCATTTTATCAGGCAAACCACCAACATTGTGATGCGATTTAATCACTGCAGATTTACCTAATTTATTCTGTGCGGATTCAATCACATCAGGATAAATAGTTCCTTGTGCCAAATATTTAATTCCTTGAATCTTCTTCGCTGTACGAGCAAATACTTTTATGAACTCACGCCCAATAATTTTGCGCTTAGCTTCTGGATCAGAAACATGCTTTAATGCTCGTAAAAACTGCTGTTCTGCATTCACATGAATTATTTTTAAGCGAAAATGCTTCGCAAATAGCCGCATCAATTCATCAGCTTCATTCAAACGCAATAATCCAGTATCAACAAATACGCAGGTTAAGTTTTTACCAATAGCTTGCTGCAATAACAACGCAGTAACTGCAGAATCCACGCCACCCGACAAGCCTAAAATCACTTTAGCAGAACCAATTTTGGTTTTGCATTGCAAAATAGCGTTCGCAATAATGTTTTGCGTAGTCCAAAGTTTTTTACAACCACAAATTTTATGCACAAAATTGCTTAAAATTTTCTTCCCAAATTTAGTATGCGTTACTTCAGGATGAAACTGCACTGCATAAAAATTACGTGTTTGATCTTCCATCGCAGCATATGGAGTATTAGGTGTTTTGGCGCTTGTTTTAAAGTCTTTTGGTAAAACTATTACCTTATCACCATGGCTCATCCATACATCTATTGTTTGCGGCAAAGTAGCAAACAATTTTGATATTGGATTAATCTTTAGTTTGGCATAACCATATTCACGTTTCTGATCTGCTGCAACTTTGCCGCCAAGCTGTGTCGCCATAGTTTGCATTCCATAGCATATACCAAGCACAGGGCAACCAAGTTGAAAAATAATTTCTGGCGCACGTAGCGAACTTTTGGTTGTAACACTTTGCGGACCGCCAGATAAAATTATCCCATTTGGCGCGAACTGCAAAATAGTGGTATTAGACACATCAGAAGGAACGATTTCAGAATAGACACCAAGCTCACGAACACGACGCGCAATTAACTGCGTATATTGTGAACCGAAATCTAAAATAAGAATTTTATGCTGCATAGTAAATATTTTTCACTCAACCCAATAATTTGGCGCTTCTTTGGTAATCGTAACATCGTGCACATGACTTTCGCGTAAACCTGCGGTAGTAATAGTAACAAATTTAGCATCGTGCCGCAAAGTAACAATATCACCACAACCAGTATAACCCATGCTTGCGCGAAGCCCACCTAAGAGTTGAAATACTACTCCAGACAAATTGCCTTTATAAGGAACTCGCCCTTCAATTCCTTCAGGAACTAATTTATCAGCCTTACCAGTTGCTTCTTGAAAATAACGATCAGCAGAACCTTGAGCACATGACATTGCACCAACCGATCCCATACCACGATAGGTTTTAAATGGTCTGCCTTGATAAAATTCAAATTCGCCGGGAGCTTCTTCTGTTCCAGCAAATAAACTACCAATCACCACACTGCTTGCACCAACTGCAATAGCTTTACTCACATCACCTGAATAGCGAATGCCACCATCAGCAATCACGGGAACATTAGTATGCTTTAGTGCTTGAGCTACATTATAAATTGCCGTAATTTGCGGCACGCCGATTCCAGCAATAATGCGCGTAGTACAAATCGACCCAGCTCCAATACCAACTTTGATTGCCGAAGCACCTGCAGCAACCAATGCTAGTGCAGCTTCTGCAGTTGCAACATTCCCCGCAATAATTTCAATCTCAGGATACTCCCCTTTAATTTTCTTGACACAATCTAACACTTTTTGCGAATGCCCGTGCGCAGTATCAACTACAATAACGTCAACTCCAGCTTGAATTAAGCTGCTTACACGTTCCTTGGTTTCATCACTAGTACCAACTGCAGCAGCCACTCTTAATTTCCCTGCTTCATCGCGGCAAGCATGAGGTTTAAGCTTAGCCTTTAAAATATCCTTTACCGTAACCATGCCAAGCAATCGCCAATTATCGCCAGTGATTAACACTTTTTCGACGCGGTTTTTGTGTAACAGTTGAATAATTGCTTCGCGCGATGTACCTTCTTTTGCGGTTATCAATTTATTTTGCGGTGTCATTAAATTTTCGACAATTTGCTCTAAATTAGTTTCAAATCTCACATCACGATTGGTGATAATCCCAACTAATCTATTTTCTTCAACTACTGGCATGCCGGAAATATTATATTGTTTAGTTAAAGCAAAAACTTCGCGGATTGTGGTTTTTGGCGTAACAGTAATTGGATCGCGTACGATGCCGCTTTCAAATCTTTTAACAATTTTAACTTGCGCTGCCTGCTCACTAATGCTCATATTTTTATGCAAAATTCCTATACCACCTTCTTCAGCAAGTGCAATCGCAAGCCTTGCTTCCGTTACAGTATCCATTGCTGCAGAAACCAAAGGAATATTTAATGCAACCTTTGGCGTAAGATTAGTTTTTAAATCGACATCCTTTGGTAACACTTGCGAATACGCAGGAACTAAGAGTACATCATCAAAAGTTAAAGCTTGAGTGATAGTTTTCATCATAGGGAATGGCCTTTAATAATAAGTTGCTTATCTTATAGTGAATTGGCGCAATTGGTCAAATAGAAGAATTTGTAAAAGCAATGAATAATTAAAAATTATGAATTAAGAATTGTTGTCGCTTCGCGTATTTTTTAATATACAAACATCACGTTTTGTGTGACACAATCATTCTTAATTGCTTTTCTTGACGCTCTCCTACCCTACGCCGCTTTGGCCGTGCTAGTCAACATAATGAGATGCTACTGTACAGAGAATTTGACCCATAGCGAATTTCGTACTAAATTGCGTAACATCATTAAAAATAATAACCCCATGACACTACAAATCTCAAAAATTGCTAATAATTTAAATTTTCTAGCTACTAGCGCCATCGCAGAAAAAATTAATGCGCGCATTAAAAATGGCGAAACAATTTATAATTTCACACTTGGCGACTTTGACCCGAACCAATTCCCAATTCCACTTGAATTAGAAAATGCTATTATTGAAGCTTATCAAGATAAACAGACTAATTATGCATTTATTGGCGGCATCGAAATATTACGTCAAGCTATTGCTGCTTATCTCGAAAAAAGCGCTGGCCTATCCTACCAGGCTGACGAAATTATTGTAGCAAGTGGTTCTAGGCCGCTAATTTATATTTTATTTCGAACTATTGCCGATCCTGAGGAAAAAATAATTAATATTGTCCCTTCTTGGAATAACTATAACTTTATTCATCTAGCAGGAGCAAAAGCTATCAGCATCGAAACCAAGGCTGAAAACTATTTCTTGCCTAATGCCGACGAATTGAAACCTCATCTTGCTGCAGCAACTTTAATCTCATTTAACTCACCATTAAATCCTGCTGGTACTGTATTTAAAGAAACACAATTACGCGAAATAATTGATTTAATTGTTGAAGAAAATCAAACTCGCCAAAGACAAAAACAAAAACCTTTGTACGTCCTTTTTGACATGGTATACCGCTCGCTCATTTATGGAGATGTAATTAATCCTAATCCCATAAAGTTAAATCCAGCTATTCGTGATTACATAGTGTTTATTGATGGCATATCCAAAAGTTTTGCTGCAACAGGTGTGCGCATAGGTTGGGCAGCAGGCCCTCGCGAAATTATTAGCAAAATGCGCGCGATCCTTGCCTCATTGGGTGCTTGGGCTGCAAAACCAGAACAATTCGCTTTAACAAAATTTCTGCATAACCCCACTGCAATCGACCATTACCTAACTGACCTTAAAGCTAAACTTTTACAACGCTTAAATATTTTTTATCAAGGTTTTCTTCAGCTCAAAACCCAAGGACATCCAGTAGACGTTATTGAACCTGAGGGAGCAATATACTTATCAATTAAGTTTAATTTGCTTGGTAAAAAAACACCTGACGGAAAAATTATTCAGACAGTAGATGATATTTTTGGGTTTCTATTAGAATACGCTCACGTTGCATTAATCCCATTTTATGCATTCGGTGCCTCACATGATTCTACCTGGTTTCGTCTTTCAGTAGGAACTTGCAGCATCGAAGAAGCTAAACAAGCTATGCAGAATATAGAATGTGCGATTAAAAATTTAGGTTAATTATAAATTCTTTATTAATTGCCGACTTTGATTTTTTTCTGATAACATTTGGTTACTTTTTGAATTATTCGTCAGACGAAGTTGATGATGGAATTCCATTTGCAGAAAAAATTGCTGGGTTAACCAAAACACTATCCGAGCAGATGACACAAGAAAAGATGTTGAATGAAGAGATTAAAAAGCAACTGCGGAGTATTGGCTATGATTTGTAATTTATTATCAAATTTAAACTTATGAAGCGCACTTTTTGGTTTATTTGGAACAGTACTTATTTTCTTTTTCGGGTTACCGCCAAGAATTAACCCAGATGGTAATTCCTATTTGTGTTTAGAGATGGATGATGAGAACGAAAAGAAAAAAGCGAAGAAATACAAGTTTACTAGTTATCTCGGTTTGTTTTTTGTTGCACTCAGTTTCTTAGTTCAATTAGTAAATAGTTTTTAATTTGGAGTAAGTATGAAAAAGCAAGCAAAAAATAAGGCCATCGCTATTTTTGAGGGAAACCAAATACGTCGCCTATGGGATGAAGAAAAAGAGCTTTGGTATTTTGCAATTTCCGATGTTATAGCTGTGCTAACTAATAGTGTTGATCCAGTTGCTTACTGGAGAAAATTAAAGGAAAGATTGCTAAAAGAGGGCGGAAATGAAACCGTGACAAAATGTCACGCTTTGAAGATGATGGCGCCAGATGGGAAAATGCGACTTATTGACGTTGCAGATACAGAAGTAATGCTTCGACTGATTCAATCTATCCCCTCACCCAACGCCGAACCCTTCAAACTTTGGCTAGCTCGTATCGGTTATGAGCGATTGGAAGAAACTGCAGACCCAGAAATGGCAATCAACCGTGCACTTAAAACCTATTTGCAAAAAGGATACAGCCCTGATTGGGTCAACCAACGATTAAAAAGTATTGAAATACGCAAGGCCCTTACCGATGAGGGGGAAAATAGAGGTGTTAAGGAAGGTTTGGAGTTTGCTATTTTGACTAATGAAATTACCCAAGCCTGGACAGGAATGACTACCAAAACATACAAGAAGTTAAAAAACCTCAAGAAAGAAAACTTGCGTGATAATATGACAAATTTGGAATTAGTTTTGAATATGCTAGCGGAAACAGCAACCACAGAAATTTCCGCAAAGCGCGAACCAAAGAATCTAGAGGAAAACAAAATCGTCGCGCGAGAAGGTGGAAGTGTGGCGGGTAATGCGCGCAAAGACATAGAGTCAAAAACTGGCAGAAAAGTAATAACAAATAAGAATGCGAAGATGTTACGGGAAAGAGATAGTAAAAAGTTGGAATAGCTATGACTGATTTAAACACTACAACTTAAAGATTTTTTCGATTGTTCTTTTAGGTTAATGGGTAAGGTTATCGACAATTAATGGTCATGTATATCAGAAGGTTATCATCAAAAAATGAAATAGTATTTTGAGGATATTAGGAAACCAGTACGAAAATATGTGCCAACATTGTTTCAGTAGTTTCGTGGCCAAATTATATGAAAAGAAAAAAATCCGTATATGATAGGATTAAATGGGCTGAATTAGAGCATCAAGCAGCTTACAAATTAATCAACCTGGCATGCCAGATTATCACCATTAACTTGAATATGAGTGTATTTGGTAAAATCAAAAGCTCCGCCTTTACCATCTTTACACTTAGACGCCACCCCATAGCGTGTTATTTGCACTTTCAATCCAGTTTTACCTTCAAGATTGGCAATCGTTGATCCCGAATCTCGGTCAAAGACAATATCATCTTTTGGCCCCCAAGCATTAGGATCTTTATATTTTCCATTTTGCAAAGGATAATAACTAGCGCCATCAATAATAGTTATTGCATCAAGCCATGTCGCGCCATTTATAGTAACCTGTAACTTATTATTTGGTACCGGAGGTGGACAAGCATAAGTTTTCGTACCGGCACGGCCAAGCGCACTACTCATCTGATAAATTAATGCATTTTTATCGCATGAATCATTACTAACCTCCCAAAACATCGTGCCCAATAATCTTTTATCTTTAATGTAACTGCTTTTTACCTTAAGAGTTTCCGGGCCATCAAAGGTTGTAAATATACCATTTTTAAAATACATCATGGATTTACTGAGCGGATCTTGAAATACGTTATTCCAATCTCGTGCTCTTATATCTTTGTAAAGAGGATGGTTGTTTTGAATTACTGTCGCGGTTTGATATAACCCATGAGTTCCCCCATCAGCTACGTTAGCCCATTCAAGTCCATACAAAGGAAAACCCATAACTAATTTATTCGCTGGAACACCATATTTAATATAGGCATTTACTGCGTCATCAATATTATAATGTTCTGCATCTTCACCGTGATATGCATCACGGTAAAGTGGTGCCAAATTTCCAGTCCTCGTTTCCCATGCGCCATGATAGTCATAAGCCATGATATTTATGAAATCTAAATATGGGATCATATTTTTTAAATCAAGATTATTGATACTACTATTCATTACCGTTTTTCCATCAACCGCTGGACCAGCAATGGTTAAATACTTATCGCCACCAATTGCTGTGCGAATTTTTTTAACAAGATCTACAAAAGCTTGACGGTCACCATCTCCTGGAGCATGTTGCTGTCCGCCATCTCTACAGGTCTCATATGCTGAATTACAACCGCCGGCTACTGGAAATTCCCAATCGAGATCAACACCGTCCAACACAGGGTGATTCAACAAAAATTTCTTTATGGAGTCTGCAAGGATTTTTGTCTTCTCGGGTAACAGAGTACAATAATAAAAACCATTGGAATTATTCCAACCACCAACTGAATAAAGAACCTTTAAGTGAGGATTGTTATTCTTTAAAACTTGAAGCGCAGCAAAATTCTTTTCATCAATATTGGGATCAAGTAGTTTTACCTCACAGGTATTCTTATCAATCGTACCAAATGCATAATTAATTACATCTAAATTAGCCACAGGAATTTTATCAGGAGGAAAACCGTTATATGCATCCCAAGAAGCGTAATAGCCAATCGTAATTTGTTTATTGAAAGGTGTACCAGCTAGCGAAATTGCCGAGTAAAACAAACAGATTGAACTAACAATAATAAATATTTTTTTCATATCACCTCCAGTTACTATAATCACTTATCAAGTGTACACTCAAATCCATAATAAGTTATTAACGTATTTGACCAATCTTAAGCTGAAACTTTTCATCATCGTATACAACGGCCCGTCATCAATTTACTTGATGAACCTCTACCGCATCTTGTTTCCTTTTTGTTCTTGAGCTTGCTCTTCCGCAGATTCCTTTTTACATTCTTCTTGATATTCTTTTTGAAAATCCTCTTTCCATTTCTTTTTGCTATTTGAATCTGTTTTGCACAATTGAATAATTGTTGCTGTCTGACAAATTAAAACTACTTCATTGAATGTATTATACGGCGTAGCGTTTGCAACTTTGGATTTGAAAACTCGAGCTTCTAATTCGTTTTTAAACTCTAACGCTACAACTTCACGACATTTTTTGCCAATGCGTGTAACTGGGAGAACATCTTCCAGTAACCCTTTTGGCAGCATTTGTTGCAAATACTTTAATATTCTTAATTCTATTTTTTTGTCGGCATCATTAGCTGAATAATCAATTCTAAGGGCAGCATCACTCAAATCATTTCTCCAATTCACTTATTCAATGCTTTTATTTTAACATTAGCCAATCTCACCAAACCAGCAAAATTTGTTATTAAACATTATCTATCACATAAGCTTTAAACATTTCTTGTGAATTATCCGTCTTTTCTTGAATTCTTACTAGCACTTCCTTACCATTTTCATTAAAAGCAATTTCAATATGATAATCGCGATTATTGCCAATCTCATTATTATCAATAATAAATGTGTTATCTCCCGACCAATAACCACTTATCACACCAGGTATACAAAACCTTCCTTGATATTTTTGCGGGATATTTTTTGTATTAAAATGGAACTCATTTTCCACTTGTGAAATTTCTTTATAAATAACTTTATTGTCTGGCAGAAATGTAAGACTAATTTTATTGCCTTTAGCTCCTTGAAGAGCAAATATCTTTCCAGAAATCAATTTTGCTATTTTAGGTGCTCTGTTAGTTTTGACAGGTTGAGGTTTTATTGCTTGAGCTTTAACTAACGCAGCTTTAAGCAGCTGGTTGCCTTTCTGGTTTGCTGCAAGAGGCTTATCAGATTTTAACCAATCAGAAATATTCCAGCTAAAATAATTGCCAAAAGGATCTACTTTTGTTGCACCAGTCATGACAACTATTAAATTTTTCTCAGGCCAAATAATAATAACTTGCCCACCCCGACCTCTAGCAGAATATAATCCAGGAGTACTAGGATCGCCAGATACCCACCATAAATAGCCATAATTATCCTTGCCATGTCCTACGTTTTTAACTTGTGGCTGCGTTGAATCTTTTATCCATTGCGATGATATAACCTGTTTGCCTCTCCAAACGCCATTATGCAAATAAAGATATGCAAATTTTGCCATATCATGCGGAGTCATTCTTAGCTCACTCCAGCCAAAACTGTACCTATTTTGCGGATCATATGACCAGGCAACATCAGCTACACCAAGTGGAGCAAAAAGATATTTTTGAGCAAAATTTAGCGCACTTAAATTTGTTGCTTTAGATAAAATAACCGAAAGTAAATATACGCCTTCATTATTATAGCTAGCAAATGTACCTGGTTGATAATCCATAGGAAGATTAAGCTCAAATGCAAGCCAATTTGGGTTGCTCTGCATTTGGTTTGAAGTTATGTCGCCATGAATATCATCACAATGTAGACCAGATCGCATGGTTAATAAATCCTGAATAGTAATTGCGGCTTTTTCTTTAGTTAAGTTTTGAATTTGCTCATCTAGAAAGAAATCTAGCATTTTCTCCTTGGTATTTTTTATAAATCTCTTATCAATCGCAATGCCAATAAGAGCTGAAGTTACACTTTTTGTAGCGGAAGCCAGATCATGTTTAGTGTTTGGTGTAAATGGGTAAAAATATGCATCTAATACCATATAACCATTGCGAATAATCAATAAACTATGAATGTCTAGGTGCTTATCAATTATTTCATTAATAGTTTTTGCAAGGCTAACAGAATCTATGCCTTGTTTCTCTGGTGTTGATATGCGCCAAGTTTCACTGGGGAAATAATTCGATTGAGTTTTAAAGTTTACCGCGTTAGCTGCTAGGCCAATAGGGCTAAACAAACTCAAAACCAATATCAAATAAAATCTTAACATTTTTCTTTTCCATAAGATATTTTGATAATATTATAATCAGATATAATTTAGATGTAAAAAAACTATGTTATATCGGATACGCATAGTTTTTGAAAATAAAGATCAAGATTTCAAATGCTTAGCAGCAACAGTCGATGCCTGGCACGCATATGCATATAAGGATATACTATGGAAAGACTTCAAGATCAGAATCTACATTTATATAAAACACAACTAGATCTGCTGTTACTAATCAATCAAGGACATAGTATAGAAAAAATTGTATATGGATTTGTTCCTGGAGCTTTAGAACTATTAAACTGCATTAGCGGACATATTTGTCTTTTTAATACAGACAATAGTAAAAATCCTCAATTATTTTCCTTTCCTTCTGCAGCTACACAACTATCAGAAAATTTAGATAACGCAACTAAACATCAGTTATTAAATTATGCAATTAATAATCTATTAACTGAACCATTACGCATGCCAACCATTAAAGATCGGCACAATTACCTTTTCCCTTTAACGAAGGTAGGAGTACTTTTGCTACAATCAAAGACAGAACATGACCTACAAAATCTAATAACTATTTTAAAGCCAGCAACCGAAAAACTTGCTGAGTCCTGCGCTTTTTGTCTGCAATATAATTTAAATGAAGATAAATATAATAAAATTTTTAATGAATCACCCGTCTCATTATGGGAACAGGATTTATCAGAAACAGAAGCTGAGTTAAAAAAATTACAATTACGTGGCATTACCGATATAAAACAGTACCTAACAAATAATCCACACTTACCATTAGAGTTCTTAAAAAAATTAAAAGTAATAAATGTAAATCAAGCAACACTAGACATGTACGAGGCCAAAAGTAAAGAAGAATTTTTTGCCGAGGTAGAAAATGTATATGATGCCGGCGTAAATTCGCGAGATGGGTTGCTTAATGCAGCAGCTGCAATTATAAGCGGAAAAAAAGGTTTCACTTTTGAAGCTATAACTAAAACTCTTACTAATAAAATATTGAATGTAATCGTTAGAAGTGTAGTTTTTACCTCAAACACAGGATATTCATATGTGTTCTCTTCTGTGCAAGATATCACCGCACAGAAACAAGCTGTTGCGCGCTATGAATATTTAGCCACTCATGACGTGCTTACAGAATTACCTAATCGCCGTTTTTATGAAAACTACTTAAAACAAGCCATTAATGAAGCGGAAAAAACAAACAGCTTGCTCGCTGTGCTATATATTGACATTGATTATTTCAAAAAAATCAACGATAGCTACGGACACCATATCGGCGACTCTTTACTTCAAGAATTTTCTTCTAAATTAAAAAAATTCTTTGCAAAAGACTTCGTTGCTAGATTGGGTGGCGATGAATTTGTTGTGGTTATAAAAAATATTGCTATCGCAGCTACCGCAGGTGAAGTCGCTGATGCAGCAAAAAAACATTTAGATACCTATTATAAGATCAGCGAACACAATATTGATGTAATTAGCAGCGTTGGCATTGCTGTATATCCATTTGCCGGCAATAACTTTGTAGACTTAAATAAAAATGCTGATATTGCTTTATACTCGGTAAAAAACTCCGGAAGAAATAATTATAAATACTTTACCACTGATGATAAATACTATGGATTACTTAATCTCGAAACTGAATTAAATTTAGCTATAGAACAAAAACAAATCTTTTTATGCTATCAGCCAATTTATGCATTAAAACAAGCTTCGATTGTAGGACTTGAAGCGCTAGCGAGATGGCAACATCCAAAATTTGGTTTAATTATGCCGCAAGTTTTTATTTCTATCGCCGAAGAAAATGGCTCGATTATTCCTTTAGGGTATTTGCTTCTTGAAGCAGCATGTAAACAATATGTAGAATGGTTTGGCGTTAGCAATAAAGAAAACATTATAAAGTTAAAGGTTAATATCTCTCCCAAACAACTCGTCCATCGCAATTTTTTTGCTACAACAAATGAGATTATTAATAAAACTAGCATTAACCCAAAAAATTTAGAATTTGAACTTACGGAAACAGCTTTTGTGCAACAACCCGAATTGATTGCGAAAGTTTTATCGCAAATACAATCTTTGGGTATTAAACTTTTGCTTGATGACATTGGCAGCGGCTATTCTTCTCTTAGCTACTTAAGTCGATTCCCAATTAGCGCGATAAAAATCGACCAATCATTTGTTCGAAGTATTCCTATAAATACAAAAAACACCGCTATTATTCAGGCTATTTTGCAAATAGCGCGCGATTTAAATCTAGAAGTTATAGCGGAAGGGGTTGAAAATAAAAACCAAGTAGATTACCTTGCTGATTTAGGTTGTAACGTTTTTCAAGGATTTTATTTTTATAAACCATTAAAAACTGGGGAAATTGAAGCACTTTTAAAACATGTCATTGGTAGCGCCCCTATACACTCTGGCTCCACATGATGAACTATTTTATAACAACTATTTATGAACTATATAAGCAAAATAAAAACTCGCATTAAAAAGATCGCAATTGCTAAACGCCGTGGAGCAAATGCAACCACATTACACGTCGAAATTGCTAAAAACGAGAAGGCCAAAAAACAAGATGTAGTGTTTCTTTTGCCTGGCGGTCCAGGAGCTGATCATTCATCAGATGTAAAACGTTCATCAGAATTAGCTGATATAGCAACTTTAGTTTACATGGATCCACGTGGCTGCGGTGCAAGCGAAAAAAGCTTAAATCCTACTAAAGATTATACGATGGATAATTATATTAAGGATGTTGAAGAGATTCGCCGACAATTAGGTTATAAAAAAATTGTTATTTTGGGAACCTCATATGGTGGCATGGTAGCAATTGGGTATGTATTAAAATATCCACAGCATGTAAAAAAATTAATCTTGGTATCAACTGCGCCAAGCTATCGCTATCTGCCATATGCGAAGCGCAAATTAAAGGAGATTGGAACCAAGGAGCAAATAACTTTGGCTAAAAAATTATGGTCAGGTACTTTCGTTAATGAGCACGAACTAAATGAGTTTTTCGTAAAATTTGCACCATTATACTCGCTTAAAGCAGCGAAAGAAAAACACAATACATCATTCAAGCCAGGCCTCGTCTGTCGCGAAGCATTAAACTTGGGATTTAAGAGTTTTTTAAGAGAATTTGATTATGAATCGAGATTATCTAAAATAAAATGTCCAACATTGATTTTAGCGGGCACACATGATTGGATTATTGTTCCACATAACGCAAAAATCATGGCAAAAAAAATCAAACATTCGATTTTGCAAATTTATCATAGTGGTCATTCTGTGGGCATAGACGTACACGATAAATATATAGCTGATATAAAAAAGTTTCTAAGTTCGAAGAGCAAGACCATTTGACTTATATCGGATACGCACAGTTTTTAAAAATAAAGATTGTAATTTCAGTGGTTGGTAACAACTGTCGCACTTCAAATTAGAATTTACTGATGCCTGGCACGGAATTGACTTAAAAAAATGAATATTAGTGACAACAATACAATTGAGCTCAACGACATTCGTTGTGATGTTATTCACAAGAATATAAAGAATATACACTTGCGCGTACATAAACCTTGCGGCAACGTAAGGATTTCCGCTCCATTCTGGGTGAACTTAGAAACTATTCGCCGTTTTATTATTTCAAAGCTTGGTTGGATTAGGAAACAACAAACAAAACTTAGAAATCAAAAGAGAGAAACAGCTTTAGAATATCAAACGCATGAAAGTCATCACTATCTTGGGCAAAGGTATTTGTTGCAAGTAATAGAACATAATGCCATTCCAAAGGTAATTTTAAAGCATGATTCCATTGAGCTTTATGTTCGTAAAGGCACATCTAAGGAACGTAGAAAAGAAGTATTACAAAACTGGTACAGACAACAACTTAGAGATTTACTACCACAGTATATTGAAAAACTAGAAAAAAAGATAAAGGTGAAAGTGGCTGAGTTACGTATCAAAACAATGAAAACAAGGTGGGGAACATGTAACACTAGAGCAAAAAGAATATGGATTAATACCGAATTAGCAAAAAAGCCGATCGAAAGCTTAGAATATGTACTTATACATGAGATGGTACATTTGCTAGAACGCAAGCACAACGAAAGATTTATAGCCTACATGGATGAATTTTTACCCCAATGGAGGCATCTGCGGAAAGAGCTAAATAAGTGTAGTACGTAGACATGAAAGTTAATTTAAATTGGCTCCCCGGGACGGGATTGAACCGCCGACCAAGTGATTAATCCTGCTCCGCAGGACTCTACCACTGAGCTACTATTTTAGACATGTGAATTAATTTAATCTGGCTCCCCGGGACGGGATTGAACCGCCGACCAAGTGATTAATCCTGCTCCGCAGGACTCTACCACTGAGCTACTATTTTAGACATGTGAATTAATTTAATCTGGCTCCCCGGGACGGGATTGAACC